>JAZLJP010000208.1:0-16054 GCA_045617985.1 Kiritimatiellia bacterium
TCCATCGGACGCGGAAAGGCGATGGGGAAATTCCGTTCCCCCATCCCATCGTCCGTTCAACCGCCCGACAAAGCGAAGATTTCGGAGCGGAACGGTGTTAAACCGAAATCTTGATCCCCAGCACGGGGTCTGTCCCCAGGGGATTTGTCCCCAGGGGATTTAGCGAATTTTGGGGGACAGTCCCCAATTGATTTTAAACCACTGATCTCACGGAAACCGGCTCCGCCGGACGCGGAAGGCGATTGGAAATTTTCGCTTCGCACATCCATCGGCCCTTCGCCCGAAATCCATGGGAGGCGGGAGGATAGCCAGTGCCGGGCCCGAAGGATGATTTTTCAAACTGCCTTCCGCGTCCCGCGAAGCGAGTTTCCGCGCATTCCGTGGTTTTGCGGCTCCAGACGGCCTGGCGTGCTGCCGATTTTCAAGTTCTTCACGGGGTCTGTCCCCATGCAATTTCTTCACGGGGTCTGTCCCCATGCAATTTTCTTCGTGCCCGGCTCGCCGACTTCAAGATAGGTGTCGAGGTCCATCATCCTAAAATCCCCTATAGTACGCCAAACTGTACAGTCGCCGACTGTACAGTTACGGAATGAGATCAAAGGGCAAACATCAACTCGGCGAGAGCCTTCACCATCGCTTCGGGATAGGCCTTCTCATCTGTGATTTCGAAGATGAAGCGCGTCCCGGCCTGCGCCGCCGGCTGCCACGCGGTACGCCCGTCATCGCTACAGGCCACCGTCACCGGGATGAAGCGGAAGACTTCCTTTTCGGGCGCCTCGCCGAGCTTCGCGATCGTACCGTCCTTCCACACCGTCAGTCCGCCCGCATGCAGGAAACCCGCCGTGCACCACATGTTGCGCAGCTGCTTGCCCGTCTTGTCGAGCGCCGCTTGGTCGACGGGTGCGTCGAGGAAGGTGAGCCAGTCGGACGGATTGCGCTTCGCGAACATGCCGTTGAAGAAGTTCTTCACCGGCGGGCGCATCTGCGCGAACGCGCGCGACATCCGGAACTTCCACCAGGTACCGTGGGTGCCGCCCATCTTGCCGAGCGTGTCGAAACACGGCATCCAGTAGATCGGGCACGGCAGCTTGAACATCGTCGCATACGGCTTGGGGTCGAGGTTGACATTCCACTCGAGGTGCTTCGTCTGGACCGCCGAGCCCGCATTAAGGTAGATGCCCTTCACCTTCGCCTTGAAGAGCTCGGGCCAGAGCCGGCCCGCCTCGGCGACATCCTTGCACGAACCGATGACGTGTAGGGCCACGGGCTCCTTCGCTTCTTCGAGCGTCCGCTTCAAGAGCGTGAGACCCGAACGCAACGGTTGTCCCCAATCCGGCTGTCCAACCCCCATCGCCACGCCAAGACCCGTAATCCAGTTCAACTGTGCGACGGCCGTGATGTCCGGCTGGATGACCCGCTTGCGCACCGCCGTGGACGGATAGTCGCCAATGACGCCCCGCAGATCGATCACGCCGATCTTCGCGAGGGCAAATTCCGTTGCGAGATCCCAATGGTCGTCCGGGTCGTCGTGCGGACGGAACAGGTCCGTCACATGGATCGTCGGCGTCGCGAGCCCCTTCGGCAGCGCGTGCGCGCCACAGTACGTGAAGGAACAATTGTCAACCAACGCCGTCGTGTCCTTTTCAAGTCCGTCGAACTGGTGCAACCGCAGCGTGTAGTCGACGCCGCCCTTCAGTATCACGCGCCACACGGCCCGCTTATAGTCTATCGACGAATACCGCATCGCCTCGTATTCGCGCGTCGTCTGGCCGTCGCTCACGGAAAAGCCGAGCCACCCCGCCTCGAACCCCTCGCGCATCGCAAGGTCGCACGCGAATTCATACACGCCGTCGACCGGCGTCTTGACCGTCTGTTCAAGGAAACTGTTCGAACCCGCCCCCCACGGCCGATAGCGCTGAATATACGCCGTCCAGTTGCCCGCGCGCGTCTTCTTCCACGTCGTCGAACCGGCCTTCGCGAGCCCTGCGTTGCCGCCGCCCTTCCAGCCCTTCGTCGCCACCGCACCGTCCTTGAACCACCCCCAGTTCCCTTCGTTGGAACTCGACGGACACGACGATTCCTCAAAGCCAGGATTGACGAGCAGGTTCTCGCCTGCCGCCGCCATCATCGCACAAGCCGCCACCAGCGGGCACACCAACATCAACTTCCTCATCTCTCGATTTCCTTTCACTTTAAATTCTTGCCTCCTCGGACAAAGTCGAGGACCGACACCCAAGAACATCAACGAACAATCAACGTCATTCCGCTTCGATAGTAGATGCCCTCCGGCTTGACCTCCAGCCACCCCTGACGAGGTGCCGCCAGTTTGAATCTCAACCCCGCGAGATTCGCCGGTGCGAGATCCCACGCGACAATCTGCCCGCCCTTTCCGACCTGGCGCGTCCCCAAATCGACCGTAATCCTCGCCTCGTCGGCAAAGGTCACCGTCTTTGCCCCGTCCTTGAAAAGAGAGGTTGTCGACCACACCCCATCCCACTGCGTAAGATCCAGCACAGCGCCGTTCTGCAGCGTGCAACCATAGAAGTAGGCCACCGTCGGCGTAAACCGTCCCCACACGTTCAGCGCCGCCGTCCCCTGATTGTAGTTCGCGTTATACACGGCCAGGTAATCACGCACATCCAACGCCGCCGCCA
Source organism: Kiritimatiellia bacterium (assembly GCA_045617985.1). Lineage (GTDB taxonomy): Bacteria > Verrucomicrobiota > Kiritimatiellia > RFP12 > UBA1067 > RUG572. Next base: position 2,655 of record JAZLJP010000208.1, read on the forward strand.
AATTGAGCGCGGCATTCATGCGCAAATCCACCGTCCGTGCGTCGAGCGCCTTCGACACGGCGAACCAACCGCCTGAGGCGATGTCGAGCCGCCCGTTGGACAGTCCGCTCCAGTCGACCGTCAATGTTTTGGCATTGGCAATGTCAATCTTCACTGTCTGTTGATTCAAATCGACACCCGTATTAAGATAGGCGGTCATCGCTCCCGTCGTCTCCAAAGCCGAATTCGCCGACACGCGCCAATCGGCATTGAACTGGGTGGTGGCTCCGCGTACCTTGCCGCCCGCGAAATCAATCGTCGTGTACCCCCAGCCCGTCTTGCCGTTCAGGTCCAGCACCGTCTCGGGATCCAACTTGACGAGCGCCGCCCCGGCACGTTTGATGCCATTCCCGCCCAACGGCCAGGTCGAAGGCGTACCCGCCATCACGATCGCGCCTTCGGCGATTTCGGTTCCACCCGTATATTCCTGATTGTTCCGCGCGACCGTCAACGTACCCGCACCGTCTTTGACGAAACGGAGATTCCCCGCGAGCACGATCTTGTCATTGACGAAATTCGCCCCAGCCGGCACTTCGAGGTGCAATTCGCCCACATCCGTCGCCCGCGTCAGCGTCACCCGATCGATAAACGCCGCGTAATCGCCGCTCGTCGCCGGCCTCACGCCGACGAAACGAATCTCGTGTTCGCCGGCCGTCAGGTCGAGCCAGCACACCATTTCGTCCCACGTCGAATTGCTGAGCGGTGCGATCAGCGCCTTGTCCACACCATCCACCAGCACCTGTATCTGCAGTACTTTTGAATACTGCGGCCGAGACATGTTGGCAAACGCGAGACGGTAGAGTCCGTCGGACGGCACCGTGACCCGCTGTGCAATCCACGTCTCCTTCGCCGCGCCCATGTCGTCCCACACCTGCAGGATACCATAATAGGAGCCGTCGCAAACCGTCCTCGTCCACGTGGTGTTCGCGTTCGAAAGTCCGCCGCCTTGATTGCCGAAGGTCCAGTTGGCCGTCGTCACCTGCCCCGACCGTCCCCACGCGCCACCGTTGACGGAAATGACGGTCTGTTCTTCGAAACTGCCGTTCTTGATGTAGTTGACCATTTGCGTATCCGTCACCGTGAAGGATGTCGCGAGTACCGTGCTGTCGTGCGCAACTAGCAGTTTATGGCCTCGCAAGTCCAACACGGCACCTGCGGGAATCGCATTGAGGTCGAGCCCCCGCCAATCGCAGTCCGCCATGAGCGTGCAATCCGTCATTTCGAGCCGCGCGCATGAAAGCGGCTGTTCCGGCGGAATGTCCAACTTGACCCCGTGTGAGAGAAACACCGTCGCCGCCGGTCCGGGCAAACCATCCGTCACAGTCGCCCCTGCGGCATTCAGGCAGGACCAGTTCTGCGGGTTCGTCAAATCGCCATCGTTCGCCTCCCCGGTCCAACGCGCCTGATCGACGACCGTCGAAGCCGGATCGGCGCCGTAGAAGAGCCCCGTCGGCGTTGCGACGAGCGGCACGCCCGCAACCGCCGTCTCGGCATCGGCCGCAAATGTCACGGCGGGCTGTTCATCCGAACGCCACGCAAGCAGCTTTTCGCCGAACGCCAGCGTACGGCCGGCGAGGTTCACTGTCACGGGAATGTCCTTCAACGTATGCCAGCCGAGACCCGAAATGTCAAAGAGCCCCGTCTTCGCCGCAAGGTCGAAGACCGCTGTACCGCGGAAGGAAGAAAGGTCCGTCGTCACCTGTCCATCGGCGAGAACGAGCGTCGACGCGAGAGTCGCCGGCTGCGACAGCGACACCGTACCGCCGGCGATGCGCACCGTGCCTGCATAGCCCGCAAAGGAACCCGCGAGCGTCGCCTGCGCGCCGGCGAGTTCAAGGGCACCCGAACCGCTGATCGTACTCGCCGCGTTGAAGAGGAAAGTGCCGCCCGTCGTACGAATGGTTCCGTCATTCGTCAACGCACACCCTTGCGTAGCCGCCGTGGGAGAGCCAAATGAAAGTTCGCCGGCAGCGTGTACAACGGTACCTGCATTTGCAAAGACACCAACTGCGCGCGCATACGTTGTGGCGTTGGTGATGCTGATCGTCGCGCCAACCTCGTTCGTAATCGCCGCATACCAACCGCCAAGGTAGCCCAATTCAAGCATTGATCCTGCACACACCACAACGCTTCCATGCAGGAAGTAATCGCCTCTCGTGGGAGCTGTATCATCAACGTGATAAAATCCCCCGATGAACCCGCCGCCCGCACCAACGACAACCGGCATAGACAAATCGTACACCATCCCCCGATTTGCCCAGGGTTCAAAGCAACCGCCATTCGTCAATAGAATGCCCTCCGGAATTTCCTGAAAAGTTGAATAGCTCGCACTTTCGAGACAGGGCGCATACACACCACCGTCCGAGATGTGGAGCTTTTTCACCCGCAGATAGGTATTCGTACTACACAAAACCACCGCGTATTGATTCTTGATCGTGAGCGTGTAGTCTTCCCCGGAAATCCCCGATTCCGCCAAACGAACCTCGAAACGGGAATTTCCGCCAATTGTCGCATCGCCTGTCATGACACAGTTATTCCAAATGTAACTGGGCACATTATTCATCAAATTATTATTCATCAGATTCATTCCGCGGTTGGCCAAGGCACCCGTCCCATCAGGCCCCTCGCCCTCAAAGCGAATCTCACGCCCCGCCAGCGGGGTTCCCTCGCTTTGTCCATTCTGGTCGAGTTGTCCCGTGCCGCTCACCGTCAAAGTTCCGCTGCTGCCGAAGATGTCGGCCACCATCTTCTCGCCCAGGCGGAAGGCGCCCTCCGTAATCGCAATCGGCACTTCACTTGCCACGCGCGCCGTGCCACCCCACTGCAAGACGCCCGCACCATCCTTGGCAAGAACGGCATTCCCGCGAACGGCGAGTGCGTTGTTCGTCACCACCGCGCCCGCGCCAATGGTAAAACGCACCACCACGGGTTCGCCTGCGGCACTGTTCTGCACCGTCAGTTCGCGCGAATAGGCAACGCCGGCCGCCTCAGTCAAAACCAGCCCACGCCCATTCAGGTCAAGCGTACCCTTGGCACGCGAGAAGTCGAGCCCCGACAGATCGTTAGACGCCTGCAGCCGGGTTCCGTCGAAAACGATTTCCCGCCAGACGTTCGCCGCGCCGGCCGGGCAGGTGAAATTGCTCGTTTCGGGAATCGTCACCGATGTCGTTTCCGCAAGCGGAACCACCGTCGCCTCCATCTTCCCGCCCAGGAAGTCGTAGCAGTCCCAATTGCCGCCGTCCTGCAGATCCACCGTACCTTTCGCGCCCGTCCACGTCGCCGTGAACGGCGTAGACAGATCGCCCAGGTAAACGAGTTCGCAGTCGTCGATCATCGCCGTTGTGTCGTCAATGTCCGAGTCGAATCCGTGCAAACGGAAAGTGTAGTCGCGGTTGGCTTCAAGCATCACCCGATAGGTGTGACGAACAAATGTCTGGTCTGAACAGGTGACAGGATCGTATTCAGTCGTTGTCGTACCGTCGTTCACGCTGAACCCGATCTGGCACGCCGCGTATTTTGTACGCAAAGCCGAAGTGAACGAGAACTCGTAGGTGCCGAACTGGGAAACATGTACGGTCTGCTCGATGTAGCTATTAAGACCGGCCCCCCAGGGTTTATAGCGCTGGATATAGGCCGTCCATGTTCCTGAACCATTCGGCAACCATGTCGTATCGCTGCTTTTGGAAATCCCCGCGTTACCGCCGCCCCGCCAGCCGGGTGTCACAATGGCGCCATCCTTGTACCACCCCCAAGCCCCCTTGTTGGAACTCGACGGACAGGACGATTCCTCAAAGCCCGGATTGACGAGCAGGTTCTCGCCCGCCGCCCAAACGCCTCCGCCCACCAGAGAGGCGGAAAGAAGAATGCTTAATGCTTTCATCTGAATTCTCCAACCTTTTTTGCGTGAATCCCGTCAACACCTCAACTCCACGAGACAAACGCCCCGTTTCCATATTCAGATTATACTACGAATGCCAGTTTTATGATTATCGTTTGCGAATAAAGTTATTTATCGTTTGCGCAATCATCCGTATTCTGCTATACTTGTGCCATGAAAACGATCGTTCTCTTCAAGTGTCCGGACTCGTCTGCCGAACGGCATAAGCTCGAGGGGTTCAGCGCCGTCGCCAAAGCACAGGGCTGGAACGTTCAGATGGTCGGTCCCGTGCATACTGCCGTTGAAGCACAAAAGATCATTGACTTCTGGCGACCGGACGGTGTCACCGTCAGTTGCATTGCAACCGCAAACAACCTACCGTCTACGACCTTCGGCCCTAGACCCGTCGTCTATCTGGGCCGTCCGCTGACCAAGCTCACGCCGTCTGATTCTTTCGTTTGTCTCGATGCACGCGCGGCGACCGAACTCGCATTGCGGGAACTGCTTCAGCTCAATTTGCACTATTCAGCCTTTGTGCCCTGGCATGAACCCGCCGCCTGGAGCGACGAGTACGCAAATGCCTTCTCGGACATTATGTCCATCAACGGCAAGTCGTTTTCCATTTTCCCAACGCCGAAGACGCGCAACCGGCGTCTCCGTCTTCTGGCGCTTGCGCGTTGGCTCAAGGCGCTTCCTCATCCCGTCGGCATTTTCACCGTGTGCGATCCCGTCGGCGTCGATGTGCTTGAAGCCTGCCGCCTGGCCAAGCTTGCCGTTCCCCAGGATGTCTCCGTCGTCTCGAACAACAACGAGGAAGATGTCTGTGAAAACACCACCCCCACCCTTTCAAGTGTCGACGTCAATCTACCGCAGGCGGGACGCCTTGCCGCCGAAACGCTGGCCACGCTGATGGCAGATCCCCAACATCCGCCCATTCAAACCATCTACCAGCCTGTCAAACTCATCCGTCGCGCCTCGTCGCTGCGTCTTGACGCGACGTTCAAAGTCGTTGAACGCGCACTTGAACGCATCCGCCGCGACGCCTGCAACGGCCTGACGGCGCGCGAGGTATTAAAACTCTTCCCCGGTTCACGCCGGATGGCCGAAATCAAATTCAGATCTGTCACAGGACAGTCCATTCTCGCCGCCATTCGCACCGTTCGCCTTGAAAAGGCCCAACAACTCCTTCAGCAGCCCCAGATGAAACTCGACGCCGTCGCCAATTTCTGCGGCTACAAATCCGCCGCCGCCTTTTCAAAATTCTACAAAACCGAAACCAACCACACCCCCCGAAAACACACCTAATCCCCATCCCCCCAAATCTTCGGCTTGAAGCCCTCCATGCCCATGTGCTATAATGTGCGGGCGTTCGTGTTCCACCCTCTTCAGCGATCATCTACTTCATAGCGGAGAACTCCCAATGGGATTTATTTTCAGAAAGAGAATAAGACTTTTCAAAGGTGTTTACATCAACATTGGAAAGAACGGCGCGAGTCTTTCCCTGGGTGGGGGAGGTTGTACGGCCAACATCAATTCCAAAGGGGCGAAATCAACCTTCGGCATAAAGGGAACGGGTATCAGATACGAAACCAAAAGGACGAAAGGCGGAAGCGGTTGCTTTCGTGGTTTCGGGTGCCTCTTGATTCTCGTAGTCATTGGCGCGCTTTTGATTTCGTTTTTCATCATGAACAAAGAGTGGGTGAAAGACAAAGTGAAGCGTTGGATTGAAAGCAACCCGCCACCCGCAACGCACCAAGTACCAAACACCACGCACCAAGAACCTCATTCCCTCCCGTAGCGGCGGCGGTACATGGTTTTGGCGATGTCACGCGCGGCCTTGACGAGTTCGGGATAGGGGGTATCGGTGACGTCGAGGAAGCCGATCTGGTAGTTTTCGCCGTCGTAGCAGCGGCCCGTGAGGGCCTGGTTCTGCCATTGGAACCAGTGCGTGCCGATGAAGCGCGGATGGTCGAGGCAGGCGTTCACGAAGTTGCGATAGCACTGGGCGCGTTCCTCCTGGTTCTGCGTTCCCACGAGGCCCGTGTGGAACATGCCGCGGTCAAGCGCGCCGAAATGGAATTCGCCGTTGATCATCGGCTTGTCGACGGCTCCCGCCGGCAGACGGCGATTGAATCTGCGGCCGTAGTTGTTCACGCTCACCACGTCGCAATGGCGCGCGGCCGCGCGATAGATGACCTCCGTGCCCCAGGCGATGCGGCAGCCGAGGTAGAGGTGGTTCGGCAGCTCTTCGCGAAGGACGCGGCGGATCGTGGAGAAATACTGCTCCGCCACGTCCGCCATGCGCGGTTCCCTATTCCAGGAAAGTTCGTTATCCACGAAAACACCCACGCACCACGGATCGTTCTTCATCCGCTTCCCCGCCTCGCGCGCACGCTTGCGGAACACCTCTTCGAATTCCTTCGTAAAAGGATCGGGCAGCGCCCCCCAATAGCCCGTCGAGTCTTTCAGGCGGGGCGTGCCCCCCGTCCCAAGGCACAGCGTGTAGGGCGTGCGGTCCATGAAGGCGACATCGGCCCAGCTCCAGTTCGCAATCGTGTTGAGGCCCCAGGCGTGCAGGCGCCGATGCGCCCGCTCCTTGAACTCGTTCTGCCACTGGGGGCCATACTTCCGGCGCATGTTCGCGCGTGTAAAGCAGAATGTGTCGTACGGCAGATGCGCAGGATCCTTATAGAAGCCGTGTGCGCCCGGCCCGGTGACGCGGCCCCAGATCGATCCGAACACGGGATCGTCCTTCGCGGGCAGCCATTCGAAATAGCGCTCGCGGAAGGTGATGCCCGTCGTGCCGGCTCCGAGGCTCACGCAGTCGACGCCATGCGAGAAGAAGAGGCACCCCTCCGGATCGACGAACCACCACTTGCCCTTCACCTTCTCGGTGCGGAAGTAGCCCGTCGCCTTCAGCTTCGGCCCCGCCGCCCAGCCGCCGTAGCGGTCGCTTTCGGGGATCGGGCTTGTGGCATGCGCGGCGAGCCAGGCGTCTTCCTTCCTCTTCGTCGCGGCAAGTTCCGCCTCGGAATGGACCTTCCCCGGCCAGTCGTCGTGCTTGAACTGCCCGAAGCGGTCCACGAACGGGAAGAACGTCGCCGCGTCGAGTTTCTTCTGCTTCACGCCTTCCGTGGAGGCCGTCACGCGTGACACGCTGAAGCCGCTCGTCGTACCGTCCTGATTGTAGAAGATGTGGAACGAGTTCGTGCGCCGCAGGTCGAAGGTCGTGCCGCCCTTCGTTGCGGGGTGGCCCCGCATGCCGTCGAATCGAATGGGTATATCCAAGACCCACGGCATGTTCTGCAAGGCACACACGATTTCGCCCGCCGTATGCGGCGAGAGCGTTACGCTGCCGCCCGGGGACTGGCCCTGATGCGTTACACCCTTCACGCTGAGATGGATCGTGCGCACGCGATCCGTCGTGTTGCTGAGCGCGATCGTCACGCGGCCGAAACGGGAGAGATCCATTTCGCCCGATGCGAAATCCATCCGCACGCCCGGCCAGCGATCCTTCACGCCCGTCGTCACGCCCAGAGCGCCACACGCGAGCGGCGCAATCTGCGAATCCCTCTGCGCGCGCATGACCGTTTCATCCGACGGCCACAGCACCGTTTCTCCCGCATGCGCCGCCCCGACGCAAACCGCCAGGGCGCCGATTCGGGCCAAGTGCCGAAAATCGTTCATTCGTTTCATCGGTGGCGTTCCTTTACCGGAAGAGGATGGTGAGGCCCGAACGCATGAGGTAGAGGCCGTCGGTGCGCTTGATGAATCGGCGGCTGTGTGCGCGCTGGACGGCATCGGGCTTGAACTGGGTCGTTTCGGGCGGCGGATTCTCCCATGCGATGATCTGCATGAGACCATCCGTAAACTCGATCTCGCGTCCCGTCAGATCCACGTTGATCGTGGCGTTCGCCGCGAAAGAGACTTCCTTCGAGCCGCTCGTGAAGGTACTCGTCGACTTCCACACGTCCGTGCGGCGCGTGAGGTCGAGCGTCGAGCCGTTCTGCATCGTGCAGCCGTAGAAGAAGTCGTTCGTGCCGCTCGCGGCGAGCGGGCGGAACGTGCCCCACACGTTCAGCGCCCCCGCACCCGCATTGGAGTCGGTCAGGCAGTTCGCCGTGTAGTCGTGCACGTCGAGCGTCGCACCGATGTTGAGCGGGCTCTCGACTTCGAAGTCGACCGTGCGCGCATCGACGGCGCCGGCGACCTGGAGCGTCCCCGCAGAGGACGTCCGGAAAGTGCCGTTCGAGAGGGCGCCGAGCACCGTTCCGAAGTAGAGGATCTTACCACTGGCGATCTCCACGTCAAGCAGGTGCCCGCCGAGATCGAACGCGGCCGTATTGAGGACCAACGAATTGCCGACCTTGACGAAGGAATCCGCCGTGAGCGAGACATTGCCCAGTGCGCCCCAAGAGCTCTTGGTCTGCTGCTTGCTGTTGATGATCGTGCCGCCGGCAAGGACGAACTTGTCCTTCGCAAGATCGTAGATGCCGTTGATGTCGAAGGTCGTTCCCGCTTCTATGGTGACGGTGGAATTATGCGCCCCGAGCGGATACGGATTCTTCGTTTGACCAAACGCATAGTTCGAACTGTCCGCCGTACCGTCGTTGTAGAGTTTCAACGACCCTTCGCTCAGCAAGGTGCCACCCGTGTACGAGTGGGTGAAGAGCTGCGACATGTAGAGGCCCGGACCTTCCTTCACGAGCTTCAGATTGCCCGTGAACTTCGTGCCCGTGTTCGTGAACGTCGCATTGGTGGCGACGTTGAAATGGAATTCGCCGGGGGCTGTGGCGTCCGCCGTAGAGTCCGTCACCGTGAGGGCCTTCGACGCCGTACCCGACGGCGCCGCCACGAAGAGCTTGTGGCCACGCAGGTCGATCGTCGCATTCGCGGCGATGTAGTCGGTGTACGCGCCGAGTTCCGTCCAGTCGCAATCGCCCGCAAGCGAGCAGCTGTTGATCGTGAAGTACTGCCAGAGGTGCGCGCCAAGAAGCGTACCCGGTAAGCCCACGCTCCCGCCGAGCGTGACGATCGCGACCGATCCCGGTACGCCATTGGGCACCGGATTGCCGCGCGCGTTCCAGCAGGTCCAATTCGCGGCGTTGGTCACGGCGTTGTCGCCGGCGGCACCCGTCCAGGTGGCCGATACGACCACGCGCGAATCCGGCGGCACGTTGAAGAAGATGCCGCTCTGCACCACGCTCAACGAATCGCTCAACGTCACATGTTCGCCCTTGAGCGAGAACGACACCCCCGACGGAATGGACGTCCAGGCCACGAGCTGTTCCGCCTCCGCTGGCTGGCGCGAACCGATGTCGATGACGATGTGCGTGGCGTTGGCATCGTAGGCGAGCGTATTGCCGAAAGCCGAATCGACGCGCCAAGCGCCCTCCCGCTCCGAGAGGTCGAGCGTGGCGCCCTCATGCATGGTTACGGGAGGGAAACGATCAACCATCGGCTTGAACGAGCCGAAGACATGGATGGATTTCGCGTGGTTCACGAGCGTTCCCGTATAGCGCGTGATGAGATTGGAGATATTGACATCACTATTGAGAACGACAGGAGAGGCCAAATCGAGCGTCACCGTCGTCATGTCGAACGGGTTTGTATTGATGTCGAGCCAGCCGCCGCCCGTGACGACGACCGTGCCATTTGAAACAGCCACGTCTTTGCGGTAGAAGTTCATTCCCTCGGCAATGTCCACCGTCAGCGTGTGGCCGTTCAAATCGAAGGCGACACCGGCCGCCGCCGAGACCACCGTGGAATTCGCAAGTTCGAACCGCGAATCCGCTTCCAATACGAGCGGCCCAAATCCGCCCCACGAATACTTGGTCTGTTTCTTGCTGTTGATGAACGTACCGCCATTTGCCACGAACGAATAGAGTTTCATGTCATAGACGCCGTTGATGTCGAACGTCGCGCCCTCTTCTACGCGCACGGTCGTTCCCGCAACGCCGAGTACGCCCGGGTGCGAGGCCTGCGCGGGCGAGTAGGTGCTGCTGTCGGCAACCGAATCGTTGAAAAGCTGCAGGGTGCCGGCCGCGACGCACGTACCGCCTTCGTAGGTCTGCGGATAACAAGCCGCCACCATCCGGCCCGCGCCCGTCTTCACGAGTTGCAACGCGCCCCCGAGCGACAGCGCCGTGTTGTTGAACGTCGCCCCTTCGGGAACCTCAAGGACGAGCTGCCCGCCCGCCGAAGTGTCGGTCACCGTTGTCGGATATTTGGAGTCTCCGTCCGGCGCAAGCAACGTCAGTTTATGGCCGTTCAAGTCGATGGCCAGATCCTTGAAAAACAGGCTATTGAGCGGGATCCCCGTCCACACGCAATCGGCCGTGAGGATGAGGGTCGTGTTCGCCTCCGTCGTGAGACTGCGGCACGGCAGGCACGGCAGGGCCTCCCCGGCCGGCCAATTGAAGGTGGTCGTACCACCCGGCACGGTAATGGCCGTTTCCGCCGTGGGAATCGCGCCGGGGATTTCCTCGCCTTTGAAATTCAGACACGTCCAGTTCGCCGCATCCGCGAGATCCGTTTGGTCGCCCGCGCTGGTCCAGACGGCGGAGAACGGCATGTTGTCCGTCACCGAAAGCACCGCGACAAGCGCCCCGTTCACCACGACGGGTTCCATCGGAAGGCCCTCGATGCGAACTTTCGCCTCGTCGCCAACAGTGCAGCCGGCGGAAATCAGCGTGAGCGTGTTGTCCGCACTAAAGGCGCCATACCCGGAATGGACGAGCGAGAACACAAACGGATTCGTGGCACTGGCCTGCGAGAGATCGACCGTGCCGCCGACCTCGAAGAAGTCGTTGCCGTCCAGCGTCACGTCGAGAACCGTCCGCGCCCCGCCAACCAGCTTGAGCGTTCCCGTCACGTCGATCGGCAGCGCTTCGCCATCGAGAAAGGACAGCGTTCCCTCGCTCAATCCAAGCGCCGGATACTCCAAGACGGCCGAACCATCCAGTTCAAGCGACCCCTTCTTCTCGACAGTTGTGTAACCGACGATATCCTCCGGCGTGAAATCGCCTTCATGCACCTGAATCGTCGAACCATCCGCTGAAACGGTGTGCAGTACGCCGCCGAAGGTGCCAATGGTCGAAATGATGGTGTGCGTCACCGTGTCGTACAGGCCAACCGTGCTGTCCGCAAGGCGCATCGGCAGGAAATTGCGCACCACCCCCGCCGGTTCCTTGATTGTGAACGAACGGAACTTGACGTTTTGGAGGCCTGCGCCGCTCGAGGTGCCAACATAGAACCCGTTGATGTAGAGCGAGTACGCCCCCGCCGTACGCGTGCCCGCAGGGCTCGTCACCTCCCGCACGAAATCAGAACCATCGAGCTTCCACCAGCTCGCACCCTCGGCCGTGCAGACCATCTTGACCCAGTCGTCGTAGATGAACGTCTGTCCCGCGTCAACGCCCTTGACTGTACTGTCGCGCAGATAGATGGCGGCGTCGTTCGCCGTGGAATACCACGTGCTCCACGGGAAGAAACCCATGCTTTGGTCGGTGTCGCTGGCCTTACGCGTCCCGAAAAGTGCCTGATAGTTATTGGCCGGCGTAGAGGCAGGCACGGGCGAATTGAAGACGATTTCCACCGTCGTATCCGGCGTATGGATGTAACCCGTATCGACATGCTCGCCGCTTGCGTATCGCACATAGCTGTAACGCAGATCGGGATTTTGATCGGCGTCAAATCCGCCGCCGAATGCGCCCTTGCCCGACGCATTGGTCAAGAACTTCCCCTCAACGGTTTCGTAGAGACCATATTCGCCGTCGGCCTTGCGGCAACACGGCACATAGTTGCGCCGCACCGTATTGTCCGTCGCGACGATCGTGAACGAGTAGAGCTTCATCTTCGTCCGGCAGCCCGTATCAGGCGTCACCGCATCAACCGATGGAGAACGGTTTTGATTGAAGATGAGCATCGTCGAAAGATACTCCTCGGTCTGTACGGCATTTTCCAGTATCAGGATTCCGCCGCCCCATTCGCTCGTCCAACTCGCCGTCTCGTTCTGGCAACGAAGCGTCACGGGCGTCCCCATCGGGAAGAGATTGTCCGCCCCCTTCAATTGCGCACCGAGAGCTTTGTAGACCGGCGTCGTCTTGAGGGCCGAACCATAGTTCGGCTGGAAATTGAAGCTGTTCGAATTCGCCGTTCCGCCGCTCGCATAGCAGCCGAAGAGACACGTCCAGATGGTCGGCTGCGCCGATGCGAGCTCCAACTTCATCTCGATCGCCTCGCCTGTCTGGAGAACATATTCCGTATTAATGTACTCCTCGCCCGTCGTCGAATTGATCCATTCGACCGGCGCATAGGCCGTTGGCAACGTGATTTCCGCCCGCACGGGACTCGCCACAAACACGCTCATCGCCACAGCCAACATGGCAGCGGGAAGAATGACTTTTTTCAAACTCATCGTTCGCTCCTTTTTAAGACGTTTCGGCAAGGCCACGACGTACCAAATCGCACCTCGACAAATAAATCTCTCCAACAAACTGTTTTAAATAGTATCAAATCGCCCATCTTCTCGCAAGAAGATTATTTTTGGAGTTTCGTCACGGCACAGAGCTTCCCCTTCGGGCTTTCTCCTCCCGTACTTTATTGCCTGTCAACCAAGTTACGAAGCCTTATCAATCAAACCAATCCACAATTTCTTTACAAGCATATTTATGTCCATAACATTTCCCGACATCCAGTTCATCTTGAATCTGTCATTCCTCACAACCTTATTTCATTGGCATCCCATTCGCTTACTGCGTTCGCGAGCGGGATGAAAGTCTAGCGTTGCATCTAGCGGTGATTTCCTGTAACCTACAGGAATATGAAAACACCACCTCCAGACGTGACGAAGGCAGTATACCCCATTCTCCGGCAGACAGTCAACCTCATTCCGCCGAATATTTTCCACGCCGCAACATCCGCAACGAAGGACCTCTCGTACGTGTTCACACCATGGAACCACACGGTTGCGCTCATCTACCGGCAGCTCACGAAGACGGAGTCTCTCAACGGAATCTGCGACACGGCAAGGGTTCACACCTCCCAGCAGCATGAGCTGCGCGGCGCGATACCGTCGAGGTGGAACACGTTCTCGAAACATTCACGGGGACAGTCCTCATAAGTCGCCACCTACCCTTCTGCCGCCAGATTCCGAGGGGGACTGTCCCCATCGGCTCCCAACGGGGACTGTCCCCACAGGTCGCCACCTACCTTTCCGTCGGCTGATCCCGAGGGGGACTGTCCCCATCGGCTCCCAACGGGGACTATCCCCACAGGTCGCCCCGAGGGGGGACTGTCCCCACAGGTTGCCGTTCCCACAGGTTGCCATGCCACTGAAGTGCAGGGGGACTGTCCCCGTCGGCTCAATTTCCAATTCTCCATTTTACGTTCTCCATTTTCCATTCTCCATTTTACTACGCCACCATGTCCCAGACGAACCTGCCGCATCTCCCGACGGCCGCCGCGAGGGACGCCCCGGGGA
>JAZLJP010000209.1:0-16595 GCA_045617985.1 Kiritimatiellia bacterium
TTGTGGGGTTTTGGACGCCTCCCGGAGGTCGGCACGTACGGCTGAAGGACTGAACCCGACGGGAGTACTGGGCGTGGCGGGGGTATCGGACGTGGTGGGGGCGTCGAATGTGATGGAAGTGCCGGATGTCGCGGAAGGGCCGGATGTCGCGGTACTGCGGGCTCGGGCGGTGTGGCTGGAGGCGATGGCGGGCGTGCCGGACGTCGCGACGCGGGTGCTGGAGCGCATCGACGCGCTTGTGGACCCCGAGCGGGTGGAGGAGGCGACGATGCTCGCCGGATGGAGGGCGAAGTACAGAAATGAGATTACGGTGCGGACGAAGGGGGTTTGGATGCGACGGCTCAGATGGGGCAACGGTAGGTCGTGGGGCGAGTCGGCTAGCAGAGGAGGAGAGCCGAAGGAGGTTGATGCGTAGGCGGGTTGAACGATTTCAGGCCGTGGGCGAAGTGCTGCGTCCAATTGGAAATTGGAGACTTGGAGACGAAGAATAGGGCGAGTCTCGGTGGATGACGTTGAGGAGCCCTGGTGGGTGACGTTGAGGTGCCCTGGTGGATGACATGGAGGAACTTCAATTCGTTCGAACGACACCTTTTAAAATGGCGACTTGGGATGGAATGTGGTAAAATATCCGCATCATTTTAAACAAGTTGGACAAGTAAATTAAACAAACAAGTTAAACAAGGGCCCGGTCGGCGATGAACGAAACAATCACTACAGCCCTCTTGGCTCCAGCCTCGTTTGTTCCGCAGGACCGTGCAGATGCAGAAACGTCGCGAGCCTACAGGCGGCATGGGCCGGCGATAGCGTGAGAAGGGAGGAATTCAAATGTTTGACGGTGTGGCCATGACATATCATTGTCTTTGTCTGTCGCCGGCGATTGATGCGTTTGTACGATTGGATCATGCGCCGGAAGGGAAAGGCGAGGTCTTTAAGGACGTCGTCGACGTGGAAAGTGTGGGCGGGAAGGCGATCAACGTGGCGCGCGAGTTGGCGCGACGGGGTGCTACGGTGACGTGTGGCGGTTTGCTAGGCGAAGCCAATGCCCGTCCGTTCGAGCGGGAACTGGCTCGCTGGGGCATTCGCGATTGGTTCACGCGTGTTCCAGGCGCGACGCGGCGTAACGAGATGATCGTGTGGCCGGGCGGATCGATGAAGGTGAACCGCGCGGCGTTCCCGTCGCTTCGGTCATGGAAGGACCTGCCCCTCTTCCCGGACCTTGCGAAAGGGGACATGGTGATTTTGAGCGGGTCGCTGCCACCCTGTTGCGCGCCGTCGTTCTACGCCGAAATCATTACGGCAGTGAAGGCGCGGGGGGCGTTCGTCGTTCTCGACACAAGTGGCGAGGCGTTGCGGCTCGGCGTCGCGGCGGGTCCAGACGTCGTCAAACCCAATGCGGAAGAATGTGCGGCCGTGGTCGGTTTCGTTCCGAAAACGGCCGATGCGTTCCGCCGTGCGACGGCACGCTTCAAAACGCAGGTCGCCTATCCGATCATTTCCGATGGCGCGAACGGGTGCTGGTTCGACGGAACGCTTGTGCCCGCGCCGCAGGTGGAGGTGGTCGACACGACTGCCGCAGGCGATACGCTTCTTGCCGAGTGGTGCTTTTCGCGCGACCCCGTTCGTGCCGTCGCCGCCGGCAGCGAAGCTTGTACCAGGTGTAAAATGTAAAGGGGAAAGCAGGAGAAGTGAAAAGACGGCAATCTTGAATCGGGCTCTTTCGTATGGTATAATCTTCTCCAACAAGAGGAGCGAAACGATGACGGTGACGGTGAAGATCGAAAAGAACGTGTATGGCGGCGATGGCCTCGGCCGGTTGGGCGACGGGCGCGTGTGTTTTGTGCCCGGCGCTTTTGCGGGCGAAACGGTGAAGGCCGAAATCTCGGAACAGAAGAAACGCTACGTGAAGGCGACGCTACGGGAGATCGTGGAGGCGTCGCCCTCGTGCCCGCGCATCGAGGAGAAGGAACTCGCCGCCGCGTTCGGGCAGGTGGACCCCGTTTCGCTCGGGCTCGTCTACGCGCCGATTTCACCGGCGGCCGAACTTCGCCTCAAGGAAGACCAGCTCTCGAATTTCCTTTGGAAGGTCGACCAGCGCGTGCTGCCGCTTTCCGTGGTGGCGGCGCCCTCGGCGCTCCATTATCGCAACAAGGTTGTCTACCACACCGAACGTCAGGGCGGGAAGTGGGTGCTTGGCTACCGCACCGAGCCCGCGCATCGCGTCGTCGACATGCCGGCCGACCCGCTCGCCTGCCAGGCGATCAACGCGGCTCTCCCCGGCATCCGCGACAACGTGTTCACCCTCCTTACGCAGGGCGCGCGCGCCGTGCGCCAGAGTGCGAAGGCGGCCGACAATGTGACGATCCGCTGGACGCCGATCGACGGCGTGCGGTGGTGGCTCGGCGATCCCCCCGCCGCGCTGGAACTCCACGAGCAGACCGCCGGCCAGACCTATCTCGTGCCGGGCGACGGGTTCTATCAGGTGAATCCCGCCGTGGGCGACCTGCTCGTGAAGACCGTGCGCCAGGCCTATCTCAAGAATGTGGATAATGCCGCGCATCTCCTCGACCTCTACTGCGGCGTGGGGGTGTTCGGCCTCAGCTGCCTTCAGGGCGCAATCAAGGCCGGGACGACGATCGCCGGTGCGGCGCCGCGCCTCGTGGGCGTCGAATCGGGCCGCGGAGCCATCGCAAGCGCGAAGAAGAATGCGGCGGCGATGGGGCTTGCCGCGAACTTCTTCTGCGAGCGCGTGGGCGCGAGCCTCAATCGCATCAAGGTGGGGCCGCATCACACGGTGATCGTGGACCCGCCTCGGGGCGGCATGGAGCCGAACGTGCCCGGCTGGCTTGCGAACCGCCCGGCCGCGCGCCTCTTCTACGTGAGCTGCGACCCTGCAACGCTCGTACGGGACCTCGCCGCGCTCGTGAAGGCCTATACGATCAAGCATGTCACGCTCTTCGACATGTTCCCGCGCACGGCGCGGTTTGAAACGTTCGTCGAACTCGAGCGGAAGGCCCCCTCCAGCGGAACGCCCTCATGAAGACGACCGTCGACCATCGCGCGCGCAGGCAGGAAATCATCGCGGAATCCATTCGGCTCTTCGCGCGGCTCGGCTATCGCGATGTCTCCTTCCGCGAACTCTCGGAAGAATGCGGCGTTGCGCGTACCGTGCTCTATCGCTATTTCCGCGACAAACGCCAGATTTTCGGCAGTGCCATCAGTCTCGTTCTGGGGCGCATCGTGCAGAAGCATACGGAAATCGTCCACTCGAAGCTGCCGGCCTCCGTGCGCTTGCGCCAGATCTGCACGGTTGTCACGGCGACCCTCTTCGACAACCGCGACTTCCTCTGCGTGATCATCGACTTCGTGATGTCGATGAAGCGCGAAGGCCACGACATGTCGCGCCGCATCATGCGCTTCACGATCGGGCTCAAGCGCATCATGCACACGCTCCTCACCTGGGGCGTCCATCGCGGCGAATTCAAACCGACGGTCAAACCCGATGTCATCACCGATCTTCTCTACGCCCAATTCGAAAGCGCCGTTCTCCGCCTCGCGGTGAGCGGCGACGCGGTGCAGACCGACGTGCTCGATCGCATCGATGAAATCCTGAAGGAAATCGAAAAGAAATCATGACCACGCTTCCCAACGATACTTGCCCGCCGCGTCCCGCCTGGTCCATTCATCCCGATGAATGGAAGCCGCTTTTGACGGCGCGTGGGCTGCGGGCATTCCGCGCGGACCAGATTCTGCAGGCCCTCTACCGCGATTGGATTACGGACTGGGACGAAGCGACCACGCTGCCGAAGGACTTCCGCGAAGCGCTCAAGCGCGACTTCCCGCTCGCCCTGCCCGAGGTGCTCGCCACCGATCGCGCCGAGGACGGCACCGCCAAGTTGCTCCTCCGCCTTGCCGACGGCAACACGGTGGAGACGGTGGTCATTCCCGCTTCGTCCGCAAAGGCCCCGGCCGACCGCCCCGGCCGCCTTACGCAGTGCGTTTCGAGCCAGGTGGGCTGCGCGATGGGCTGCGCCTTCTGCGCGAGCGGCAGCCGCGGGCTCGTGCGTTCGCTCACGGCGGATGAAATCGTGGCCGAGGTGATGACGGCGCAGCATCTTTTCGTGTCGCCCGAGAACCGCCGCCAGGGCTCGGGCCTCTGCCTCACGAACCTTGTCGTCATGGGCATGGGCGAGCCGTTCGCCAACTACGACGAAACGCTGAAGGCGCTCAAGATCCTCAATGCCGGGAAGGGGCCGAACCTCGGCGCGCGCCACATCACGCTCTCCACCTGCGGCATCGTGCCGGGCTTCAAGAGGCTCGCGGCGGAAGGACTGCAGTTCGAACTTTCCGTGTCGCTCCATGCGCCGAACGACGAGCTGCGGTCGCAGCTGATGCCCGTCAACCGCCGCTGGCCGATCGACGAACTTCTCGCGGCCTGCCGCGACTACACGTGCGAGACGGGGCGCGTGATCACCTTCGAGTACACGCTCGTGAAGGGCCTCAACGACACGCGCGCCTGTGCCGAGGAGCTCGTGCGCCGCCTGAAAACGCTCTCCTCGTGCAAAGTGAATCTCATCCCGCTCTCGCCCGTCGACCATCGGCCCGACTTCAAGACGCCCGACGAGGCGACGCAGCTCATGTTCCTCGATGTGCTCATGAAAGCGCACATCCAAACCATGCTCCGCCGCAGCCGCGGCAAGGATGTTGCCGCCGCGTGCGGTCAGCTACGTCTTCGAAATCAAGCCGGAAAGGAAACCCTATGAAACATCGCCTTCTCGCTGGCGCTGCGCTCGTGGCGTTGTGCTTCGTACAGTTCGCGTCTGCCGCCACCTATCGATTCGATACGGCGGGGGCGCCCGAACTTGCGACTTGGGTCGATACGAAGTTGAAGCCGCTCGTGGAAGAGTGGTACCCGAAACTCGGCGAGCTTTTGGCCTCGCCCGCGTTTACGCCGCCCGATGAGGTGCGTTTCCGCTTTCTGCCGAACGAGAAGATGCGCGGCACGCCCGCCTGGACCGCCGGGCGGGAGATTTCCCTCAATCGCGAGTGGATTGCGCGCAATCTTGAAGGGGAGGCGCTCGGATGCGTCGTTCATGAGATGGTGCACGTGGTGCAGGCCTATCGCGGCGGCCGCGGCCGGCGGCATGCGCCGGGGTGGGTACAGGAGGGCTTGGCGGACTATGTGCGCTGGTTCCTCTACGAACCCGAGAAGCACGCCGCGCGCGCGAACTTCCGCGATGCGCGCACGCGCTACGACAACAGCTATCGCGTGACGGCGAATTTCTTTGATTGGGTGGAACGCCGCCATGGCAATCCCAAGGATCCGATCTACCGGCAACTGAATCGGTTCGCGCGCGAAGGGCGCTATTCGGACGACTTCTGGCCGCGCGTCGCAGGGAAGGACCTTGCCGCGCTCGATGCGGAATGGAAGAGTTCCTCGCGCTCCGTCTACGCCGTCTCGCCCGACCGCAAGAATGCGATCGTCCTTTCGCTTTCGCGCGAGGGTGTGGAAATCGCCGTGCGGCGCCACCACGAAACACAGGTCACGGCGGTTTTCTCGCGCCTCGGTTTCCGCGACGCGGCCGATGCCGCGCCCGACGGGCGCACGTGCGTGATCGAGCGGGTGGAGAGGCGCACCGTTTCCGGCAAGGTGCCCGCGCCCGTCTACAAGAAGGCCGAAGTCGATCTCGCCGCGAACGAGACGACGGTGCGCTTTGCGGATAACTGGGGCATCGTCCTCCATGCCCGCAACGATGCCGTTGCCTATCGCCTCTTCCTTGAAAAGGAGGGCCGCCGCAAGATTTGCACGGAAGATACGAAGTTCGTCTATCCTTCGCCCGAGACGCCGTGCTGGGCCGGCTGCAACAACGGTTCCTGGAAGGGCGACCGCTATCAGAACAGCTGGGAGACGGTGTTCACGCCCACGACGATCGCCGCGCTCGAGCCCATCAGCAGGAAAATCTACTACCTGCCGTTCGTGACCGAGCATAAGGGCGTTTATACGGCGCTCACGGAGAGCGACCTGCGCGACTATCCGGGCGCCGATCTCGTCCATTTCGAACACCAGCCCAACGTCGTCCACTTCTGGCGTGCGCAGGTGCCGGCCGAACAGAAGGTCGAGGATCCGCACGTGCGCGTGATGAAGCGCAATTCCTATTTCGCCGAGACGTCGGTGGCGCGCGCCTTCCCCTGGCAGGTGTTCCTGCTTGGCGACAACCCTGCCGACCTCGCCGCCGCCGACGCCGTGTGGGCGCTTGCGGCGCCGGCCGACGCGACGGCCGACTTCTCGTGGGTGAAGCCCGGCCTCGCCGCGTGGGAATGGTGGAGTTCCTGCGGGCTTGAGAACGTGCCGTTCAAGCCGGGCGCGAATACGGAAACGTATCTCCATTTCATCGACTTCGCCGCGGAATATGGTCTGCCGTATTATCTCATCGACGCGGGCTGGTCGCAGGGGTGCGACATCTTCACCGTTCGCCCGAGCGTGGATCTGCCGAAGGTCATGGCCCACGCCGCCGAGAAGAACGTGGGGATCATCCTGTGGGTGGGGTGGTCGCAGCTCAAGAACGATACGGAAGCGCGCGTTGCGCATCTCGCGCGCCTCGGCGCGAAGGGGGTGAAGATCGACTTCATGGACCGCGACGACCAGGATGCGGTTCGCTCGATCGAGACGATTGCCGCCGCTTGCGCGAAGCACCACCTCGTGATCGACTGGCACGGCATGTTCAAGCCCACCGGCCTCGAGCGCAAATACCCGAACATCCTCAACTACGAAGGCATTTTCGGCCTTGAAATCTATCGGTGGGATCCGTTTGACGACATGCCCCGCCACGACTGCCAGGCCGCATTCACGCGCATGCTCGCGGGCCCGATGGACTACACGCCCGGCGGCATGCGCAACTTGACGCGCGCCAACTACGCGCCCACCCGCGCCCGCGGCCAGGTGCCCACGCAAGGTACGCGCGTCCACCAGATGGCGCTCTTCACGCTCTTCTTCGCGCCGCTCCAGATGATGGCCGATTCCGCGAGCGCCTATCGGGCGAATCCCGAATGCGCGCGCTTCATCGCTTCGACGCCTACGGTGTGGGACGACACGGTGGCGCTCCCGAGCGAGATGGGGAAGACGGCCGTGCTCGCGCGCCGGAAAGGCGCGGCGTGGTATCTCGCCGCGATTGGCGACTGGACGCCGCGCACGCTTGAGCTTGCAACGGATTTCCTCGGCGCAGGCGCCTGGAACGCCGAGGCGTTCGAAGACGCGCCGGATGCCGATCGGGAGCCCACGCATTGGACGCGCCGCACGTTCCGCGTGAAGGCGGGCGAGCCGGTGACGGCGCGCCTTGCGCCGGGCGGCGGCTTCGTGGTGAGGCTCACGCCGGCGAAGTGAGCGCCGTCCCCCGCCGAAATCGATGCTTGACGAAGGAGAAGGAAGATGAAGATCAAGGACTTGGTCATGCGCCCCTCGGTGCGCGCGTTTACGATTTTTACGATTGTCTACGCGTTCGCGCTCGCGGCGATTTTCTGGGGCACGTGGTCGCCCGACCGCGCACCGGTGGCGCCCGACTGCGCGACCACCTACGCGGTGAACGATGCTGCGGCCTGGCTTGCAAGCGTGTGGGCGGGGAAGGACTTCATCCCCTCCGATCTCATGCACGTCATCGGCGGCATGTACTTCTGGCAGGAACTCCAGTTCGCGCTCGCGGCGTGGTTGGCGGCACTCGGCATCGTCTTCTATCTGCGCGGCCGCGGTCTTTCGCTCGTTGCGGCCTACGGCGGCGGTGCGGCGTTTGGTTTGATGGGCTACTGCTTTACGCTCTTTTCGGCGGGACATCTCGGCTGGTTCATCTGGATGATGTACGGGCCGTTCGCCTTCGGGCTCGTCGACCGCGGCGTGCGTGAAGGAAAGTGGATGACGTGGGCGCTTCTCGGCGCGGTCCTCGCCTGGGCGAGCGCGCGCCAGCCCGACCTCTGGCTCCTCTTTACGCTTCTCACCTTCGCCTACGGCGTGTGGTGCCTCGTGCGGGAGGGGCGTACGCTCGCTTGGAAGCGAGTGGGCCTCGGCCTTGGCGTGTGTGCGCTCGCGACGCTCCTCGTGGGCGCGCCGCAGTTCAGCCATGCGATCTTCCACGATCTTGCTGGACGCGAAGAGCAGATTTCCGCCTCGGGGACTTCGGCGGCGAACGGCAAGGAAGAGGACGCCGCCACGAAGGCGCGCAAGGCCGAAGAGCGGTGGCTCTTCTGCACGAGCTGGTCCTTGCCGCCGGAGGACACGCTTGAATTCGCCTTCGCCGAAATCCATGGCGGGTCGAACGATCCGCGCGTCTATCAGAAGCCCGGCAACGCGCCCTATAAGGGGCGCCTAGGGCAGCACGGCATCGTGCCCGCGGGCGCCGGCGCTCGCCATCCCGTGACGGGCCAGGAGCTGAAGGCGGGCGACGAATACTGGATGCCGTACCGCCAGCATTCACTCTATTTCGGCCTCCTCTCGCTGCTGCTGGCCGTGTGCGGCGTGGTGGGATGGATCAAGTTGCGCGTGGCCGGGAAGGTGATGGCCGAGGCGGATGCGGCCGATGGCCGCGACGTGCCGTTCTGGATCGGGGCGGCGCTCGTCGTCTATTTCTGCGCGCTCGGCGGCTTTACGCCGTTCTATCGGCTCGTCTATGCGTTGCCGTTCGGCGATACGATGCGCTGCCCGGTGAAGTTCGTGCATCTGCTCGAATTCTGCGTGGCCGTCTTGGCGGGCTACGGAATCGAGTTCGTGCGCACGCGCCTTGCGGGGAAGGGGGCGTGGGTGGTGCCGGCCTTGGCTGTTCTCGCGGCGGTGAACGTGTTCGATCTCGCGCGCGTCGATGCGAAGTATCTGGCCGTGCAGGATGTGTCGTTTGCCCGTGCGCCGAACGAAGCGGCGGAAGATGCGATCAGGTTGGGCGGCGGCAAGGTCGTCGTTACCGTGCCCGTACAGGAGGGCGGCCAGATGATCCGCGATTCGCTCGGCAACCACCTCGCCGAAACGGCGGCGGGTGAAACCGAAGAGGGCGTGCGGTTCCTGCTTGCGAATGGAACGTCTTTCCAGGCGGACAAACTCGACGAGCGCTTGCGCGCGGGCAAGTTGAAGGTTGCGGGCTTCTATTCGCTCTCGCGCGAAGGCATCCGCCGAACGGAGCAGCGCGGCGCGGCGCTCCTGCTCCTCGAGAAGACGGATGTGCCCGCGCCCACGGAAAAGAAGTCCACGCCGCCGCCCGCGAGGGGGCCGCAGGCACTCGGCCTCGTCTCCGTCTTCTCGACATTCGCGGTGCTGGCCCTCGCCGGCTGGAAGCGCATTCGTGGCTGATCGCCTGTCAATTTTCCATGACGGGATGAGCCCGTCATCGCCTCCACTCGATGGGCGCCGGCGGCTGGGGCGGCTGGGTGTTGGGCGGGAGAACGGGCGGATCGTTGTATTCGATGTGGCCGGGCTGGATGTAGAGGACCCGGCGGCCGGGCGGCGGAGGCGGGAGGCCTTGATTTCGCGCTTTTTCGTTTCCCGTTTTCCCTTTTTCGTTGACCCAGGCGGGAGCAATCGGCTTGGACCAGGCCGGGCCGATCCGTTGCGTCCAGGCGGGGGCGATTTTCGGCGCGGGCGGCGGTACCACGCGTGGCGGCGGTGCCGGCCGCGGCGGCGGTTGCGGGCGCTGGGCGTTCATGGCCGGAATGAGACCGAGTACGAGAAGCATCCAAGTGAAATGACGAAAGATGTTCATGGGAAACCTGCCTTTCTTTGACAGGTTAGGAAGATGGAAAAGGAGAATCTGACAAACGAAATGAGGCGATTGCAAAACCTCGGACGCGCTCCAAGCGCGTCCCTCCCATGTTGCCGATAAATGCACAAATTTCGCCATTTCCTCGCTCCACGTCGAGTGACGGGAGGGCGCTCGCGGGGCGAGATGTTTTCCGCTTGCATTCGGCAGGGAATCTCGGGTATAATGTCGTCGCACACAGGAGGCGGAAACTGTTGTGGATGAAAAGTCTGTTGGAAAGGAAAGAAGGGCGATGGACATTCTAGAACTCGTGGCTTCACATCCGGCCGGGGTAACGCGGCGGGAGGCATTGCAACGGTTGGGGGCCTTCCTCGGCGTGGGGGCGCTTGTACCGGAGTATCTGACGGCGATTCCGAAGCCGGTTCCGGCGGGGGCGATCCCGGCGAAGAAGGGGGCGGTGCGCGTGCGGCTCGTCTTTGCGGCGTTCAAGACGGATGCGAACAACCATCAGCTTGCGAAGACATGGCCGCATCACGGCTTCGATTTCACACCCGTCTTCAAGAATGTGGCAGATACGCTCAATGCGCAGATTCCGGATGTCGCGTTCGATCCGGTGGTCGTTTCCTCTGCCGATGAGGGGCGGCGGCTCGTGGCGGCGGACGAGGCGAAGGGCGGCTATCAAGGCTATCTCGTCATCCAGATGAACAACTGGGTGACGGCGTTGAGCGGCATCTACCGCTCGGGGAAACCGACGCTCTTCTGTTCCTTCCCGTATTCCGGCATCGGTTGGTGGCTGATGGCGAATGCGAATCTCACGAATCGTAAAATCGCGAACTACGAGGGGCTTTCGAGTTTGGATTTCAACGATACGGTGGGGTTTGCCCGTGCGTTTGAGAAACTGAAAGGGGGAACGCCGGCCGATTGCCTGACGGCGGCGCGCGCCTATCGGCTCGCCCACACGCCGGCTGTTTCGCTGAAGCCGGAGGCGCCGAAGGAGGGTCCGCTCGCCTGTGCAACGCCGGAAGAGGCGCTGGCCGCCGTGAAGGGCATGAAGATCCTCTCGGTGGAAGGGGCGTCCCCAGCGCAGCGGAAGCTCTATCGAAAGACGTTTGGAATCGAAATCGAAAATGTGCCCTTTGACAGCGTAAACGCGGCGGCGAAAAAGGTGGCCGATGCCGAGGCGAAGACGACGGCGGCGGCGTGGTTGAAGGGGGCTCGCTTCGTGGGGCCAGGCGTGACGGAGGCAAGCGTCTTCGCGGCCGCGAAGGTCTATCACGGAATGAAGGCGCTTCTCGCCGAACGGCGGGCGGCCGCGATTACGATCAACTGCCTGGGCGGGTGCTATCAGGGAAAACTGATGGGTTACCCGTGCCTGGGCTTCATGCAGCTGCAGGACGAAGGGCTGATGGGAACATGCGAGAACGACATCGAGAGCGTGGTGACGATGCTTCTCTTCCGCGCGCTCACGAAGGGGCGTATGGGCTATATCTCCGACCCCTGCATCGACGCGCCGCGACGGTCGATCGTCTTTGCGCATTGCGTGAGCACGCGCCGGTTCTTCGGGGCGAAAGGCCCCGAACAGCCTTACGAAATCCTCACCCATTGCGCCGACCGCGAGGGGGCTTCCGCGCGTGCGTTTGTGCCCGTGGGGTATCCCGTGACGACGGTGAAACTCAATCCGCAGGCGAAGAAGCTTGCACTTCAGGGCGGGATCGTCACGGCGAACGACCGTGACGATCGCGGCTGTCGTACGAAGATGGTGGTGGAGGTGCGTGGCGACAACTTCGACAACATCTATTTGCATTGGCAGACCTTCGGCTGGCATCGCGTGACCTTCATCGGCGATTTCGCCGCCTCGGCCATTGCGCTCGGGATAAAGCTCGGTTACGAAATTTGTCTGGAAGGATAAGACGATGGCGAGGGAAAGGGGTCGCGTGCGGGCCGTGTTGCCCTCGCGTTGTTTCGAACGGCGATTCGGCGGGGATCCTGTGTAAAATACACTTGCCTTTCGCGATGAGTTTTGGTTGAATAGTAGAACCTTGAGCGAACAAGAAAAACAGTCTAAATCCATCGATCCGGCGTTCTTCATGGACGATCCGAATTGGTGGGCTTTTCTCGCCGATGTACCGCAGGGCGGGCCGTCGTGCCGCTTGCCGGCACATGAGGATTGTACGCCGCTCGACGCGGAAACCGTCTCGGGCCATCTTGCCGCCGGCGGCACGCTCGGCCAGATGCCCGGCTACGAGGAGCGCCCCGGCCAGCTTGATATGGCGCGCGCCGTGACACGGGCCTTCAACGGCCGCGAGCACCTGCTCGTTGAAGCCGGCACGGGCGTTGGCAAATCGCTCGCCTATCTCGTGCCGGCCGTGCAGTGGAGTTTTGTGAACGATACGCCCGTCGTCCTCTCCACCGCCACGCGCAACCTCCAAAGCCAGCTCATCGCGAGCGACCTCCCGCGTGCCGCCCAAACGCTGGGCGCGGATGCGCCGAAGTTTCGCGCCACGCTTCTCAAAGGCCGCTCCAACTATCTCTGCCTGCGCATGCTCGGCGAGTACATGCAAAGCGGGTACTGGACGCTCGCCGAGGACGAGAAGGCCTCGTTCGACCGCTTTGTCGTGTGGCTTCATCAAACGCCGGATGGCGACCTCGACGATTTGGGCGATGAAGTCCTGCGGGCGAAACTCGCCTGTCCGCCAGAGGATTGTGCGGGCCGGGCGTGTCCCTTCCGCACGAAGTGCTTCGTGGCCCGCGCGCGGGCCCGCGCGCTGCAGGCGCATGTGATCGTTGTGAACCACGCGCTCGTTCTGGCCGAAGCGGCGAGCGAGGGCGGCGGCATTCTGCCCGCCTACGGGCGGCTCGTCTTCGACGAAGCCCACAACCTCGAAGACATCGCCACGGAATTTTTCTCCTACGAGCTCTCGCGGCCCGCGCTCATGCGCCTGATGAACAAGCTCTCGCGTCCTTCGCGTTCGCGGCGCGGCCCGGGGCGCACGCGCGGTCTCCTCGGCTCGGTTGAACGGCTTCTCTCGCGCGGCGTCTTTCGCGTGCCGGCTGTGGCCGAAGAGGTGCGGGAGCTCCTCACGCGCGCCCAGGTGCAGCTGCGTTTTGCGCTTCAAGAAGGGGAGGCGCTCTTTGCCGTGGTGGAACGCCTTTTCGCGCCGGCCCCCGCGGCGGACATCATCCGCTACCGCACGCTCGGCACGCGGCAGTATTCGCTGCATGGGCTTTTTGCCGACTACACGCGCGCGCAGTGGAGCGAGGCGGATCTCGCGGCCGCGGCCACGGAGTTCGAAAGTGCGCTCGCGAAGCTCCAGGGGATTCTTGTTGCGCTCTCGAAACTCCTGTTGGACCCCGAAGACGATTCTGCCGTTTTCGGCGACCTCGGGGCGCAGGCGCAAACGCTTGCGGGAACGATGACGGGCTTTCTCCTTGAATCGAAATTCGTGCTCAAGGCCGATGATCCATCGCGCGTCTATTGGGCCGAACGTTGCCCCGCTTGTGCGCGTACGCACCAGCCGGCCTATGTGCGGCTCGTGGCGGCGCCGCTTTCCGTGGGGCCGCAGATGAAACGGTTTTTCTACGACGCGAAGGATTCCGTGGTCCTTTGTTCCGCGACTCTTCGTGCCGGCGACAAGTTCGACTACATGGCGCGCAAGCTCGGTACGTCCCTCGTGGAGGATCGTGCGGTACGTGCGCTCGTGGCGGCCTCGCCGTTCGACTATTTGCGCCAGGCGCTCGCGCTTGCAACGGATGCGCTCCCCGAGCCGACGGAGCGGGATGGCCGCTACCCCGAGGCGCTCGCGCCGTTTCTCGGGCGGCTCTTCACGACCACGGCGGGGCGGGGGCTCGTTCTTTTCACCGCCTACGAAATGATGCGCGCGGTGGCGGAGAAGGCGCGGCCGATTTTCGCCGCCGCGGGAATCGACCTGATCGTGCAGGGAGAGGGCGTGTCGCGCGAGGCGATGGTGGCCGAGCTGAAGGCGGGCGCGGCGCGGCGCGTCGTCCTCTTCGGCGCCCAATCCTTCTGGGAGGGCGTGGATGTGCCGGGCGAAGCGCTGAGCTGCGTTGTACTCGCGCGCCTGCCGTTCCCGCAGGTGGGCGAGCCGATCGTGGAGGCGCGGTGCGAGAAGATCAAGGAAGACGGCGGCACGCCGTTTCGGGACTACATGCTTCCCGAAGCGCTCATCCGGTTCCGCCAGGGATTCGGGCGGCTCGTTCGCACGAAGCGCGACCGCGGCGTGGTGGTGGTTACGGATTCGCGCATCGTCGCGAAGAACTACGGGGCCTTGTTCCGCCGGGCGATCCCCGCGAGCGTCCATGCGATGGCGTCGTTGGGTGAGGTGGAATCGCGCGTGGCCGAATTCATGGAGGCGTGAGGCGTGTTTCCTGTTGAAAAAATCATTCCCGCTCTTTCGGATTCGCTCGCGCGGAATCGGTCCGTCGTGTTGCGCGCACCGCCCGGCAGCGGTAAGACGACGTGTGTGCCGCCTGCGCTCTTGAACGCGCCGTTTCTCAAGGGAAAGAAGATTCTCATGCTCGAGCCGCGGCGGCTCGCGGCGCGCAGTTGCGCGAGCTATATCGCGCACAAGCTCGGCGAGACGGTGGGGGAAACCGTGGGCTACCAGGTACGGCTCGAGCGGAAGATTTCGCGCCAGACGCGCCTTGAGATCGTCACGGAAGGGCTGCTCGCGCAGCGGCTCGTCGATGATCCTGAACTTGCGGACGTGGGGCTTGTGATCTTCGACGAATTCCACGAGCGCTCGCTTGCCTGCGACCTTGGGTTTGCGATGGCGGTGGATGTGCGGCGGGCGTTGCGCGAAGACTTGCGCCTTCTCGTGATGTCGGCGACGCTCGACGTCGAATCGATTGCCGCCCACTTGGGTGATGCCGATATCCACACGGCCGAGGCGCGGATGTATCCGGTGGCGGTGAAATATCTGCAGGTGGCGAGCACAGCTCCGATCGCCGCGCAGATGTGCGGCGCGGTGAAGCGCGCGCTCGCGGCGCCGGGGGGCGACATCCTTTGTTTCCTGCCGGGCGAGGGCGAGATCAGGCGGTGCGAAGAGGACCTTTTGAACGGTGGCGTGGAACGGATGGGGGGCGTGGTGATGCCGCTTTACGGGGCGCTGCCGAAGGAGGAGCAGGATGCGGTTCTGCGTCCGCTCGCCGCGGCGGGGCGCCGCAAGATCGTGCTCGCGACCTCCATCGCCGAAACCTCGCTCACGATCGAAGGCATTACAACGGTGATCGATTCGGGGCTCATGCGCGTGAGCCGCTTCTCGCCGAGCTCGGGGATGAGCCGGCTCGAAACGCTGCGTGTGACGCGCGATCGGGCGGAGCAGCGGCGCGGCCGCGCGGGCCGCGTGTGCGCGGGCGAGTGCCTGCGCCTGTGGACCGAAGCCGAAGACCGTCAGCTCTTGCCGGCGATGAAGCCGGAAATCATGGATGCCGATCTCGCGCCCACGGTTCTTACCGCGGCCGTGTGGGGCACGACGGCGATCGAAGGCCTGCCGTGGCTCACGCCGCCGCCGTGGTCCGCCTGGGAAAACGCGAAGGGGCTTTTGCGCATGCTCGGCGCGCTCGATGCGACAGGCCGCATCACCGCGCGCGGCCGCGAGATGGCGCGCCTTGCGGCGCATCCGCGCCTTGCGAACATGATGCTCCACGAACGGCGCGCGGCTTATTGGGCGGCGATTCTTGAAGAGGGTACGAAGGTACGCGAAACGGATATCGCGCGGATTCGTCCTACGCCGCGCATGCTCGAACTGGCGCGCCGCTGGGGCTGGTCGCGCGAGGCGGCAGTGCCCGAGCCCGCCGTACTCGCGTGGGCGTTTCCCGATCGCATCGCGCGCAATCGCGGGAATGGCACGTTTCAAATGACGTGCGGGCGCGGCGCGTTCCTCGAGCGCACAGAGATTCTCGCGTCCGCCCCGTTCCTCGTGTTGTGCGATCTCGACGATCGCGGGGGCGACGCGAAGATCCACCTGGCCGCGTCGATCACGCAAGGTGAAATCGAAGAGATGTTCGAGGGCGAGCTCACGGAAGGTACGGTGACGGAGTGGGATCGCCGTAGCGATGCCGTACGTGCGGTGCGGCAGCGCCGGCTCGGGAAGATGGTGCTGGAAGAGGGCGGCCAGTCGAAACCCAACGAAGAAGACGTTGCACGCGCGCTCTTCGCCGGCATTCGCCAGAAGGGCGTGGCGAATCTGCCGTGCTGGACGGCGAATCTGCGCCAGCTTCAATCGCGTATCAATTTCCTCCATCGCACGATGGGCGAGGGGAATGCGTGGCCGGATGTTTCGGATGCCGCGCTCGCCGCGCATCTCGAAGACTGGTTCGCGCTCTTCACGCAGGGGATGAGCCGATGGGCGCATCTTGAAAAACTCGATCTCGCGGGCGTCTTTGCAAGTGCCCTTGCGGAGGCAGGGTGCGATCAGCGTACCCTTGACCGGCTCGCGCCCACGAAGATGGAAGTGCCCACGGGTTCGTTCATGACGATCCACTACGAAGAGGCGGAACCTTTTGTAGCGGTGCGTCTGCAGGAATGTTTCGGTTTGCAGGAAACGCCGAAAGTGGCGGAGGGACGGGTGCCGATTGTGATGCATCTTCTCTCGCCCGCGCAACGCCCCGTACAGGTGACGAAAGACCTCGCCGGCTTTTGGCGTACGAGCTACGCCCTTGTCCGCAAGGACATGCGTGGCCGCTACCCCAAGCATTATTGGCCCGAAGACCCGCTGACAGCCGTCGCCACAAAGCGAGTGAAAAGCAGAATGTAGGTGCTTGGTACTTGGTGCGTGGCGCCTTGTCTGGCGCATGGCGCGGCGTAACGTTGGTAGGGCGCGCACACCGTGCGCGCCGCAGACCACG
>JAZLJP010000210.1:0-2594 GCA_045617985.1 Kiritimatiellia bacterium
TCGTGCCCGGCGAACTGACCGCTTCCGAGGCGATGCAGGGGGCGCAGCTCACGCCGTACGTCAACCGCCCGTCGCCGTCCTACGAATGGCGCGACCGCTTCGACGAGGCGTCGTTCGAGACGAATCCCGACGGCAGCACCACCGTCTGTGGCATCGGCGGCGGAACCGAGATCTACGTCGACGCGGTGAGCGGCACCAACACCGCCGGACAGACCGTGGTGGTGCAGAATCCCGCCGGGGCGGGTTCGGCGCAGCCCGGCGGCGAGCCGCCGCGCGCCGACGCGCAGCTTGTGCCGTCCAGCCACGAGGTTCCGCCCCCGGCGGGCGACGTGGAGACGATGCCCGTAAAATGGATCGGTTTCCCGTCGGCGGGAACGGAAATGGGCGCGGGGCAGTTGGTCCAGACCAACGGTACTTTCACTATCCCGGCTGGGCGCACTTGTTTCGTTGGAGCCTTTGTTTCGACTGCTGAGTATCCAATCTGGACCAGACGCATGGTGGAGGAGCCGTTCAGTACACGTTACAACGACCTCTATTGGTGGCGTGTCCGTGTCGGTCGTGAAACGTCCGAGAAAGTTGGCTGCGTTAGGGAACTTCACGCTGGGCTTGAGGAAGTCCATGCCGCCGACGACCTCTCGCCGACGGTGTTTTCCGGCGGGCAATTCTTTACAGCCGAGACCAACTCCGATCTCATAGTGTCGTTCACCCTGGCGGTGCGCAACGCGGACGACGGACGCCGTCCCACTGCGATCAAGCTGGGCGTGTTCCCGATGACGCTCGCCCAGTCGAACTGGCCGGTGAACACCAATACCATCTACAGCGCTACTGACTGGGGTGTATACACGAACAAGCTGATTAAGAGTAACGAGGTCGCCTACATTACTGGCGAACCCGCGGCGCCCGCGCTGTCGGTGAGACTGCGCGGCCTCCCCGATTGGCTGACGACCACATGGAGCGCATCCCTTGCCAGTGAACGTCCGGATGTCCGGTTGTGGGGAATCGACGACCGGTTCTATTCCGCCACCAATGTCCTCGGGGAGACCCAACTTGACATAAAGGAATGGATGAATGAAATCATCGGCGGGAAGGTCTGCCTCACCTCCCAGGTGCAGAACACTTCGGCGGCGGCGACTGAATTCTACATCCGCGGGAAGAACCCGCTGGACGCCGACGCCCGTGCCTACATCGACTCGACTGTCGACGAGGAGTTCCGGGACTACGCCTGGATGATCGCCAGGCACGAGAGCAAACAGGGAAGGCGCTTCTACAACCAGTTCAACAACGGGACCAACAACACCGAACGCCCCAACTGGGGGGACCCGTTCGGTTTTGGAATCTGCCAGATCGACAAGCGCACGAACGGATGTGTGACGGCCGAGGTCTACAATTGGAAGACCAATGTGGTTTCGATGAACGAGGCACTCTTGGAAAAGAGGGAGCGTTATATAGTGGTTCTGGGATACTATCGCGACGCATATCAAAACGTACCACAAGTCCACTGGTCGGAACCGGATAATGTAACGACTAATGTCAACGGAGTTGTCTTTACGGCGCGTCAATGGGCGATTATGACGCTGTACAACGGAGCTTCAGGGACGCACGATCTGCCAGTGGGACCTCATCGAAATTGGCGTACTCCAATACACTTTGACCCCATATTGGGAAGGTGGTCGCTCCATACGAATGTCAACAACTATGTCCCTGTCGTGATCAATGATCAAAATGTTCGAGGTGTTGAATGATGTCTAAACTTTGCTTTATTTTCTTGGTCTTAGCAACCACCTTGATTGGATGGGGGGTGGAGGTCTCCCAAATTGAAGAGCATCGTCGGATTCTAAAGGAAGGTTTGGATGTCTCATTTTGGCGGAAATTATTGACCGATGGCAGATGGCGCATCAAATGTTTTTTCACAGAGACACCAGAGCATCAACTTGTGTTTGGGTGCACGACTGTAGATGAGGATAGGTATGGCGATTCATGGTGGATTTGGAGCGTCGAGAACGGAAAGTTTCGCCAGATGAGGCAAGTTGGAGATCTGCTTTTCAACTGCCATCGCGAATCTTTTTATCTGCTTTCCTTCAGGGATGATTGGAAAGTCGTTCTGGGACTGCACATGATGTCGGCAGGTTATTATGACGCTGAGGGGCGCTACATCGTCAAGCGCACGCCCGACTGCACGTTCCATTTCACCAACGACGGCAAGTACTATCTCCGGCCGATCACGCCGGACTTCGACACGGTGTTCAAAGGCGACGGGGTGAAGAGCGTCGAACGCTTGTGCGCCGAGTGGTATTTCGGTTTCGACTTCAAGCCGCTGGAACCGGGTCCGCACGATCCGCGCGCCGTGTGGCAGCCGTATCGGCAGCCGCGCGGCGGTCTGCGTCCAGGCGGGGGCGTGGGGGGGGCTTCGGGCTTCAAGGCCTTCCTGCCCAAGTACCGCGAGGAAGTGCGGATGCGGCTGGAGCTTGGAACGAAGAAAATCAAGGTGCTGGCGGTGTTCCTCGATGCGGACAACGACGGCGAGGCGGATTGCTATGTCGCGAACGACGCCGAGCGGCTGACGGACGGGACATTCCCCTGGACGCTCTATCTCA
>JAZLJP010000211.1:0-45947 GCA_045617985.1 Kiritimatiellia bacterium
GAGTAGGAAGATGACGTAGTGTACAGGCTGATGCCGTACGCCGAGGACGACTCGGACGTCACGTCGAGGTCGGTCCCCATCCCGTCGAACGTCAGTGACGAGGTGCGGTCGCCGTAGCCGGTGTCGGAATCGTAGCGCTCGACGATCCCGTACGCCGCTCCGTCGGCCGCCACCTTTATGTTCCCGGCACTGTTCTTGATCGTCCGCGTCCCGTAACTCGTCGCGCGAATCCCATAGCCCTCTTCGCCGGACTCAACCTCAATGCCTACCGACAGATTACTCAATGTACCGTTATTGAACTGAATCGCAACGCCGGATTGCGACTGCAGATTGTTCAAGGTTGCGAAATCGTAGGTACCGTTCAGGCCGTCGCTGATGACAATGGCATCATAGTTGCCCAGATTGACCTGATTGATCGCGTAAAGGAGAGAACCTTCGGTGCTGATATCGCCTAAATTGGTGACGGTGTAAGCAGACATGGCTTGGTTCCTTGATTTTGATTTTATTGAACAAATGAATAGTTGAACGTGTAGACGGGCGTTTCGGGTTCGCCTGTTTTCAGGATTCGTTTCAAGACGGCATCGCACTTCCCGCATTCGGTGCAGTTCAAGGCACAGCTCTGCGCAATACCGCTCTGCACCCAATCGTCCGGGAAAGACTTATTGTCCAGAATGACATCGCGGCGATTGTTGCCAAGGTAGTCCAGCAGATTGCCGTCATAGCCACCTTCGCAGTACGCCTTCAGCATCAGTTCCGGATGTTCGGTCCGGCGGGTCGCGAGCTTCAGCGTGTAGGCGTATGGCTCGTAATACCGCACGTCCTCCGGACGAATCCAGCTCATCCGCAGATAGTCCACAAGATGTTCCTTGCCTTTGAAATGTCGTTGGCACAGCCGATAGGGATAATGGAGGATGAACTCCTGTTCCTCGCCGCGCCAGCTTTCGTGGCAGAGGAAATTGTCGTGCCAGATCTGCACGGGACAGCACCGCAGACAGGCGCTGTTCACCAGCATGCACATCTTCTTCCCGTGCGCCTCGCTCCACTCGTGAAACCGCTTCACGACATCCAGGTCGCGCTGAATGTCCCGGCAGATGTAGAAGGAATCGAAGATGTCGGAGATGAACTCCATCGACTTCGTGGATTCAATCCGCATGTTGACGCTGGCGCGGATGTCGATTTCCGAATACTTGCGTTTGATCACCTTGGCAATGTACTGGGACGTCGTCGTGACCACTTCGGGAAAGAGTCCGTTCTGCTTCAGCTCCTCCAACACCTCGTAAACCCGATTCCGCAGATTCTCGCCGTAGGCATCCTGGCCGTAGCAGTTGGCGTTGAAAAGAAGATCCAATCCAACCCCATTCGCCCGACACCAGTCCAGATCCGACAGGAGAATCTCCTTTTCCTTGTCAACCGAACCGTCCTCTCGTAACGCCCGCCCGCTGATCATTCCCGGCCACGAGAAATAGACCTCTTTGATTGCGGCAAGATACGGCAAAACCAAATCCCGGAAAGAGGTTCCTTCCGTTCGATCATATCCGACAGCAAACTTCTTGTATTTGACAAGCTCACTCATCGTTTTGCAATCCACCTACAACCGCCCTTAGACGATCTTACCTCGTTGTCTCCGCACTCGTGTTGCACACACCTCTCCCAGCACGGAAAATGAAGTGGCGTGTCTCCAATCACCACGTCTACTGGAGGCATCGCCAAACGCCCTGCAAAAACATGAATGATGAAAACACGCCACGTGGATTGCTCCACGTAGCGCAATCATCGTATTCCGCTTTTGCTTTTCTACTTTGGCGAAGTTTCCAGTAAGCGTCATACGCTGATATCGCGTACGCTGAACGGGTTAGCTTGCGCACCCCGCACATCTCTCACACAGGTCTTCCCCGTGGAGAAGCCAGCCGTTTCTCATGCTACGACCGGTATGTCCTTTCAGTTCTTTCTTTCCCCATCCGGCAGCGAATCCGGCTTGTGGGTAAAATACTCATAAAGAATTTTCCATGATTATATCATTTTTATATGAATAAAGATAGACAAATTTTCAAGGGGCGCAGTTTGTCATAATACTGGGAGAGGGAAACGCTTGCGATGCCCCCTTTGCCTTTTCCTTCAAGTCGTGGATGACTTTGAACATGATCGACGGATAGTCTGTGGAAAAGCCGTCGCAGCCGAGTTCCCACAGCCGATGGTAGCAGGCCTCCTTGTCGCCGCCTTCAAACGGAATCGAACAGACCTTCACGCCGTGGGCATGGAATTCATCGATCAGCTTTTTCAGATGATCGGTTCCAAGGAGGAACGGATCGACGGGATCTTTCGGATTCCAGTAGGTGTGGAGCGAAACGGCCGTCACATGCTTGAAGTTCGCCTTGCGCAGTTCAACCATGTACGACGACTTTCTTCATGGCTTCTCCTTCTTGTTTTCGAGCGGAAATGGAAATTCCGTGAGTTCGAGGTTTTCAAAATAGCGCGAGAGATCGGTTGGTTCGAGCTTTTCGACCCTGGGCGGCAGGCGAATCTCGATCGGTTCGAACCGTTCCGGATGCGCGGCACGGCGGCAGATCTTTTCCGCGTATGCCTCGCTGTAGATGCGCCCGTCAATCGTGCGGTCGCGCCGCGCATTATAGCGCCGCAGGGCTTCGGGCCAACCGTCGAAATAGCTCGTCACCCGAATTCCTGCCGGCTGCCCGGATACGCCGAATCCCTTGCGTACAAGAAACATGATGGCCGCGCGAACGTTGTTCTCAAGATCCCCCTCGTTGCGCCGCTTCGGCTTGACGAGGCCCACCTCGTGTTTCGCCTCGTCCCAATCGCCCGGCACATTCACCTGGAGAGGATCGACGGCCCAGGCCGCGAGCGAACTCTTGCCGTTTCCGCCCGATTCTTCGATCATCTGGGATTTGACGAGCGCGGGCGTCAAATCATCCACCGTCTCCGCCTGTGCGGACGTTCCGCCGATCCACCCTTCCTTATCGGCGTTGAACTCCACGACGAGCTGTACGATGAGATCGTCGTAGGCCTGGTAGCGCGCCGCTTCAAAACCGGCGAACACCGGCACTTCAAGGGGATTACGCACTTCCGGCCGAACGGTGAGATCGGGCCTTTTCGGGTTCTTTTTCCGCGGCTTAAGCCCAAGCGCCTTCCGATAGTAGCGCTCAAGCTTATGGATGACCTTCATTTCCTCGTCCGTCACGAATCGCCGGTCGATCCAGAAGTTTCCCCAGAGATCGAAGATGAAACTGTTGCCGCCGGTATCCAGCCGATAGCGTCGATTCGCCGCCGTGGGCGGCACTTCGGCAATTCCCTTCGCGGCAAGTTTCCGGCGATGTTCCGCTTCTCGTTCCTGCGCGTGCATGTTGATGGCAAAGGCTTCCGAGACAAGTTGAACGACCTCCATCAGCTCGAGAGGCGAAAGGCGCTCGGTAATATGCTTCGGCTGTTCGAGGTGAGGGAATTTACGCAACGCGCGCAAACTCCTCTGCCAGGTTTCGCGGTCAAACGTCCACGAGCCCGCCTCAACGCAAAGCCCGCCGCAACAGACAATCATCCCGATTGCGAGGCGCCACCAGCTGGAGAAAACACCACTCACTTCGTCGGTTTCGGCGGATCTTTGGCCGGCTTCGCGGCCGGTACTGGAACAGGCGGTTTCGGCTTTTGGCCGGCAGCGGGCGGTACGGGCGGCTTCGGCCGCGGCGGATAGGGCGGCAGAATCCGCAGCGCCGCTCCACGCGCCGGCACCAGATGGTCCCAGGCAAACGCCTGATTGTACTCGTCGGCCGGCACAACGCGCTCGCGCCATTGGCGCTTCCCGGCCTTGGCCGTTGCCCAAATCGCGACCGACGGTACCTCCCACGGCGGATGACGGCGCATGATCACCGCGACAGACATCAAATTCGACTCCGCCGGAATCACCTGCGGCTTGAATGTGAAGAACGAATTGTTCTCCAATTGAATCGGGAGGTTGAACCCGTCCCGACGAATGACGGTGAAGGTCGTCTTCACCTGCCCCCACGGACGCATCGCGAACCCGCTCCGTTTCATCCATACCTCAAAACGCGGCGCCGGGCGATGGATGCGCATCTGGTAGCCATACGCCGCCCCTCCCTTGCACGCCTCATCCCGTACGAGCGCCCGATAGGTACCCGGCGCGAGGCGAAGGCGCCCTCTGGGATCGCATTCGGCCTGGATCACGCTGCCCACGTGGACCGTATTCGTAACATCGTCAAAGCGCCCCAGCACCTTACCTTTGGCATCGCACACCACGAGGCGCGCATCGAGCGGAGACCCGATCCGGCGCGCGAGCACGTCAAACACGTAATCGCCCGCTTCCTTGATCTCAAAGGAATTCGTGGCCACGCTCCACGGCGCGCGTACGACATTCCAGAAGGAGGTTACAACCGCTGCGCCTGGAATGTGCGCGGGCGGGTACGGCGTAAGCGAGAGCGCCCGCACGGACGGTCGATTCTCTACGCCTTCGGTCACCTGAATGGAATAGACGAAGTCCGCACGGCCGCGATAGAGGTTGTCGTGGATTTCGAGCTTGTAGTCGCCGTCTTCCGGTACGATGAACGTGAGCACCGGATCGGGATGATAGAAATAATCGTCGGCAAAGGCGACTTCGCGCCCTTTCGCATTCACGATGCGCAACACGGCATTGAAGAATCCCGGCACGGCATCGCCGATATAGGACTGGAACTCGCGTGCATAGGTCTGGAAGGTGAGCACGCGGCCCTTCTTGAGCGCGGGGAGCGGCCACGTATCCGTCGTGCCGGGGAAAATCTGCCCGTTCAGGACGCACGGCACTGTTTTGACAGCCGGCATGGCGGGCTGCGGCCGCTGCGGCGCCACGAAAAACGGTTCCTGCAGATTCGGCGAACGGGCAATGAGAATCGGCCGCGGTGGCGACATGCCCGCGGCCGACCAAAGACGAAAATCGCGCGGCCCTTGCGCCGCATCCGCATCGGCGGCAATCGTCACGAGCAACATCTGGTTCAACGCCGGCGACATCTGGAGCGGATTCCGCGGCGTCCAGAGGTAGTGTTCGACAAGTGAAATCCGCTGCGCGTCAAGAACCCCAAGAATCTCCCACCATTTATTCCTCCGCCATTCATTGAGGAATTCGTTTTCCTCCGGAAACGGCGGCTGCGACCGATCGCCAGCGGCGATCTGATCGAGCCACTTGACGAGGTAGCGCCGCTGATCGCCCGTGGGAACCGGAAACCCGGGAACGCTTTCCACCTCGAGCACCCGCACGCCCTCGCCGCTCACGAGGCCGCCGCCGAGGCCCCAGAGGTATTGCCCGCCCACAATCACGCGGTTCGTCGTTCCCGCCTGAATGGCAGAGGGATAGATGTAGCCCACATACGGATCCGCAGCCGAAAGGGTGAACGCCGCCAGGCAGGCGACGAGGACGGCAATCGCGCGGCGCGCCGCATCCAAGGCCGCGCGCGCCTTCGCGTTGAGCACGGTTAAACCGAAACGCTTGAGCGTTTCATGGTAGAGCGCATCGTCCTCGCATTCGCCGAAGTCCTTTTTGACTTCCTTCATGGCGATGGCGAGTTCATACGTGGGGATTTCGTCGATGGCACGCGTCTTCTTGACTTCCTTGAGCGGCTTCTGTTTGACTTCGGTTACACCCGGCGGCAAGGCCGATTCTTCCTTAGGCGGCGCAGGGGGCGGCGGGGCCTTCGCCTTTTCGGCGGCCATCTGCTCGTCGCGCGTTTCGAGGGCATCGAGAAGCGAGAGGAGCGCCCCTTCCGCGCGGGCGCGGTCGAACGCCCAGTCAACGCTCCAAAGGCGCGTGACGTGCCACCCGAGGCCCTTCAACACGGAGGCACGCAGCACATCGCGATCGCGCGTCCAGCACTGATTCGCGTAGCCGGATCCATCGCATTCGATCGCGAGCAAGTAGCCGTCGCCCTTCTTTCGATGAACCGCAAGATCGATGCGGAACGCCCCGCATCCCGCGTTTTCATCCACTTGCCACCCATGGCTGCGTAGAACGCGCGCCACTGCGGCCGGAAATTCAGCCGTGGTCACGGCAGCCTCGCCGGCTTGCCCCACCGCGCCAACAGTCCCCTTTTCGGCGAAATCGAGGAAGTCCTTCAGATGCGCCGCCCCCACGGCCGAGGTGCGGGCGAGGTCGATCTGCGAGCCGTGAATGCTCGAGAACACGACCACCTGTTCCTTCGCGCGCGTAATCGCCACGTTGAGGCGCCGTTCGCCGCCATCGCGATTGAGCGGCCCGAAATTCATCGCGAACTTTCCTTCCGCATCGGGCGCATAGCCCACGCTGAAGAGAATCACGTCGCGCTCGTCGCCCTGCACGTTCTCAAGGTTCTTCACGAAGAACGGTTCTTCCGTGTCGTCGCCGAAGAACACCTCGTACTTTGGTTCCTTCTCGCGCCGCGCGTCGATGAGGTCTTCGATCAACGTTTGCTGCGCCTGGCTGAACGTCACGACACCCACGGACCGCCGGCGGTAACCGGGCTCGGCGAAACGGGTGAAAATGTAGTCCACAAGCGCTTCGGCTTCCTTGCGGTTCGTCCGCGAGGCCCGCCGTTCGAACACACCGCCCGGCACGAATTCGAACCGCACGCCCAAACGCGGCGAATCGCTCGCGCTCGGGAACGTGTTGAGCCGATCGGAATAGTAATTATGGTTGCTGAAGGCGATCAGCGACTCGTGACGGCTGCGGTAGTGCCAATTGAGGTAGGCCGAATGGACGCCTGCAGCGAGGCATTCGTCGAGGATGGACTCCATATCCGCAATCGTCTCGTCGTCTTCATCCTCCTCTTCCATCTCGCCCTTCTGGAAGAAGTTCGTAGGCGGCATCTGCTTCGGGCCGCCCACGCAGACAAACTGCTTGCCGCGCGCGATGACGCCAATCGCGTCCCACACGGGAATCTGCGAGGCTTCGTCGAAGACGACGAGATCGAACATCGCATCGGCGGGCAGATATTGCGCCACCGAAAGCGGGCTCATGAGGAAGCACGGCTTGAGGTCCGAGGCAAGATGCGGAATTTCGGAAAGGAGCTGCCGCACGGGCTTCTGACGCGCCTTCTTCTCGCACTCGCGCCGCAGAATGCCGAGTTCGCTCGCGGCCGGGCAGTCCTCGCCGCGCCGCCGCGGCAGCCGGGCCGCAAGACGGGCAAACACCTCGCCTTTGGAAAGTTCCGCAAGGCGGTCGTCAAGCTCGCGATAATGTTTCACCGCGTCATCGTGATTGAGGCCGCTGAAACTCGCAAGGGCCGGTTCCGCACCGATGATCGCATCGAGCATCTTCACGGCGTAGGCGTCGTCAAAGCGTGCGGTCGACTCATCGGGGGCGATTTCACCCGTTTCGATCGCCTGCGCGAATCCCGCCAAGCCCGCGGCGGCCGCGGCGGCTTTGATGCGGCGCCAGTTCATGACGCTCCGCAATTCGTCGAGCGCGCCCACCATCCGTTCGGCGTTCTCGGGCGTGAGTTTGCACGCTTTGCCGAACGGAACGAACGCGCGGTTTTCAAACGCCGCGAACGCACGCGAAAAGATGTTCTTCCGGCTCGCCGCGAGAAGGTTCTGCGCGGCCGTCTCGACCTCGCGGGCCACGCCGGGCGTCCAATCCTTGCTCACCAGCGGTTCGAGAGCCGCCACCGCTTCGGGCTTCGTTCCCCGCCAGCCGTTCGCGAGTTCATCCGTCAATCGGCGGCTCGTCTCGTAGTCCGCACGCGTCTGCGTTACCGTATCGATGGTCAACCGCCCG
Source organism: Kiritimatiellia bacterium (assembly GCA_045617985.1). Classification (GTDB taxonomy): domain Bacteria; phylum Verrucomicrobiota; class Kiritimatiellia; order RFP12; family UBA1067; genus RUG572. The sequence goes on from JAZLJP010000211.1 coordinate 7,748, forward strand.
CGATCCTTCGTTCGCGCCGTTCCCGTCTCCTCGTTGACCGAGGCGATGAGATGGCCGAAGCAATCATACGGCGTCATCCCGTTGGGATAGGCCTTATGGAGCGCCTTCACATAGCCGTTGAGCTTCTCGCGTTCGGCGGCAAGATTCTGCGCCGTCGTGGCCCAATCGGCCGGCCCCGAACAAACCGGCACGTCGAGCGCCTCGGCGAACTGGGCGAGGACCTCCGTTTTGCCGGACTTGTTGGAATGGAGCTCGAGGCAGAATGGCTTCAAGCCAATCGACGCCAAGCGCCGATGGACAACGTCGAGCGCGGCCTTCTTTTCGGAAACGAAGAGGACGCGCCGCCCGAGCGAGAGGTTGTGCGCAATCAGATTCGTAATCGTTTGGCTCTTGCCGGTGCCGGGCGGGCCATGCAGCACGAACGTCTTTCCAAGCGCCGAATAGAGAACGGCCGTCATCTGCGACGAGTCGGCGCTGAGCGGGCAGTACGTCTTCGACCGGTCGATCTTATCGCCGATTTTCTCCGGCGGAAACACTTTCACGCCGTCGTCGTACAGACCGCCGCCATTGACGAGATGCTCGACGAGCGGATTCTTCCGAAGGTCGTCCATCCGCGTCGTCATATCCTTCCACATCACGAACTTGCCGAAGGAAAACTGGCCGAGCGCGGCGTCGCGCGTCACGGTCCACCCCTTCATCACCGACGTGGCCTTCACAAACGCCTCGACGATGGCGTTGAGGTCGAGTCCCTTTTCGTCCTGCGGCGGCGGATCGATTTCAGGGATGGTCAGGCGGAACTGGCTGCGCAGGAGTTCGAGCAAGGTGGGGTTGATCACCGTCTCCTCGTCAAGACTCGTCATCCGATAGTCCTTCAAGCTCTTGCGGACAAGCTTTACCGGCACGAGCACGAGCGGCGCACGATAGAATTTCCCCGTCTGGTCTGCAGGCTGCCAGGAAAGAAACCCGAGCGCGAGAAAGAGCGTGTTCACCCCGCCCTCTTCAAGGTCGGTACGGGCAACGCGAAAGAGATTCTTGAGGCGCTTTTCCGTCTCTTCGGGCGTCACGTTTGAGACGAGGAAGCCATCCTCCGGATCCCCTGTTTCAACCTGAATGGTGTCCGCCGAAGCCAAACGGTCTTCAAGCGTCGCAATATCACGGCAAAAGAGCGGAATCACCTGTTTCCCGTCACGAACGTTCAACAGGCGGTTGCGAAGCGAAAGGTCCAAAAGTTTCTGGGACCAACGAACAACTCGTTCACTCATCTCTTTAATCTCTCGTTAGTAAAAAATGAACAGTAAAAGTATAACACAATCAGATAGACAAAACAACTACCTTTCAAAACTCGAAGGAGACGGAATCTCGGCAACCATCGTCTAACGTCAATTTCCCTGCCACATCGGGAACAGCCCCCGCCAAATCATGACCTCACAGGGCCTGTTCCCTTCTGAATACAGGGGGAATACAGGGGGACTGTCCCCGTGGGATCTGTGCGGAGGCGCGGGGGGGCGAAAGAGAACACCGGGAGACTGTCCCCCCGCGAATTCTACATTACCGTCAAATGGCTTGGTATTGTCGCATGTTTGGTGATGGCGAAACCGGGACAACAGGCATCTTGCCCGTTGGAAACCCACTCCTCAACGGGCGGGACGCCCGTTGTTCCAGTTGTTTGCGACATTGCCAATGGCTTACGAAGTGCCCTGGGGACTGTCCCCCCGAAGATACCATAAGAAACTGGCTCCGGTCATTATTCAGTTTGGACGAGCTGTGCTCACTTCGGTCATGTAGGCCTGTTCAAGAGAGAGACCGCTGGTAACGGATAGCACATCGACTTGCCCGAGGAGAACCGGGATGAGCCGGCGGTTGATTTCCGCAAGGCCGAGCGTCTCCTCCCCCGCTTCGTAGGTGCAGACGAGCGCAGTTTCAGTAGAATCCAACGTGCGCCATGTGAAGCGCCCCGACGAGAACGCGGCGGCGAGTGCCGCCTCGAGCTGCACACGATCGGCCGGCACGCGCGCGAGCTGATATTCCACCCGCCCCGCCTCTGCCGTCAGTTCGCGGATCGTCGCAAACCGCGCCACCTTCCCCTTTTCGACAAACGCCACGTGCGAACAGAGGATTTCCACATCGTTGAGGTTGTGGGAGGAGACGACAATCGTCTGCCGGCCACGCCGCGCGAGGATGAAACGGCGCATGCGGTCCTGCTCCATCGGGTCGAGCCCGTTAAGCGGCTCGTCGAGAAGCACCACCTCGGGCGCCCCGAGGAAGCACTGCGCGAGCATCACGCGCTTACGCATGCCGTGGGAAAGGGAACGGATCGTACTCGCCGCACGATCGGAAAGATTCATCTCCGCGAGAACTTCATCGACCGAAGCGCGCGCGGCGGCGGCCGAGAGCCCCTGAAGGCGCGCATAGCGGTAGAGGAGCGCCTCCGGCGTTCCTTCAAGCGGCAACTCGGAATCCTGCGGCAGAATCGCGAAGCGGCCTGTGTGGATCGTCGCGTCGAAGGGCCCGCCCCCCAACACGTCGATCGTGCCCGAGGTCGGCCGCAAAAAGCCCGCAACGGCCATCATCCACGTGGTCTTCCCCGCGCCGTTCTGCCCCACAAGCCCCATCACCGCGCCCTGCGGCACGGCGAGCGTAAAACCGTCGAGCGCCAGGCGCCGCCCATAGCGCTTGACGAGGTCACGCGTTGAAAGTGCAACACCGATCATGCATCCCTCCTCTGGAAGGCCGCGCTCCCGAGGGCGAGGTAGAAGGCGCCCAGGAGGACGAGCCGAAACGTCGCTTCCGCAAGCGGCTTTACCCCGTTGCGCCAGAGGAGCGACTCCGCACGCGAGGGCGAGAGAAAATCGAAATTGACGAGCCAGCCGATGTTGAAACGCATCCCCACGACGTCAAGGATGATCGGAAAGGCCATCATCACGAACACCGCGAAAATGCCAAACGCCGTCGCCCGGCTTCCCGTGCGCGAGAGATGCGAAATCCCAAGCGCAAGGCCAAGCCACCCGAGCGAATAGACCCAGGCGCGCGCCCCCCAATCGAACATCGCCGGCAGAAGCTCGGCCGCATTCGGCAAACGGGCAAACGCCACGATCCACGCGGCAAATGCGCTTGCCCCAAGCGCGCAGACGAGCATCAGCGCCTGCCCGAACGCCTTTCCGATCGACCATTCCGCCCGCGTACAGCGCACAATCGCATAGCGCACGGCCCCACTTCGCAGATCATCCGCCACACGATTTCCGGAAACGAGCACCACAAGGAACGGAGCCAACGCAAAAACGAACCACGCATAGACGAGTTCGATCGGGTGGCGCCCTTCGATGGACTCATAGACGAGTTTGTTGTGTACGACCGTGCGGGCAATGTTCCGAAACGGCTTCGACTGCCACAGCGTTTTCGACACGGTTCCCGTCTGTTCGCTTTCCGGAAGCTGTAGAACCTTGACGAGTTCCTTCTCCATGCGATTGAAGACGGAAATCGTCCCGTACATGCACCCAACGGCCGCCACCACGTAAAGGAGCAAGAGAACAAGCGCCCGCCGGCTGCGCACGGCCCCCGCCCACTCCGAGAGTGCCACCTGGAAGATGCGCGCAAAAGCCCTCATCACCGTCCCCCACGATGGGGTTGATGGGGAAACGCGAAACGCTCAAGCTGACCTTGAACGGCGATGAGCGGCTCGGCCACGCCGGGATCGATGAAGTCCGTCATCTGCATCTGCGAGACGGTTTCGCGTCCACCGGCCGGCACCACGGCGCCGATCTTATCGTAGGTCTCGGCGAGAATGGTCGTAGCATCTCCCACAAGCCGCAGGCCGAGTTCCTGCGTGAGCGCCTTCTTCGACTCGATCTGATTCGCGAGCGCCTGCATCGTATCGTAAAGCTGGGTGTTCATGTCGGCCAGGACCGCATCGAACTTCTCCGCGCCAGCCGCATCGAGTTTCAGCTTCTCCTTCCACTGCGCCCGCGCCACATCAACACGCGTCCGCCACAGCTCCTGCGCCTCCTCGATGCGGGCACGCAGGTCTTCCGGGTGCCACTCGCGTTGAGGCTCTTGCCGCTCCGCGGCGGCCGTTTCGGCGGCTGCGGTTTCCACGACGGTATTCGTCGGCGCATCCACGCGCCGGGCGTCGTTCGCCTGAGGTTGCTTCCCCTTCCGTACGGCAGGCCCATGCCCCCCGCGCCGCGGATGCCGCGCACGATCGGGGATGTGCACCATCTTCGCCAGAGAAGCGAAACCATCCGAAACCTGTTTCGGTTTCGCCCGCTCCTCTTCGGCCTGCTTCTCCCAGGCGCGAAGTTCGGCACGCGGCCCCCACGACCCCACGAGAAGGCCCGCCATGCCGGCGAGCGGAATCCAAAACCAGCCCTTCATGATGACCTACCTCTTGTGCGCGATTTTCTGGATCATCGCATTCTTGAGAATCTTCCGCAACTTGATTGCGCCGAGAACAAGCAGGGTAATGGCAAGGCAGAAGAGAACCGCCGACCCGATTGCCGTAACACCCCCCTTCGCAAAACCCTCCTTCAGCCACTTGTCGACGCTCTGCAGGAAAAGCTGGAACACCGCCGTACCGCTCGTCACGATCATGAAGAACATCGGCAGAAGCGCGATCCAGAACTTGAGATGCTTCTTCAGAAGCCAGAGCGACGCCGTGAGGAGCGTGAGCGCCGCAAGCATCTGATTCGCGCTCGCGAACATCGTCCAAAGGTTCGCCGCCATCGACGGATTGAGTACGAGCAGATACACGCCAATGGCAATCACGACCGCCGTCGCGAAATACATGTTCTTGTTAAGGCGCACGATGAGCCCCGGATTCGACACGAACGCCTTCGCCTCCGTGCTTTGCGCCTGAGAGGCCGTGGACCAGATTTCCTGCCACACGAACCGCGCCAGCCGCGTGCACGCGTCGACCGACGTCATCAGGAACGCCGCCACGGCGAGAAGCATGAAACTCTCGCTCGTCTTCTCGGGAAGGCCCATCTTCGCACAGAAGCTCGCGAGCCCCTGGGCGAACATCACAACGGGCTTGCCGGCCGCAAGGCCGCTCACGAGATCGGCCTGCGAATGCCACGCCACCGCGACAAGCGCGAGAAGCGCCACCACGCCCTCAAGGAGCATGCAGCCATAGCCCACGGGGCGAATGTGCCGTTCGTTGTCGAGCTGCTTCGAGGTGGTGCCGCTCGCCACAAGCGCATGGAAGCCCGAGCACGCGCCACACGCCACCGTCACGAAGAGGAGCGGGAACACGCACTGCGTCACGCCCTTCGCGTTCGTAATCGTCACGCCCGAGAACGCATTCACGTTCAGCGTCGGATGTACCCAGAACACCGCCGCAAGGCCAATCGCGAGCATCGCGTAGAGGAGATAGCTGTTCAGATAGTCGCGCGGCTGGAGGAGAAGCCACACGGGCAGCGTGGACGCCACAAAGCAGTAGACGAAGAGGACGACCACCCAGATGTTCTTGCTCGTTGCCGCCGTCACGCCGAAGAGCGCCGTGAGGTCGCACGGGAAGATGACGCCGATCCACACGAGAAGGAACAACACCGGCACGAAGATGAAACTCGCCGTGAAGACGCTCCACTTGAACTTGTACACGCACACGCCGAAGAGCGCCGCTTCGAAGATGCCGAGAAGCGAAGAGGTGGCGACTTCCGGATTCGACACGAACGCATCCGCCACCTGCCCCGTGAAGACCGCCATCACGAGCACGAGCGCGGAGAAGCAGAAGAGAAGGAAGATCATCTTACCGGAGCGCCCCAGTACCGATTCAATCACGGAACCGATGGACTTGCCTTCATGCCGCACGGAGAGGAAGAGGGTCACCATGTCGTGCATCGAGCCGATGAAAATGCAGCCGAGGATCACCCAGAGCGCCACGCTCGCCCACCCGAACTGCGACGCCAGAACGGGGCCGATGATCGGGCCCGCCCCCGCGATCGCCGCGAAGTGGTGCCCGTAAAGGACCATCGGATGCGCCGGCACGTAGTCGACGCCATCGCCCATCGTATGCGCGGGCGTGGGCTTATCGGGGGCGACGCCGATTGCGCGGGCGATGAACTTCGAATAGAGGAAATACGCAAGCGTGAAACATGCGATACCAATCAGCAAGAGGAGAGCACCATTCATTTTGTCTTATCTCCAATGACGTCTTCAAGATGCTTTTAGCCGATGCGCACACGGCGCCCTTCAACCTTCAACTTGCCGGCGGCAAGATGGCGCAGGGCCTCGGGGAAGGCGATGTGCTCTTGCTCCTGGATGCGCGCATGAAGCGTTTCGGGCGTGTCGTCTTCAAGAACGGGCACGCACTTCTGCACGATGATCGGGCCCGAATCCGTGCCCGCATCGACGAAGTGGACTGTCACGCCCGCGACCTTGCAGCCGTAGTCGAGCGCCTGCGTCCAGCTATGGACGCCCGGGAACGCCGGCAGAAGCGCGGGATGGATGTTCAACACGCGCATCGGAAACGCCGCCAGAAGCTTCGGCTTCACAATCCGCATGAACCCCGCGAGCACGACCGTATCGCAACCGGCTTCCTTCAAGAGGCGGATACATTCATCTTCGCCCGGCCCTTCCAGCTTCGTCTTCCACGGGGAACAGTCGAGCCACTGGCAGGGAATGTTGTGCCTGCGGGCGCGATCGAGAATCTTCGCATCCGGCACGTCCGCCAAAACGAGCTTGATTTCCGCATCCAGCTCGCCTTTTTCAATCGCATCCACAATCGACTGCATGTTCGAACCCGCGCCCGAACCCAATACACCAAGTTTAAGAGTGGCCATTGTATCTCCTTTAACGCGGGATATTATAGCATTTTCCGCGCTCTCAATGCAATGGGGCATCAAGATTCTTCAAATGCCATGCTCCCCTTCTTCTTCAAGCAAGACCGATTTTTCCAGATGCTTATTTCCCCGTGCGTTTCCACTTGTGGATGTTCTTCGTTTTCTTGAAGTCCGGCAACTGGCGCGGGAGGGCGTACTTCTCCTTGTTCTCCGCCCACCAGGCCCTTCCTTCGCCGCAAGGCGCGATGTGCCCGCAATCATCGGCGCCAGGTGGTTTTGTAGGTCGGTTTGGCGCGGCCGCGCGGCGAACTGCCGCCGGACCACCCGCCACCGCCGCCACGCCAGCTCGTGCCGCCTGACGATGGGGAATCATCGCTTCCGTCGTCGTCTTCATCCCAGCGCCGACGCGGCGTATCGCCGCCGTAGCCGCGATCGGTTGAATAGAGCGTCTGCTCCTCGAGGAGTTCCGGCGGAATCTCGCGCACGAACGTGCAGGGGTCGACGGGGTAAAGACCGCCGTCTGCCGTCTTCTTCGCCTTCGGCGCACACATGTAGAGGCAGTCGCGCGCCCGCGTCACCGCCACGTAGAAAAGGCGCCGCTCTTCGTCGAGATTGCCCTCCTCGATTGCACGCGCGCTCGGGAAGACGGTATCCGCGAGCCACGGCAACACGACGACGGGCCATTCCATGCCCTTCGCCTGATGGACCGTGGTGAGCGTAATGTGGTCCGCAGGCAGGCTGTCCTTCGCCTTGGCATCGAGGTTCGTCATAAGGGCGACTTCGTCGAGGAACTGCTTCACGCCGCCCTGGAGAGAGGCGATCTGCGCCATCAATTCGCCGAGGTCGTCCTGGCGCGAATCGGCGTCTTCGGGCTCGAACGCCTTGTGGAGGTGCTCCGCATAGAAGACCTTGATGAAGTCTTCGACGAGCAGACGGTCGTTGCCGCTCTGAAGGTGTTCCGGCGCACGCGAAAAGGCAATTGCGATCTGTTCCCAGCCGGCCTTCCCCTTCGCGCACATCATCGTGCTGAGGTTCATGCGGTCCATCGCATTCGTGCCGTCGAAAGATCCGCCAAGCGCCTTCCAATACTTTTGCGCGGACGCCTCGCCCACGCCCGGCAAGAGCTCCATGAGGCGGAGGAAGCTCAGTTGGGACGTTGGATCCACGCAAAGGCGCAAAAAGGCGAGAACATCCTTCACATGCAGCTGCTCAAACACGCCCACGCCGCTCGTGATGCGGAACGGCACGTGGTTGCGCGTGAGCGTGAGCTGGATGTCGATGGACGTATAATGCGACCGATAGAGGATCGCCATCTGCGAATAGGGTACGCCGCGCTGTTCATGAAGCGCGCTCACGAGGCGATAGATCGCTTCGGCCTGGGCGCGTCCGTCATAGACATGGTAGAGGCGCGGCTTCACCGCCTGGCCCGTCCGGAACGGACGCAGCGTCTTTTCGAACTGGTGCTTCACGTCCTTCATCACGCAGTTGGCCACATCCAGAATCGGCGCGTACGAACGGTAGTTGCGTTCAAGCTTGACGATGCGGCAGCCGGGCCAGCGGTCGGGGAAATTCATGATGTTTTCGAACTTCGCCCCGCGCCAGGTGTAGATGCACTGGAAGTCGTCGCCCACCACCATGATGTTGCGGTGCTTCGCGGCGAGGATATCCGTGAAATCGGCCTGAAGCGTATTCGTATCCTGATACTCGTCCACAAGCACGTGGAGGAAATGTTCCTGCAGGAACTCGCGCACGCGGTCGCTCTCGCGAAGGAGGCGAAGCCCGTTCACGAGCAGATCGTCGAAATCCATTGCGCCGAGTTCCTGCTTCTTCTGCGCGTAGGCCCGGCACACCTTCAAGACGAGCGCGGGGTCGAGCGCCGTCTTCGTTTGGTAGCTTTGGATGATCTTCTCCAAATCGCGTTCGCCGTTCGCCGCATCGGAAATGATCTTCAGGAGGACTTCCTTTTTCGGGAAGTCCTTGACGTTCGCCACGTTGTCCTTGATGCATTGCCCCATCACCTTCTTCTGGTCGTCTTCATCGAGAATCGCGAAGCCTGGCTTGTAGCCGAGGCAGCTGCCGTACTGGCGCAGGAAGCGCGCGCACACGTGGTGGAACGTACCGCTCCACACGCCGTTCATGCCGGGCACGAGCTGCTCGGCACGTTCCAGCATTTCGCGCGCGGCGCGGTTCGTAAACGTCAAAAGGAGGATGCGTTCAGGCGGAACGCCCCTCTCGACGAGGTAGGCCACGCGATGGACGAGCGTGCGCGTTTTCCCCGTGCCCGCAGCCGCGAGCACGAGCATCGGCCCCTCTCCCGCCGTCGCGGCCGTACATTGTTCAGGGTTGAGTTCGTGGGCAAAATCGATCATCGTCTTCACCAAAGCGTTGCGATTTCCTTTTGCGAGAGAACGCGATTGAAGACGCGGGCGCGGAGAAGCTCGACTTCGCCATCCTCGCCGTTTTCATCGCCGGCGAGATAGAAGATCGGCTCGGCAATTCCTGCCTTGGGGACTTCGTGGCCGCTCACGATCAATTGTCCGTTCGCATAAAGGGAAAGATGCTTTCGGCCATCGTACGCCGCCGCGAATTTGACCACGGAGCCCGGCTTGAGGCCGATGTCCCTATAGACACCGGCGATGCCGACTTCGTTCTTCGGATTGACGAAGGCCGCGCCATCCAGCGCGAGCGACGTCGTAAAGGCGCTCCGCCAGGAATTCCAGCTGATGGCGGGAAGGCGCATCTCCACAACGAGCGTATAGGGCGTCGCATTCGTGACCGCAAGCGAATGGGCGATCGGCCGTGAAAAGCCCCTCACGACCACGCCTTCCGCCCCGTTCCATGTCTTCTCCACAACAGGCTTCAGCGTTTCCGCCCCCATCGCACCAAGCGCCAAAACGGCAACCAACAACATCATTCGTTTCATCGTCAATCTCCTTTTCATGAGAAAGGCGCGGAGGGGAAACCCCCGCCGCGCCCTCTTGGGTTACGCCGTTTGAGGCGCGGGACCTTAGAAGAGGCCCTGTTCCATCATGGCCGTCGCGACCTTCTTGAAGCCGGCGATGTTGCCGCCCGCCACGAGGTCATAACCGAGACCATACTCCGCAGCCGCTTCGGCGGACGCGTCGTGGATGTTCTTCATCATCTTCTTGAGCTGGGCGTCGACTTCATCGGCCGTCCACACGAGACGTTCGGAGTTCTGCGCCATTTCGAGCGCAGAGACGCCCACGCCGCCGGCGTTCACCGCCTTGGAGGGCGCCACGATCATGTGCTTCTGCTGGCGCAGGAAGTTGAGCGCGTCGTTCGTCGTGGGCATGTTCGCAACTTCGATGTAGTACTTCACGCCCGAAGAGGCGATCTTCTCGGCCGATTCCATCTTGACGTCGTTCTGGGTGGCGGCGGGCATGTAGATATCCACATCCTTGACGCCCCAGCACTTCTGGCCGGCCACGAATTCGCAGCCGAACTTCTTCGCGTAGGGCTCGCAGTGCATCGGATCCTTCGCGCGCATCTCGAGGATGTAGTTGAGCTTCTCCTCGGTGTTCACGCCTTCCGGATCATGGATGTAGCCGTCAGGGCCGGCGAAATAGGTGACCTTCGCGCCGAGCTGCATCGCCTTCTTCATGATGCCCCAGCCCACGTTGCCGTAGCCGGAGATCGCAATGCGCTTGCCTTCGATCGCCTCGCCCTCGTGCTTGAGGACTTCGAGGAGGTAGTACACGGCGCCGTAGCCCGTCGCTTCCGGGCGGATCAGCGAACCGCCGTAGGAGAGGCCCTTGCCCGTCAAAACGCCGTTCTCCCACACCCCCTTGAGGCGACGATACTGGCCATAGAGGTAACCGATTTCACGGCCGCCCACGCCCATGTCGCCGGCCGGCACGTCGATATCCGGGCCGATGTAGCGATAGAGAGCCGTCATGAAGCTCTGGCAGAAGCGCATGACTTCAGCCGCGCTCTTGCCTGCGGGATCGAAGTCGCTACCGCCCTTGCCGCCGCCGATCGGAAGCCCCGTGAGGGAGTTCTTGAAGGTCTGCTCGAAACCGAGGAACTTGATGATGCCGGGATAGACGTTCTTCTGGAAACGGAGACCGCCTTTATACGGGCCGATCGCGCCGTTGAACTGGCAACGATAGCCGATGTTCGTGTGGGTCTTGCCCGCATCGTCCGTCCACACCACGCGGAACGTGAACATACGTTCCGGCTCGACCATGCGCTTGAGGAGGTCGGCCGCTTCGTATTCAGGATGCTTGTCAACGACAGGGCTCAGGGAGGAGAGCACTTCTTCGACGGTCTGAACGAACTCGGGTTCGTTCGCATGTTTCTCGCGCACATACGCGATCGTTTCTTCAACGTACTTGTTCATTGCTTGCTTCTTTCTAGGATGGCACCCCGAGAAGTTATCAAGTGGGGAACCGGATTGTTTGTTTGGAGTCCCGAATTGGAGATGTTATCGGCGGGAAGTTTAATTCAAGTCAAAAGGAGAAAGCGAGAAGGCCTCACTTTCCCCTTACCTCACTTGGCTGCGGGCTTGGCCGGCGCGGGAGCCGGAGCCGCCGGTTTTGCGGTAGGAGCCGGGGCCGGCGCCGCGGGCTTCGCAGCGGGCGCAGGAGCCGGAGCTGCAGGTTTCGCGGCGGGAGCGGGAACCGGCGCCGCGGGCTTCGCAGCGGGCGCGGGGGCCGGAGCTGCAGGTTTCGCGGCAGGAGCAGGAACCGGCGCCGCGGGCTTCACAGCCGGAGCGGGAGCTGCAGACTTTGCAGCATCAAGGAGCGAACGCTTCGCACGCTTCGGATCGTAGCGCTTAATCACTTCCGTAAGATGCTCGATACGATTCTTTTCCAACTCGTCCTTCGTTGCAGCCTTAAGCGCATCAAGCTCTTTAACGGCACCGTCCTTGTCGCCTGCGAGCGCCTGGCAGCGCGCCGCACCGAGCTTGGCGGTCAATACGAGATAGGAATTCGTATTGGCCTTCGCATAATCCGCGAAAACGGCCTGAGCCTCCTTGTACTTTTCAAGGCCCTCGAGCGCCTGGCCGCGGCCGAGCACGGCGATATCGGCAAACGCCGCATTCTTCGCATTCCCGGCCAGTTTCTCGTAGACGGTCAACGCGTCTTGGTAGCGTTCGGCGTCATAATAGGCCTTCGCCAAACGCAGGCGCAACGAGGGACCAACCTTCGTGGAGCCGTAGGTCGACACAGCCGTGTCAAGTTCTTCAACGTTAAACGCATTGACAAGCGCCTGATTCGCCGCCGCATTACGGGCACGCAACCAGTTACGACCGCCGTAGAAACCGGCCACCACAAGCGCCGCCACCACAAGCATCAGCAGCGTGGACTTTCCTTCCTTCACCCACCAATCCCACACCGGGAGCAGTTCGGGGGCCGCCTTCACAAAGGCAGGCAGGTTCTCTTCAGGCATCTTATTCTCTTCACTCATGGTTTTCACCTTGTTCTTTCGTCAATTCACGGGACAATTCGTCCCACTGATCAAGAATCTTTTCGTCGCGCCCCTCAGCCCGCGCGACGATACGGTTGAAGTCGAGGGCGTCGGGGAAATCACGGTTGTAGATGAAACGACGGCGCGCGCGCTGCGGCGGCTGTGAAAGTCGCTTCACGGAATCAAGCATCAAGACGGCCGTAAAATAGGTCGCCTTCGGCATCTTAAGCGTTTTCGACATCGTTCCCATCACATCACGCGCATGCCCGGGGTTGGCCTTTGCCATCGCCGCGTACAAAACCGCTGCGCGCAAACCGTTCGACACTTCGTAGTTGCATTTCTTCATCGCGACCTCATAGCGATCGAGCATCGCGAGATACCGCCAGATGGCCGACTTCTCGCCGCCGTCCCTATCGATGAACGCCGCCAGATCCGGAAGCAAATCGCCCATCAGGCCAAAGCCGTACAACATCCGAAACGCCTTTTCGCTCGCGCCATAGGTAAAGAGCCGAAACACCTCTTCACACAGCCGCGGCGTGGAAGCCGCGAGAATACAGGAATGGAGTTTGCGAATCGCCTTTTCCGTTCCACGTTCGATCTTGAAATCAAGCCGCGCCGCGAATTTGACCGCGCGCATCATCCGAACGGGATCCTCGCGGAAACGGATCATCGGATCGCCGATCGAACGAATGACCTTCTTTTCAAGATCCTTAAGCCCCCCCACCCAGTCGATCACGGCAAACGTCTTGATATCGTAGAAAAGCCCGTTCACCGTGAAGTCGCGCCGATTGGCGTCCGTCTCCGGCGTTCCAAACGTGTTATCCTCGAAAGGCCCCTCCGCCGCATGCTCGATAATTTCGCCCACCGTCTGCGAATTCTGCCGGAACGTTGCCGTTTCAATCACCTTCTCGCCGAAGCGCACGTGGGCCAGCCGAAAGCGCCGACCGATCAGGAAACAGTTGCGAAACGCCTTTTTGACCTCATTGGGCGTCGCGCTCGTACCGACATCAAAATCCTTCGGGTTGCGCCCCAAAAGAAGGTCGCGCACGCCCCCACCCACAAGGTAGGCCGTGTATCCCAATTTCGACAGACGATAGAGCACCTTGAGAGCATCGGAATCGATGTTCTTACGCGAAATGCAGTGCTGGGCGCGCTCGCAGATCACGGGAACGCCCTTTTTCGCAAGTTTTCTACCTAAAAAGCCGAACATGAGTTGTATAGTATGCCAAAAAAGGCCGCACAAATCAAGCGGAAAACGAATCATTCCGAAAGGATGCGTACGCTCTTGATGACAATGGGCTCTTCCGGAACATTTTGATGCATGCCGGAGAAACCGGTCTTCACTTTGGCGATGCGGTCGACCACATCCATTCCGTCCGTCACACGGCCAAACACGGCATAACCGAACGTACGCGGATCCGGGCCGCTGTAATCAAGGAAGGAGTTGTCCACGAGGTTGATGAAAAACTGGCTCGTTGCCGAATCGACAACCATCGTCCGCGCCATGGCGATCGTGCCACGCACATTTTCAAGGCCGTTTGCCGCCTCGTTCTTGATCGGCTCCTTCGTCGGTTTCTGATCCATGGCCTTCGTAAAGCCGCCGCCTTGAATCATGAACCCATCGATGACGCGATGGAAGATCGTGCCGTCATAGTGGCCGCTCTGGGCGTAGGCGATGAAATTCGCCACGGTGATCGGGGCCTTTTCATCATTGAGCTCCAACGTGATGGAGCCCATGGACGTATCGATCGTCGCTTGCTTCATGTGTTGTTCTCCTTTGACGTTTTCGTCGTGTATAACCTACTTGCGGCTGTGCGACATCACTTCACAGCCGGAAGACGTAATGAGCACGAGATCCTCGATGCGGATGCCGAGCTTGCCCTCGAGATAGATTCCCGGCTCGATGGTCACGAACATGCCGGGTTCAAGCACCATCGTTCCCCGCGCACTCGCCGTGGGGGCTTCGTGGATTTCATATCCAACGCCGTGACCGAGCGAATGCCCGAAGGCAGGTCCATAGCCGGCCTTCGTGATGAGGTCACGGGCCACCTTGTCGAGTTCGGCCCCTGTCATGCCGGGCTTCACCGCGGCGATTGCCGCCTGATTGGCTTCGAGAACGATGTTGTAGATCTTCTCGTATTCGGCCGTCGTGCAAGAGGCGCACCCTTTCTTCGGCTTGATGCAGCGCGTCATATCCGCACACACGCCATCCAGTTTCACGCCCATATCCACAAGAAGCGGCTCCCCCTTCTTCCAGACCGTTTCATCCGGCACGTGATGGCATTCCGCGGCATTCGCGCCAACACAGACAATCGTCTCGAACGCCTCGCCGTCGCCGTAATCGTTCATGAGCGCGCGAATCCGGCGCTGGATATCCTTCTCCGTCATGCCATAGGCAATGTTCTTGCGGGCTTGACGCCAGATTTCATCGTTCAGCCCTTCGGCCAAGGCAATGCGGCGTACCTCGTCCAACGTCTTCACGGCACGAAGCAAAAGCACCATCTCCTCTCCCTCGACGAGCGTCGCACCTTTGAAGCGCTTCTGCAAATCAAGATAGCACTTGGCCGGAATCGCACCTTCGAATCCAAGGCGCGCAATCTTCACGCCAGCCTGGGCGAGCACGTTCCGAACCGTCTCCGTAAGCCCCAGGCCCTTCATCTGCTCCACGGTTTCAAGCCACGGCGCCACCCGATGAACCATCGGGATGTAACGGAAGTCGGTAACGAAGAAAGGCGGTCTCTGCGTGGCGCCACGCCCCTTCCCCAGCGGGAACACCACCAGGCAGCCGTTGTCGCACGCAACGCCTGTGAGCGCCCGGATGTTGGCCTCGCCAAACACGAAAAACGCATCGAGCCGACGCCCCCGCAAAAGCCGAGAAAGCTCGTCCAGGCGTTCGGCAAATGGATTGATTGAAAACTGATCACACTCGTTCTGCATTCCGCTTCTCCTTTTCCATACGA
The DNA here is from genome assembly GCA_045617985.1 of Kiritimatiellia bacterium. Lineage (GTDB taxonomy): Bacteria > Verrucomicrobiota > Kiritimatiellia > RFP12 > UBA1067 > RUG572. The sequence goes on from JAZLJP010000211.1 coordinate 22,914, forward strand.
CGGGTCGCACGTTTAACCCGCCTGATCTCTTGACGCATACGATGAAACCGGACAAACCGCAAAACCGCAAAATAGGTCAACGGCGTAAGAACCGCCGCAAGAATGAACCCGCCGAGAAAGAACGCCGCCATCACGTCGCTTCCCAATTGAAGCACGCTCTCCCAACTCCGTTCCGTCACCACTTCCTTCAACGTCGCAACGATATGCCCATACGACAAGTCCCCCCCCAGAAGGCGATTTCCAAGCCAGCACTGGACAGGATAGATGATGAAAATCGTAAAGTGATTCGTAATGAGCGTTCCAAGCACGGCTCCGATCTTACTTCCCTTCAGAATCAGCGCCGTGGGAACCGACAGGATCAGCTGAAAACCGAACGGGATCGTACACCCGTAGAACATGCCGATCGCCCACCCTCGCGCAATAAAGGGGGGAGGGGCTTTCTCGCGCAGCATGCGAACGAGCAATCTTCTCCACTGGCGTTTAATCCACGACATGAACAAAGAGTCCCGACCGAAGTTTCGGCTCAAACCATGTCGATTTCGGCGGCATGATCGCACCGGCATCGGCAATCGCCATCATCTCGCCGACGGTGACGGGATACATCGAGAATGCCACACCCGATCGCCCGTCGTCCACGCGCGCACGCAGCTCGTCAAGCCCGCGCACGCCGCCCATGAACGAAATCCGCGGCGACGTGCGCGGATCATCGATTCCCAGAACGGGCGACAGGAGTCGATCCTGCAACACCGAGACGTCCAACGCCGAAACGACATCCGTTCCTTCGGGGACTTCCCACGCGAGATCAAACCACCGGCCGGCCAGATACATCCGCGCGTGGCGGCCGGAATCCGGCACCCCGTCCGTCCCTTCCGTTACAGTGAAAATCGAACGAGCCTTTTCCAAAAACGCCTCGGCGGAAAGACCGTTCAAATCCGCCACCAGACGATTGTAAGGCAGAATGCGCAACTGCGAGGCCGGGAAGGCAACCGCCATGAACCACCGCGCCTCACCCGCGAAGCCCTGCGCGAGCGCGTAACGGCTCGCCGCCGCACTCCGATGATGACCATCGGCGATGTACGCAACGGGAATGCGCGCGAAAAGCGCCGTGAGCGCCTCGTTCTCCTCGGCGGGAATCTCCCACACCGTATGGCGAATGCCGTCCGGAGCCGTAAAGTCGTTGCACGGAACGGCCATCGAAGCGCGCGCGACAATGGCGTCGATCGCCGCATCGTCCTTGTACGTCAAAAAAGCCGGGCCCGTATGCGCCCCGAGCATCTCGATGTGGCGCGTACGATCGTCTTCCTTATCCTTCCGCGTCTTCTCATGCTGCTTGAGAACGCCTGCGAGATAATCCTTCGTATCGAACGTCGCCACAATCCCCGTTTGCCCGTGATCGCCCATGATCTGGCGGTAGGCATAGAATCGCGGCTCGGGGGCGAGCACCAGCGATCCATTGGCCCGCAGAGCATCCAACGCCTTCTTCGCTTGGGCGTACGCTGCGGGAGACGAACAGTCCGTCCCCTCCGGCATGTCGATTTCCGGACGCGAGACATGGAGGAAGCTTAACGGGTTCCCCTCCGCCAATGCGCGGGCTTCATCCGTGTCAACCACATCATAGGGCACGGCGGCCACCAGAGGGGCCGCCGCAACCGTCGGACGCAACGCGCAAAAAGGACGTACGTTCATTTCCGATCATCGACTCGGCTTAGAAGGCCGGCGAGAGCATGTCAAAGCCGATATTCACAATCGGGAAGAACGCAATGTCGCTCTCGCGAATCACGTTCACGCCACCGACCTGAAAACCATAGGCCGTCTCGCAACGGTTGATCAAGCCAACCTGAAAGCCGCAGAGGCTATCGGCCAGATTGATGATGCCGAGCTGCACGCCGCGCATCGTACGCGCTTCGTTGAAGAGCCCCACCTGCAAGCCAAAGCAATCCGCACGGCCAGCCGAGTTGTACACGCCGAACTGAGCGCCCGCCATGATATCCTTCACTTCGTTGCGGAGGATGTTCACCTGCACACCTTCAAAATAACGGCAGCTGCCATAGACGCCGATATCAAATCCCGTCACGCCCTCGCACTTGCCATACGGCAGCGTGAAGCGGAAACCGACCACGTCGATATCCTTGACAGAATTGAACGCAAGCCAAACCGGCCACGATGCCTTGGTCGCCGGCGCCTTGGTCACAACCGGACTCGCCGCGGGAGCCGGAGCGGCCTCCTGAGCGGAAACGGAAGCGCAGGCAAGAGCCGCGACGGAAAGAGCCATCAGAACTTTTTTCATGTTTATCCTTCTTCGGGTGTTTCGAATGAGTAAGATTATAGGTTTTTTTGGGGAAAATCGCAAGGAGAAAATACAAAGAAAGAAAAGTTAATGAAGGGACCGTTCATTGGCGTCTGGCGCGCGAATCGGCCAGGGGAAGGCCCCGAGCGCGACAAGCGCCTCCGCCACAAGGAAGAGCGACCCGCAAATGACAAGCGTTCCGCGAGCTTCCTTCGCCCAGGCAAGCGCACGGGCGAGCGCCGCCGGGAAGTCGTCGCACGCCTCCACCTTCGCAAATCCCGCCACGCGCATCTGCGCGGCCGTCTGCTCGGGGGCAAGCGAACGCGCGTTGCGAATCGGCGTTGCCCATGCGCGCGCGGCAAGCGCCTTCACAATCCGCAAATGGCCGAGCACGTCCTTATCGCCACAATAGCCGGCGACAAGCCCGACTGGTCCCTGCCGCTCCACGCCCAATTCGCGAAGCGCCCCCACAAGCGCCGTCGCGCCATCCGGATTGTGGGCGCCATCTACATAAATCGTCACGCCTGCGTGTTCGACCCGCTGGCACCGACCTGGCCACACGACCTGCTCAAAGCCCGCCATGATCGCCTGCTCGGGAATCGTGAAGTCCGCATGCCGCTCAAGCGCCGCGAGCGTCGCGAGCGCCGTCGCTGCATTCTCGCGTTGATACGCCCCTACGAGCGCGAAACGAATCGGCGGCAAGGGGCGTGCCCCGTAGCCGGCAAGCATGAAGGGCGCGCGCCATGCACACGAGACCTCGTCTTCAGCGGCAACGAACGGGCACCCCTTCTCCGCCGCGACGCGCGCCACAACCGCCCGCGCCGCCGCCGGCATCGCCGCGCACACGACCGGACGCCCCGCCTTCAAGATGCCCGCCTTTTCCTCGGCAATCGCCGCATGCGTCGTGCCCAGCCAATCGCAATGGTCGAGCCCAATACGCGTGATGACGGCGAGAAGCGTTGTCGTCACGACATTCGTCGCATCGAAACGCCCGCCAAGCCCCGTTTCCAACACCACGACATCCGGCTTTGCCGCCGCATAGAAAACGAACGCGACGGCCGTGAGCGTTTCAAAAAAAGTTACCTCGAGCCCCTGCGTTCGTTCAAGCTCCTCGACGACATCCAAGACCTTCGCCGCCGCGGCATCGAGCGCCGCATCATCCGCCGGCGCACCATCAAGAAAGAAGCGTTCGTTCAGGGTCACAAGATGGGGCGACGTGTAGCGCCCCACACGATAGCCCGCCGCGCGCAGCACCGCGTCGAGGAGGGCGCACGTCGCCCCCTTTCCGTTCGTTCCGGCCACATGAATGAAACGCAAGGCGTCCTGGGGATTCCCGAGCGCCGCAAGAACCGTGCGAATGGCCTCAAGCCCCGGCCGCATGCCAAAACGCCGCCGCGACATGATCCGACTGAGACGCGAATTCTCCTCAAGCATCTTCTTCGCCCCTTCCCCTCTTCGGCACTATCGAACCGCCGTGACCGCGCACACCGTACCAAGCGCCGTCAATCCGTACCCCGTGAGAATCAACCAGAGCAGGCGATCCGTGAGAAGAACGCGCTCGGGCCGCCCAACGTCGCCCTGCTGCCGCCCATAGACGAGCCGAAGATACCGCGCCACGCCCAACGCCACGAAAAGCGTCGTGAAAACAAGCCCGCGCGTACCAAACCGCGCCACCGTATCCGCCGCCAACGTGTACGCGCCGTACACCCCCACCGTCGTCACCGCCGCCAAATGGATCAACACATCGAGTACAACGGGATGATATCCCTTGAGCGCCGCGCGCGAATCGGCAGCGCACATCCGTTCATGCCGTCGCTTGCACAAGGCCAGAAAGAGCGAAAGCAGAAACGTACACGCCAAGAGCCAGGGCGAGATACGCGCGGCAATCACCGCCGCACCGGCTACGGCCCGTAAAACAAACCCCACGGCGATGACCGCCACATCAACATACGGCAGGCGTTTGAGAAAACCGGAATAGGCGCATTGCACCACCGTGTAGAAAAGAAGGACAAGAAGTGCCGTCGTGCGATCGGGATGGCGCACGACAAGATAGCACGGGAAGGCGAATCCCAACGCAAAGAGCGCAAGCGCCGCGCGCACGGCATCGATTTTCGAAAGAAGATCCGCCGCAATCGGGCGAAGACGTTTGACAGGATGGAGCCGATCCGCCTCGTAATCCGAGACATCGTTCAGCAAATAGAACGCGCTTGAAACAAGAGAAAAGGAAAGCGCCATGAGGCACACCAATAGAAAGGGACGCACCCCGCGCGCCGTCGCCCCTTGCGAAGCATCCGCGACGGCGAAAAACCATGCCGCAAAGACGACGGCGTTTTTCGTCCACTGCGTCACACGGAGCGCCCGCAGCCAAATTCCCACACGCGCCGTCATCGATCAAACCGCAATTTAAAAACCATCTTAAGCGTTTCGGTGGCGATCGACCCCGTGATCTTCGACGTCCCCGCCCGCCGCTCGGTGAAGGTGATCGGAATCTCCGCGAGCTTGAGCCCCATCTTCCACATCCGATAGTTCATCTCCATTTGGAAGGAATAGCCGAAAGACCGAATGACCGAGAAGTCGCCGAGCTTCTCCAAGGCCGCACGCGTGAAGCACTTGAATCCGCCCGTTGGATCCATGACCGGCGTTCCCAAGACCAAACGAATGAAGCGCCCGCCGAAATAGGAAATGAACCAGCGCTTGAAAGGCCACCCCACGCACCGCCCGCCTTTCACATAGCGCGAGCCGATGACGACATCGGCAGATTCAATCGCCGTGAAGAGACGCGCCAGATCCTTCGGGTCGTGCGAAAAGTCACAGTCCATTTCAACGACATGCGTTGCACCCATCTCGAGCGCTTTGGCGAACCCCGCCACATAGGCGCGCCCCAAACCCTCCTTCTTCACACGATGCATCACCTCTACGCGCGGCTCTCTCGCGCAAATGCCGTCGATGATCGTTCCCGTGCCATCGGGGGAGTTGTCGTCGAGAAAAAGCAAACGCCCTTCCGGCGGCAACTGCTCCAGCACAGCCGCCGCCATCGCTTCGACGTTCTCTTTCTCATTGTAGGTAGGTATAACGACTATCGGTTTCATGTGCCGCATAGTATAGCAAAACTCTTCGACTTCCTCAACCGTCGCCGACACAAAACGACAACTTTCGGCGGTCGATTCAACGCCTCGGTTCGCCCTCGGTTCGGAACTGTTCGCGCTTGATCACGCGGGAATCCCAGAAGGCCCAGTCCTTTTTGTTCCAATTGGCCGATTCGTCGTACGTCGCGCAGAACGGCACGTCGAGATCCACCCACGCGGCGAGCGTACGGAGTTCCTCGGGCGTGATGCCGGGGGCATGGCCCTTGTCGAGCATGGCCGTAAAGAGCCCGCTTTTCGCCGAACCGCGCCAGAGCGGCGGCAGAAGCGTGGGGACAGACCCCGAGTCGATCCAATTCAGCACGGGATGCGCGGGATTGGCCACATACGAAGGAAGTTGCGGCGGTTTCGCTCCGTCCAAACGGGCATGGGTGAGGCTCAGGTAGGAACGCGTCCAGAACTTCTTCCCGCGCGGATCCGCCACGAAGGTCGCCGTGAGATCGGGAATGTTCGGATTCTTCAGGGGCGTATGGCAGCGCACGCACCGCCGTTCGAGAATCGGCTGCACTTCGCGAAGATAACTGAAGCCCCTGAGCGGCATTTTCACTTCCTGGAGCGCGCGCGCATTCGCCACCACCCCCTGCTTGAAGTCGGGCGCCTGGTTGATCGATTCATGGCACCCCACGCAGCTGGCCGTCTCGCCCGGCTGAAGCATCGTCCAACTGCGCATCGTCTGCACGAGGCGTCCCTTCGCATCGAGGAGCGTGAAGTAAAGCGGCGTACGGGCCGGCGCGCGGAAGGCCACCGAGCCATCCGGCGCCACGGGCACTTCGCCGAGCACGACTTTCGCAATCCACGTGCCGCCGCCCACCGCCGGCGGCGAACTCGAAAGCCCGGCGCCGCCCGGCCCGCGATTCGTCGTGTGGCCGATGCCGGCCGCGCGATAGGAGAAGGAGGAAACGCGCATCGACTTCACGAGGCCGCGCGGTACGCCCTTCATCGACGGGCCTTCGTACACGTCGCGAATCGCAAAGACGCCTGTCGTGAGCGATTCATCCGCCACCTTCGACGGCCGCTGGGGGAGATGGCGCACGCAGAGCGGCACAGGGCGCCCCACGCCGAGTTTGCCGGCCTTCCCCACAAGAAGTTCGCGCGCGCCGTGGACATTCGTCCAATAGAGCCCGAACGGGGAACGCGCCTTGTCCACGCCCTTCCACCCGTGTGGCAGGAAAGCGAGAACCACGCCCTCTTCATCAACGGGATACGGATAGGCGGCAATAGGCCCGTATTGGCCGAAGTCGGCATCGCGTTTCACGAACTTCGCGCGCCGTAGGGGCGCCACTTCCCAGCAGCCGGATGTCTCTTCACGGCCTTGACGCGGATCGAACCGCATGAGCTCGCCCGGCTGGCGCGAATGGTGGCCCGTTCCGATCGCGAAGAAGAGCGGGCTGTTCGGTACGGCGCGCGCGTGGATGATCGTATTCGGGAACCAGGAATTGCCGCCGTAGACGGCGCGCTGGTTGGTGCCGTCGGGATTCATCGCAAAGAGCGGCTGCGGATAGATCTGGGAGCGGTCGTTGTATTCCCAGCGCGTGTAGAAGATGCGGCCGTCCCACGTGGTGGTGGGATAGTAGTCGTGCACCTGGTCGTAGGTGATGCGCGTCATGCGCGATCCGTCGGCTTCGATGCGGTAGAGGTTGCAGACCTCGTTCCAGAAGCAGTCCACCGTCTGGATGCAGCGCGACGAGCAGAAGAGAATGCGCCCATCGGCGAGATAGCACCCTTCCACGTCCGCAACACCCAGGCCGAAGGTGAGCTGTTTCACGGCGCGCGTGGCGAGGTCCATTTCATAGAGGTGGAAATCGTCCTTGCGGTCGCTCGCCTTGAAGGAAAAGAGGAGGCGTTTCGCATCGGGCGACACGTCCACATCGCGGTAGCAGCCGACTTTGGAGGAGATGAGCGTCGTCTCCTTCCAAAGCCCGTCCGGCGTCGCCTCCGCGAGGCAAATCGACGACCCGCACCCAAGCCACGTGCGGCGGTTCTGCGCGTCGGAAAGTTCAAAGGCGTTGAAGAACGTGGTTCCGCCCTGCACGTAATGGCGGCAGTAGACCCATTTCTTCGAAATCGCCAAAACGGGCTTGAGCCGTTCCGCCCGGCGCGCCAGCTTCTCAGCCCGCCACGCCGCATGTGTCCGATTCGTCGGAATCGGCCCATCCTGCTGAATCCAATCCGCCTCCAATTCATCCGAAAGAGGCGCAGCCCCCGCCACGCTCGCCGCGAGCCATCCCCCCAACACGAAGCCAACGCATTTTAAAAGCCGAATCATCTTTCCGCACCTTTCGAGAGGTCTTCAGTTTTCCAATTGTCGACTGTACGGGGGGGGCGTCGAAGTCAATGCCAAGGAATGCGACCTGGTCATCAACGTCAGACGGGCCCCCCGTGCTGGGGATACGTCCTTCTCCTTATCGCAAGAAGAAGATCGTCCCGCCCTGGCGGCTAAAGTAGATGCCGTCGTCTTCGACCTTCATCAGCAGCCCCGCCCGCTTGGTCTCGAGACTGCGCTCGAATGTCGCATCGGGCTTCGTCTCCCACGTAACCGCCTTCACCCAGTGCTGCGGGAACCAGCGGCCGGCTGCATTCACCGGGAACGTGCCGCCGGCGGCGAACGTCACCGTGCCCGACCCGGTCGTACAGGCGCTCTTCGTCGACCACACCGTCTCACGGCCCGAGAGGTCGAGCGTGGCGCCGTCGAGGAGCTGGCAGCCGTAGAAGACATTGCCACAGGGTTTGAAGAGATGGGATACCGTCATCGCCGCCGTGCCTTCGTTGTAGTTCGAGTTGTAGCGCGCAGTATAGCTGCGCACCGCGAAAGGCACTTTGATGCGCATCGCGCAGTTCAGGTCGAAGTCCGTATCCGACGCGCGGCACGAGGTCTTGTCGACTTCCAGCCACCCACCGCTCGTCACGCACACTTCGCCCGCATTGAACTCGGCATTGTAGACGAAGAATGTCGCGCTGACACCCAGATCGACGGTCAGCTTGTGCCCGCTGAGATCCACGTAGCACGGCGTGTAGCTGTTGTTGATGAAGCCGAAGTTGTTCTGGGCCCCCACAACCGAGTTCGTGTACAACCGCACGTGCGCCATCATCGTCCAACCGGAAGTCAACGCACCGCCCAGATTGGCGACCTCGCCGCCTTTGAGCGCGTAGAGTGTATTCTGCGAGGCCACACGCCCGCCCGTAGTCGCCTTGCCGTCGATATCAAGCGTCGCACCTTCATGGATGATCATCTCGAAGTTGCTATAGCCGACCGGATAATGCGACGACCACATGCGCGTAAAGCCTTCCGCGAGTTCGGTGCCGCCATAATAGGTATGACCCGTCTTCGTTGGAATGAAGAAGCCCTTGCCTTCCTTTACGAACTTCACATTGCCCGTGATGAGGAGCGAACCGTTGTCAGCAATCGTCCCCTCCGGCACCTCGAGATGGAGTTCGCCCGGCTGCCCGTAGGCCGTCAGATTCTGCACATTGTAACCGGCTGCGGTCGGGCTTCCCGCAACTGTCTGTTTGGTGTCGCCGGCGACGGGGAAGCGATGCCACGCATAGGAGGTGTTCTTGATGTAACGGCACGCATCGCCATTCTCAAGCTTGACGTAGATGCCGTCCGCCTTCTCCGTAAAGACGGTATCCGCCGTCTTGACGTAGGTGCCGTCGTTCTGCTGGAACTGGATCCGAACCGAGGTGTCCTCGTCGATATGGCCCCAAATGGCACCACGCAGCATCGCCCCGTTCGCGCCCCCCCAATAACTTCCGCAGTGCCGGCCGTAGATGGCCCCCAGATCGCGCAGTTTCACGCCGCGCCAGATGAGACGGTCGGTCGTCGTCATCACTCCCGCGTATTCGGACGGCAACACCGAGGTGTCGGTGATTTCGCCGTTGCCCTTGAGCGAACTCAAATAGAGCTTATGACGCTGAAGGTCGATCTTGCCGTTGATCGTCACGTCGAACCCGCGCCAGTCGCAGTCGGCCGTCAGCGAACAGTTGACAAATTCAACGTTGAACGGGCGCAGCGGAGTGCCCACAGGCACCTGCATGTTGACGGCGCCGACAAGGCGTACTGTCGCCGCTTCACCCGGCAACCCTCCCTCAAGTTGCGTACCGGCAACATTGAAGCACTTCCAGTTGAGCGGATTCGTGACATCACCACTCGCCAAACCGGTCCAAACCGCCAAAGTGACGACACGCGAGGTGAGATCGCCACCGTAGTAGAGACCGTCGGCTCCCGCTGCTGGCGTCTGCGTTGCCCACGAAGCCGTCGTCGAATCCCATTCAAATGCGATGCCTTCGGGAATGGCCTCCCAGGTGAACAGCTTCTCGCCGACCACCGGGCGACGCCCGCCAAGTGCGATCTTGACCCGCGCTTCAGGCGCGAAGCGAAGTGCCTGACCGTCAAGCGCCGCCGTCTGCTGCGAAAGATCAAGCACCGCATCGTTCTGCAGGGTGACCGTCGGGAACGTGGCGCCCGTACCCGGCGCGAACGTACCCGCGATCTTCAGGGTTGACGCACCGCCATTGCCGCTTCCCGTGTAGGTGGTGACAAAATTGTGGAACGTCATCTCCGCCCCCGCCGTGACGGGACCATCGGTCTCGAGATCGACCGTCGACCAATCACGCGCGCTGGAAATCTCGAAGCAGCCACCGCCTGTCACGCGAACCGTACCGTTGGAGGCATTGGAATCTTCAGGGCGGAACGTATTCCCGTTCGATTCCAGCGTGAGCGTGTGGTTGTCGAGGAGAAGCGCCCCGAAGCCGGCACCTCCGGCAAAGGTGGTCTGGTAGGTAAACGCCAAGGTGGAATCGACCGTCAGCGTCATCGGGCCGTATGCCCCCCAGCCGGCCGTCATCGCGCAGCCGGTGTTCGAAAGCGTGCCTCCCTCAAGTTGGATGTCAAAGGCACGGCCGTCGTAGTTGCCGTTCGATTCAAGCGTACCATTCGCCGCGAGAACAATCGGATTGCCGGCGGTCGGACGCCCCAGCACGTAGCCGACATTGAAATCGTAGGTCGTGCTGCTCGAACCGCTGAGCGGCATGATCACAAGGCCTTCCTCGATGCGCGTTCCACCGTTGTAGCGTTGTGCCGTCTTGTTCGCCTTGAACGTGCCCGCGCCGTCCTTGACGAACTTCAACAGGCCGCCAATCGTCACGGAATTGTTTTCCATTGTCTCATTTTCGGGTACGGTGACATGCAATTCACCCGCCGCGCGCCCCGCCGTTTTGACCACCCCGGCCTTAAACGGCTGAACCCCAGCGCGCGTGTCGGCATAGAGGAGGCCGCTCGTACGATCAAGCAGGCACACCTTTCCGGTCGAAAGCACCCGCACGGGCACGAAGTCGCGCTGAAGCTCGGTTCCCTTGTAGATCTGCATCGCATGCAGGCGGTAGACGCCCGTGTGGTCGCCGCCGTTGCAGGCGAAAAGCGTCATCTGCGTACCATCGGAGTTCGTTTGATCGACCTCCATGCTCGACAGGCAGGTATCCGTCGTGTCGTACAGTTCCGCCTTGTGGGCCGCCGTCACCTTGAAGGTGTAGCGCTTGTTGGCGGTAAAGGGCAACAGCATCGTACCCGCCCCGTAGAAACGGAAATTGTCGCTCTGCTCGATGAAGAGGAAGCGATTGCCGCCCCAGGTCTTGCAGCCGAAGATCGTGGAGTCGTTCTTGTAGCCCAGCGTGGTGAAATCGAGATTCACGACCGTGTCCGTTCCGGGAACGAAATCGGTGTTGATCATCTGCGCGCCGGTGGACTCGATGTAGTCGAGCACGTCATAGCCACAGGAGTCGGTGATCATGCCAGTACCGCGCAACGTCGAGACGAAGAGCTTGTGTCCCTTCAGATCAAACGTGCCCGTGAAGCAAACCTTGTCGCCGAGACCGCGCCAGTCGCAGTCACCCGCAAGCGATCCCGCCCCCACCGCGACGGACGCACAGGCGAAGGCTTCCGCGAATTGCACATTCACATTCTCGCCGGCAATCGTAATCGCCGTCTGCGCCCCCGGCAGACCTCCGTTCACCGGATCGCCCGCGCCGTTGGTGCAGGTCCAGTTCGCGGGATTGGTCCAATCACCGTCGTTGGCCGCCCCGGTCCATGTCGCCTTCGTGACCGCTCCGGCCGCCGGCGTACCGTAGAAAAGCCCCTCCGCCATGACAACCGGCGTCTGCACGCCGGCCGACGCCGCCGTCGCCGTATCGAACACAAACGTCACATTCGCAGGTATCGCCGACCAGGCCACAAGCTTTTCGCCGGCCGACAGGTTGCGTCCATGCACATCCACCGTCACCGTCGCATTCGCCGCGAAGGCCAGCGTCTTGCCCGTATCGGACGACGTGATCGAATACGGCACCGACCACCCCGTGAGGTCCAGCGCCGCGCCGTCCTGAAGCTGGAAGTTGTGCATGTAGGTGGTGACGGGCTTGAAGGAACCGAACACCTTGAAGACGCCCGTACCCGCCGCCGAAATCGTACCGATCGGCTCCGCAAGCGTGACATTGCCGATGTCGCCATTCACATTGAACACGAGCGGGCAGCTGACGTCGAGCCCCGCCGTGCGCCCCCGGAAGGACGTCTGGGCGAAAGTCAGAAGGCCATCCGTCTTTTTGATCGTTCCGTTCTGTGCATCGGTGTTGTGGATGAAGTTGTTGCCGCCTTCCCAGGCGAGCACGTGCCCCCCGAGGTCGAGCTTCGCCACGCGATGCCCCCAGTTGATGATGTCCTGGTTATAGGCGGAGGAATCCGCCGTGAGCGCCAGCGTACGGATTTGCGCCGTTCCGTTGCCGATGTCAGCCCCGGTGTTGCCGATGCGGCCACCCGCCAGCGTGAAGTTGTAACCGGCGAAATCGCCGCATCCCGCCACGTCGAAGACGGCACCCGTATCGACGATGATTTCCGTATCCTGCCCGCCATGACGGTAGGCGCTGCCGCTGGCATTGGCCTTCACCACGCCGGCGGCGACTTCCAGCCCGCCATCGTTGAGCTGGCTCGGCACCGAAGAAATATAGGTGCCGAGCCCGTCTTTGACCAGCCGGACGTTGCCCTTGAGAACCATCGACGTATTTGTGAAGGTCTCGCCTTCGGCGACATCGAGGTGCAACTCGCCTGCCGGAACCAACGAGTTGAACCACTTCTGCTGCAGGTAGTTCACGACCTGCGTGCGTTGCGCATCGGTGAGTTCGCTCGAATAGCAGACGAGTTCGGAGATCTGGCGGCCGCCATTGCGTCCGGACTGGTTGCGGTCTTGCGAAAGCGAGTCGCTGCAGCAAGCCTGCGTCATCGTTGCGGAAATAAGCTGGAAACTCTGCGGCAAGTAGTCGGCATAGGGGGCAACCGGCGTAAGCCCGTTCCATACTGTCTTGAACTTGGCGTAGGACGAATTTCCGTACATGTATTCGGCGCGATGGAAGTGATACACGCCACTACCGCCATTGGCATCGCCCAGTAGGAAATTGTTCGCATTGTTAACGATGCGAATCACCCAGAAGACGGTCTTCAGATTGGTGAAGCGCGGATAGGTGACATCCCTGCCGGAACCGACCGCACCGAGGTCGATGACCGGGCGGCCGTAGGTCAACGTGTCGAAGCGCGCGTCACCCGCGGCATGGCCGACCACTTGGCCGGGGGCCTTCGAGGTCCACGTGGCGAGTCGTCCGTCCGCATCGGCCACGACGGTCGAGGCATCGGCAGCATCGAGCCAGAGGCAGGGTTTCAGGCCGTCGGGTTCCGGCAACGAAATCGACGTGTCGACCGCATGCGGCGACGTAAAGGACCCCTTGCCGGTAAAGCCCTTCACGAAGAGCTTGTGCCCGTTGAGGTTGATCAGCGAATCCACCGTCAGAACGCCGAGTCCGCGCCAGTCGCAGTCGCCCGTGAGGGTGATGTCGCCGAAAACGACCTGCTTGAATGCAAAGGTCGAGCCGACCGGGACATTCAACGCAAGAGAACCCGCGAGGGTCACCACCGTGTCGGCTGTCGGCAACGTGCCGTCCAACACGGTGCCGGCGGCGTTACGGCACGTCCAGTTGGCGGCGTTCGCGACATCGCCATCACCCGCCCGACCGGTCCACGTGGCGGTACGAACCTTGTCCGGCGCGTCGAAGACGGCGGTAAAATTCGCGACCGTCGAAGGCTTCACCCAAATTGCCGCATCCGCAAGCGTTGTTTCGGAAAGCAGCTGCGCCTCGCCTTCCCAACCGGCGAAAAGCGCGCCGGGGGCGGGAACGGCGGCGAGCACGACCAGCTGTTCGGCGCCAAACGCCACATTCGTCGTCGTGCAGGCGGCTCCGTCATTGACCCGAACCTTGCCCGCACCCCGAGCGGCAACCGTGAACGTCCCCTCCGCGGTCGGCAGCTTGTCGGGACCATTCTTCGCGCTCGTCGTCAACTGGGCTTCGGTCAGCGCCGCCTTCCAGATACGCACTTCATCGTAGGTGGCTTGCGCATCGTTGTCTGCCGTGTACTGGGAACGGCCCAGCCAGAAATGCCAGGCGGCAAGCTGCAGCGTCCGCCACCAACGAGACGACTGTCCACTATAGCTTTTGAGGATTTCACCCGTCTTCACATCGCGCTTCGCCCACGTGAACTTGACGTAGCCGTTGGACATCGGTGCCAACGTCATCGAAATGTGGTACATCGTGCCAAGTTCGTAGGGCGCCATCGTGGCATCCTGGTAGACCGTCTGGGTACTGACGGATTCAAGTTCGACGCGGTCGTTGTTGAACGTGGTGCCCTGCGTCCACGACATCAGCAGGTAACAGGTATTGTCGAGACCGATGTCGAAAATACGCGCCCAGTTTTGAATGCCATCCTGACGGGCCCAGAGTTCGATCGTCAGCGGCCCGTTCTCCTGCGGGAAGTTGTTGGCGCCAAGGTCGATGCCGCCCACGCCATGAGCGCCGCCCGGAAGCGAAATGGCCGTCGGATGGTCGGCGTCATTCCAGCTGAAGGTACCCGAAGTCATTCCACTATGCCCGCCCACGGAGTCGGACAGATCGCCGTTGAAGCTCCACCGGTGGATCAAGTCGTCGGCCGCGGCCAGTTCAAAATCTCCAACGACCGGCTTCAGCTCGGCGAATTCCGCCGTGAGCAGGATCTTGCGCGCAGCAGACACCGTGATTTCGGCGGAGGTACTGGAGCCCTTCGTAATCGCCGTGGTGTCGCCTGTCCAACGATGGAAGGTGTAGCCTGCGGACGGAATCGCCTTGAGCGTGGTCAGCGCGTTGATCTCCTTGGAAAAGGTTCCAGATGCGGCAGGGGCCGCGTTGTCGGCGGAAACCCGGCCCCCTTCCGCGGCGGCGAAGGAGACGGCATCGACGAGCGACACGCCCGTGCCGCCAGCCGTCCAGGAATAGCCTTCGGGAAGCGTCACCTCGCTCGTCGTCTTGCCGGCGAAACGCACCAGGTCGATGGCCCGGTTCAATCCCACTTCGGCCGGCGTCAGCGAGCGGTTGTAGAGGCGGAGCGCGTGGAGTCCGCCATGGAACGACCAATTGGAATTGTTGGCATAGCCGAGGCCGGTGGTACTCTGCGTCCAGCCGTCGTTGTTCGAATCTCTCACGAGCGCCGTGCCGTCGTAGACCAGATTGGTTGCGACCGCCGACCCGGGCGTACCGTAGTCGGCGTAGGCCGTGTGCGGCACGTTCAGCGTCATCTCGGCCTGCGGCAGAGCCCACCCCTGTTTATTTTCTGTCTGGATCGAGTTGCGGGAGGGATAGATGCAGTAGCCCTTGTAGTTGCCGAAACCGAAAATGAACGGGGCGGAGTTGCTGCGCGAAGTCTCCGTGTAGGCGAGGTCATACGAGGCGTAGTCGCCAATGTTCACCGCCGTCGTGCCGTTGAAGACGGCGGCCATACCGTACGCGCCGCCGGGAAAGACAAACGAATTTTCATTCCAAGTCGAACCGGTTGCAAGAGTGTTGAGGTTATGATTGTGGCCCGACAGATCCACCCAGCTTGTGGCGTTCGGGTTGTGCATGCCCCGCGCGCCATTCTCAATGGCATCCCACTGGGCAACGATACCCTCTTGAACATACGAACGAGAATCCAGCGCCGCGAAGACGCCAGAACCGGCAACTGCCGCAGCAATCGCCAACCATAACCGTTTCCTCATCCTAACACCTCCTAAATGGAAAATCGTACTGGAAAAACACAGTCATTCTAACTGATTTTCGCCGAAATGTCAACGTGAAAAAGAACTAGAGTCTACCCATTTTTCAGCCTCCTGCGCGCCGAGTTTCTTACCGGAGGGGGGCTCATTTGTACTCGATCGTCACCTTGCCGTTCAGGCGGCGGCCGGAGACGCGGCGGCCGTCGGAGAGGCGGATGTTTTCGAAGGAAACGTCTTTCCAGGCGGCGGGGCAGCCGCGGAAGAATTCCACCTTGTCGTTGACTTCGTGAACCATCATCTCCATGATCGCCGTACAGGCCGCCCCCGAACCATCCATCACCATCTCTTCGCGCGCCACCTGGCGGCCGGCACGATCAAGCCGGTAATGCCCCATCGTCGCAAAGCCGGGGCGCTTGAACGCGCAGAGCGAGGCATGGCCGCAGTTGCTGAAATACGTCTTCCAGGCGTGCAGCATCTCAACGGCGTCTTCCGGATAGCCGCCGTGTGTGTAGATGGCGGCCGCCCAGGGTACGCACCACCCCGTCCAATTCCGAGGGCCCTGCTGCTTCCACGTTGCGAACGACGTCTTCACCCGCTCCGCCATGGCCGGGGCGGACAAATCGAAAATGTCAAACGGGTAGAGCCCGGCGAGATGCGAATGGTGACGATGGGATTCATTCTGCGGCTTGCCTTCGAAAATCGAAATGCCCCCCTTTTCATCGAAACTCGCAAGCGGCAGGCGCTTCTCGACATCGAGCCACATCGGGTCGGGCGTCTCGCCGAGTATCTTCGCGGCCATGACGAGGTTGCGCGCCAAACGATGGGCCGCCGCGAGCTGGAAGCTCGGATTCACGCCCACCGACTTCTCGAAGGAGGCCCCGCCCCATTCCGGGGAAGGCCCCGTGGGAAGCGAGAGGCGACCATCGACCTCTTCCATCATCGCCCGATACACTTTCATCGCCCCCTTCATGAACGGATAGGCGTCCGTCACGAGGAACGCGCGATCGCCAAAATACCGCGCATAGTCGAACATCATCTGCGCGAGCCAGGCGGTGGAACCATGGTCGATCGTCCCCGTCCAGAATCCGCCGATGCACACGCCGCGGTCGTCGACAGAATGCGGCAACGTGAAGCCGTCTTCCACGCCACAGAACAAACGCGCGTTTTCACGGAGCGTCGGCCACCAGCCCTTGACCATGCGGAAGAGCGGCAGCAGATTCTTCGGATGGCCGCCGCGATAGGCCGGCGAGAAAATCTCCTGCACGTTGATGTTGAAATGATAGTCGCCGCACCAATAGATGTACGAATCGTCTTCCAGGAAACCGCCCTGCAGCCCCGGCGGTACGCCCTCGGGATCGGTAATCGAACCGAAGCGGAACATGCCATAATCGAAAAGATGCTGGCAGACGGGATCGGGCACCGTGACGCGCGCGCCTTCATTCCAGAAGGCCTTCCATTGCGCGAGGGATTCTGCGCGAATCGTTTCATACGGCACAAAGCCGCCTTCCGTATGCAGGCCGCGCGCCGTGCGAACGGCCAGTTCGCGTCCCTTCGCAAAACAGTCGATCGTCACCGCGGGATCTGCCGGGAACTCCCAGGTAAAGCCCGCGCGCGATCCATTCCACAAGCGCTTCACCGCCGGCTTGAATTTCAACGCCCCGTAGGCCCGCCGCGCCCCCGGGAATTCAAGGGCCGCATACGGTTCGGCGCTGAACGCGACATCGGTGGGGAAGCGTAACGAGAACGCGCGGCTCGTCTTGCCCATCGCAAGTTCGATCGTCTTTTCCTCGCCCTGATGGGAAACGACGATTTCCCCGAGGCCCGTGTAGGGATCGACCGTTCCGCGCAGCAAAACGACGCCCGGCAATTTGACGACGAATCGGCCGAGCGGCATCATCGTGGGATTCCGCGGCTCGCCGGGGGGCGTCGTCTTTCTAAAGAGCCCCAGGAGACGCGCCTTGTCGTTCTTCCGAATGGCATCGACGATGTTCGTATAGCTCTGCTCCTTCGTCCAATGGTAGCCGCCCCGGTGGTCCCAGAGATCGGCACGGCCAAGAGACACGTTGAGCGTATCGCCCTGGCCCCACACCATCACGCCTGTCACGGAATCGGAGAAGCCGAGCCCCTGCTGATGGCGGAGAAGCGGAAAGGTCCAATGCACCCGGCGCGAACCATCCGTATAGGCGCCCTTTCCGCCGAACCACTTCGTGCGCAGATAGTTTTCCATCTCCACGCGTTCGACGGCGCTCAGCTCGCGCGAAAACGCAACCACTTCGCAAAGGCGTTTGCCGCCAAAGCGGCACTCCCTCACGCTGCGATCCTTCGTGAGGCAGTTGACGAGCCCCCCGGCCTTTCGCATCCAGGTGAAGAGCTGATAGCCGGCCGGCATCTTCGTGGCGTGCGGATCGTAAACGGGGAAGCCGTCTTGCCAGAAGACCGTTCCGTTCTCGCTCATCTGGCGATAAAGATAGGTGCCGCCCGTTCCGCGCGCAAAGGGATACTCCGTCTCGCCGTTGTTGCAGAGGAGAAACGCATTCCAGTCCCAATCGAGATCCACCACGAAGAACGCCGTCTTGATGCGGTATTCCCGGGGAAACTGCATGTCGCAGCGCGTATGGATCTTGTGGAAGTCGACAGCCCGCTTGCCCTTGAGCGGCCCTTCGGCGATTTCGATCACCTGCGGCGCACAATCCATGTAGGACGTCGCAACGGGGTATTCCGCCCCACGCGGATCGGCCCAGCGTTCGAGCTTCGCCCCAACGGGTTCGGCGAGCGTCGAAGCATCGAGCCAGAATGTCGCCTCCTTCACAAGCGCGGGCACGGCAAAGGCCCCCACAGCGGCCAAGGTCGTAATCAGCAACAGACACTTCTTCATGTTTACTCCATTAGAGTTTGAACAAAACGGCAAGTCCGCGCGCTCCCCACCGGCACGACGGCGCCATTATACCAAAAACTCGCCCGCACGAGAACAGATTTCCACGCGCATCAACGAACGAGCAGGACGAGTGCGGCAGCTGGAAGGACAAATGTTCGCATCTCGCTCATGCCGTTACCATTCACGGCTGCGACGCCAACGGTCATTTGCGTACGCGAGCGCCCAACCGTGACAACAGGAACTGTCGTAAACGCCTTCAACACGCCATTCGTGAAAACAAGATACCCGAAGGACGGCGTGACGGCGTTCCACGCCACCTGCGAAGCGGTCGGTTCGTGCGCGGCGATCCTCAACGCCAACGGCGCAGACGGCACGACGTCCTGCCCCCTGAACTCGATTTCATTCGCATTGCAGTTGCCGCTCGTGGCGATATAGCGAATGGCGCGCCATGCGTTCGTATTCGCGAGCGTCACCGTGGTCCAGGTCTTCTGCGGAGGCTCGGAGGGAATCGTGTGGATCGTGAGGGGATTGGCGAAGTCCGCATCCGCCGTCAGCTCCTGCGCCACCTGAAAGCGTTGGCCGACCATTCGCGCCGACCAGTCGTTCCGCGGCCAATAGCGGATTTCCTCGATCGCGCGCACGCAGACGTTCCCCACGTCGATGCCGCCCCATCCGCTCGCTTCCGGCGCATCGAAGAACGTCGACGTGTTGCCGTCGAAGAGATGCTCCTTCACATCGCCTTTTCCGCTCCACGAACCCGCTGTGCCGAGAATGTCGCCTGAATAGGTGTGGCGCAATCCGCTCGCCCAGGCTTGTCCGGCCAGCGTCGTCGTTGTCAGCCCCGTCTTCGCGTTCGCAACGATCCGATACCAGTTGGTGGCCGTATTCGCCGTGCGATCGAGAAAGACGGACCTCCCCTTTCCGACGGTCCCCACGGGCGCATACGCCCCCGAGAGCGTCACGGCACGCTCGATCGTATAGGATTCCGCATGCGGCGATGCCGCCCAATAGACAAGCGGCGTCGCCCCGCATCGCGTCGTTCCCGCACACGCCACGGTTGGCACATGCGGAATCAACTCCTCCCAATTGACGGGACGCGTCACCGTTACGAGGAGCGTCGTCTCATCCCCTTTTTCGCCCGCCGCCGACCAACCCACGCGGAACGCGCGCACCCCCGGCGCGGCAAAGGCCGGCACCCGCCACGTGAACACACCCGCCTGCGAAATCGTCGCCGTCCGCTCCGAACTCTCCACGAGCGCATACACGCCGGCAACCGCCGCCGCATTCGTGACGGCACAGGAGAGAACGACCTCTTCCCCCGCAAGGACATTTGTGCTCACGCCATCCGGCAGCCACGCCCCCGTCGCGGCTGGCGAACGATTCGGCCTCCCCGGCGTGGGTACACTTTGCATACGCCACGTGCCTGCCGTCCCGTTCGGCCAGCAGCCCTCGCTCACGTTCTTCGCCTGCACGCCGAACACGATCTGCGCGAGCCGTTCCGTGCGGGCGGGATTCCAGAGGTTCACCGCATCGCCGTTCTTCCCCAAGCCGAACGGCACATGGAGAATGCCGTTTGCATCAAGGCCGGCGGCCACCGTGTCATCCGCCTCAACGAGCAGATACCCGCCGGGCGAAAGGCGCGTTTCCGGCGGAATCGCCGTCAGATGCGAGAGGCTGTCGTCCGTCAACCAGCACCCGCCGAGATGGACCTCCTCCGTGCCCGCATTGAAGAGTTCAAACCAGTCCGGTACATCGGCATTCGCCATCACTTCATTGACGACGATCTGCGGCCGCGGCACGGGAACGAAATAAGCAGTAAGCGAGGTCGCCTTTGAGAGGGTGAGCGAAATCGTCGGCTCAAGAATCGTCTCCTCGCCTACAATCCACGCGATGAAACGCCATCCCGGCTCCGGCGTTGCCGTGAGCGTGACGGGGACTTTCGTAAAGTAGCGCCCAGTAAACGGTAGCGCAAACTCGCCCTCGCCCGGCCCGGAGGAAATCGAATTCACCTGAATGCGCCCGGCTCCATTGGTGTTGACCGTGAGCGCCACCGACTCGCCAACGGCGAAATACGAATTCAAGTTCGCCCGTACCTGGGCTTCGCGGTTCAAGAGAAAGGTGTTCACCGTCTGGAGGTGGTTTTCCCAGGTCGCGAGTGACCCCTGGCGCGTCCAACGCGCAATGTGGCGCGGCATCTCGCCACGCAGACGCGCCGCCGCGCAGGCGAGGCGATTCGTCGTGCGCACAGGCGCGAGCGCGGTGTTCAGGAGGTCCGCGTAACGGGACGCGAACCGGCGGATGAATTCGGGATTCGCGCTGAGCGCTTTGAAGAAGGCGTGCTTCTTCGCGTAGGAGATCATATCCGTCGTCACGCTTCCCGAGAGCCCGAGTCCGTGGTCGGTATCGTAGGAAACGAAACGCCAGCGTCCGTCATGGGGCGGTGCAGCCGTGGGCGAATAGTCCACGCGCTCGCGCCAGAAGCCCTGGTTGTTGTCCGGCCAGTCGGTGTTCACGAGATAGGTGTGAAGAATGTTGTAGTCGACGAGGTTAGCGATATCGATGCGCGTTTGCACGTATGCCCACGCCGCCGCGTCGCTTGCGAGATCGTGGGAGTTGAGGTAGGAGCACAATTCGGCGTAGGCAACGCCGTCCCCTTCCTGCACGTCGTCGCCGGCGGCACGGCCGGTCTTAATGAAGTCGAGATTCTCGGGGTCGGCACCGTGCCAGGTTTCGAAGAAATGTTTGGAGTAGTGGTGCCGAAAATTCTGGATGCCCCAGTATTCGCCGTTCAAATAGACGACACACGGTTCATAGCCCTGCGTGTCGCACGTCACCCACCCGCGGAAAAGGGACTGCCCGAACGCATCGCGGAAGCCGGTTTGATACCAATCGTTGCCGCCGTTCCGAAGCAGGAAGCGTCTGAAATCCGTTTCTGGATCATCGCCGAACAGCTGGTAGGTCACCTTCTTCTTGCCGTACTCCTTGCGGGCATAGAGCGTCATCGTCTTCTGGGCGCAGGCGCGCGAGTAGCCGCCATGCATGCGTACGCCGAGATGCTGCGCCACCACTTCCACGCGATTCGTCTCGAAGAGTTCGAAGGCGACCTCCCGTTCCCAGGCATCGCCATGCTGGAAGTAGTTCGCATACGGCTCGCCGATCCCGCTCACGGTTCTCCCGTAGGATTTGTAGACATCGCCCGGCACCATGAGGCCGGTCGCATTCGAGAAGAAATCCGCCTCGTCCGCCTGAATCGAAACGACGCGCAGCGTGTGCGCATTCGGAATCGATCCCACAAGCCACGTGCCGGCGACTTCATTCGTGCACGAAACGCCGTTCTTGAACGCTCGCGCCCGCAACACGTTGACGTTCGCCGGATCCGTCTTCGGCGCCGCCCAGCCGTATTGATCCTTGTAGGAACCGGACGTGTAGAACTCATAGGGATTCGTGGGGATGAGCGCCAGCCGATTCGGACGGCTCGTGACATCGCCGAAAACAAGCGGTGCCGTGTAGCGGAAACACGTCTCGCTTTCGGCGGCCATCGGCATCGACCCATCGAGCGTGTAGTAGATCTCCGCGCCGTCGACCGGATAGGCTAGCGCCACCGTCACGTTCGTCGGCGAGAAGCCGGGAGGCACCGAAAGTGTCGGCGCGGCAGGACCGTCCAGATGGACGTCCGGCACAAGAAAGGCGATCTCGCTCACGTTACAATAACCGTCCACAGGGCTCACATAGCGCACATAGCGGTAGAGCCCGGCAGCGGTCCCAAGAGCGACATCGGTCATCACTCCCTCAGGCGGTGCCACCGTAATCTTATGGAGGGTGACCGCATCCGAAAAGTCGCGCGCATTTGCCCCCTCGAAAACGCCGCCCACCATGCGGCTTGCCCAGGAGAGACGCGGCGCGAAGCGTAGGCCCACGATCTGCCGCGGCATCCGCAGGTCGAGGCCCGTCCACCCCCCGCTCCCAGAAGGTGCATCGACAAACGTCGCAAGATTCCCGTCAAACGCCTTCGCGCCCACATCGCCCTTGTCGCTCCACGATCCCGCCGTTCCAATCCACGTCCCCTTGGCAACAACCGTCGGCGTCTCAGCCGCAATCGGCAAAGACAGCGTAAAAACGGCAAGAGCCATCATTAACACTACAGCTAGCTGGAACCTCATTATCCTGGATCCTTGTGTATCTCTGACAACACAGACGAGTGCTCACCATCGTCGACATGACAACTCCCCTGCTCAAAGTAGCCAACATTATAACACATCTTGGCTATCTTTACCTAAGAAATTCAACATGACGATTGTAATCGGCCCATGGTCGGGGCATGAACACAAGTCGCGTTCCCTCACGAACCCCTTCAAAGCTACATTCTTCAGGCCCGGGCCTCCAGGGCATGCCGCCCGAGAATCGTTCCGCACTAAAATCAAACTTCCCGCCGCCCGAACCACCTGCCCGGAAAAACATCCCGTGAGAAGTCACGCCGATCGTCGTCGTCGCAGCCAGCCGAGGAGCCGCCGCGGCGTCCGCTCCGTGCGCGCCGCCGAGGGATCCGCGAGCGCGGGCACGCAGCCGGGGTCGAGCCGCAGCGCGAGCGCCGCCTCCAGCGCGACGACCGTCCCTGCGCCCTCCGCGAGGATCTCC
>JAZLJP010000212.1:0-20375 GCA_045617985.1 Kiritimatiellia bacterium
ACATAAAAACGGTCGATGCCGCCGCAACAGCATCCGAGCATTTCAGGCGACTCCTCGTAGACCTGAGCCGTCAGGACGGGCGCGTGGCGCGAACCGGACGAATTGTAGCGGACTTGCGCCCGCTTGGCGATTTCGACAGCCTCACAATGAAGCGACGCATCGAACGTCTTGCCCATCCACGCGCCGCAGGCCTTCGGATGAATGAGCTGGATATAGTCGCAACCGTGTTCGGCGGCGAGATTCATGATCCTGTCGATGCCGCCGTCCACGACCTGACGGTCGGAAAGGACGGTGTTGAAGCCGACGAGCATTCCCTCGTCCTGGCAGTCGCGCAGGAAATCGAGCGCACGTTGCCACGAGCCGGGGACTCCGGTGAAGGCGTCGTGTTCCGCGGCGTTCACGGAGTGGATGGACGACATGACGCCCGTCACGCCAAGCTCGCGCATCCGGCGGATCTTCTCCGGCGTCGCGCCGTGTCCCGTCGAATTGACCCAGACCTCGAGTCCGCGAATCTCCTTGAGAACCGCCTCCAGCCGCTCGAACCTGAGCATCGGCTCGCCGCCTTCGACCGCCCAGGCGACGATGCCGAAGTCGCGCATCTTGCGGACGTTTTCGACCAGCGTCGCAAGCGGCAGTTCGTTTGGATCGTCCTTGCGCTGATAGCAGTGCGGACACTTGTACGCGCAGGCTTTGGTGATCGACAGAACGACGCTCACCGGACGCGGCGGGCGGCGGATGACCTTGTCCTCCATCGCCGTGAAAAACGCCTCGCTTGGATACCGCGGCATGTAGAAGTCGAGCTTATACTCCCCGCTCGCCATCTTCACGAGCTTGTGGCGGAAGAAGATGCTCGTAAACCGCGACGCCTTCAAAAGCGCCGTCGGCGACTTGTAACGCCACGCACACGCGAGCGACATGCGCGCGTAGAAGAGGAGCTTTCCAAGTCCTGTGATGTTCCTACTCTTTTTCATCGCGATACCAGAGGAAGAGAAGATTGATGGCCCCGAGCGAGACAAGACACACGGGCCAGCTCTGCGGGAAAAACTGAAGATGGAGCAACGCGACGCACAGCTGGCAGTTGAAGTTCGTCGCCCTGTGGTAACGGCCCGCCTTCAGTGCAAGCAGGAACAAAGCAGACAGCAACCCGACAATCAGACTGAGCGCCAACCATGGCATCCCAGACCATCCTTGCCAGCGGGCGACAAGCTTCAAACCGACAAGGGGGATTATCATCAGAACAACCGACAAGGTCGCCGCAGCCGTCGGACAAATCGTCTGAAGCGTACACACACCGGCAGCCCGATCGCCCTCGACGTCCTTGTAATAGCTGTTGTGACACATGAGGAAGTGAACGGGAACCACCCACAGCGCCAGCTGCTTGTAAAACATCCCCGATGGAACGTTCCCTGTCGCACCGACCCAGCCGAAAGCCGCACAACAGGAGATGGCACAGGCGTAGACAAGACAGTTAAGAACCGGCACACGCTTCAACAGCGAGTAGGCGATGTTCAACACGCCGCCGACACCGAGGAAAACGAGCGTCCAGGGCGAAAGAAGGAAACCGATCACGGCGATCGCGGCAAGTCCCACCGCTGAAACGGCAAAAGCCGGCACAGGCCTCAGCGTACCCGTCACCATCGGCCGGTGCGGCGCATTGATCGCGTCCTCCTTACGGTCACACCAGTCGCTGAAGATCTGGTTGAAGCCCCACGCGAGAAAGCCCATCGCGAAAAGCAGCCACGTCCGCCCGTCCATCAGCGTATGCCCGCTCGCAAGGCACCCTACGAGCGTCGTCGTCCCCGTGACGAACCCGTAGTAAAGCCGCATCGAGCGGAGATAGGCGTAGACGAACTTCAGCATTTGAGCGCCTCCGCGAGGATATCCGCCGCCTCGTCGATGAGGGCCGGCGTGTGTGCGGCCGTGACGCTTGTCCGTAGCAATCCTCCGCCTTCCGGCACACCCGGCGGAACGAACGGATTTGTAAAGAGGCCTGCGTCATAGGCGCGTTTCGCCGCCACCAAGGTGGCATGCGTACCGCCGCAGACCACGGGCAGAACCGGCGAAATGTTCCTCTCGGCGCCGTCCTGCAACGGGATTCCTCGGCGTTGATAGGCCGCCCGTGCGTAATCCGCGATCTCGCGCACATGCGTTGGCAATTCCGGATGTCGGCGCAAATGCCGCAACGCGGCGAGAGCAACGGCCGCGCTCGCGGGCGGAATCGCCGCAGAGAAGATAAACGGGGAAGAGGCGTGGCGCAAGAAGTCGATGATCGTGCGGCTGGCGGCGACAAAACCGCCGAGCGAAGCAAGCGACTTGGAGAACGTTCCCATGTGAATGTCCACCTCCGCCGCCAACCCGAAGTGATGGGCCGTGCCGCGTCCTCCCGGGCCGATCACCCCAAGCCCATGCGCGTCGTCAACCATCACCGCCGCACCGTAGGCATGGGCGAGACGGCAGATTTCAGGCAGATTGGCAAGATCGCCGCCAAGCGAGAAGACGCCATCCACAACGACGAGCGCACCCTGACCGGCGGGGACGGATTGCAAGTGAGATTCCAAATGCCCCATGTCGTTGTGGCGGAAACGGAGGAGCTTGCCGAGGCACATCTGCGCGGCGCAGTAGACGCTCGCATGAGATTCCTTGTCGCAAATCAGATAATCGTGACGTCCGACGAGCGCACTGATGACGCCGAGATTCGTCTGAAAACCCGTTCCGAACGTCAACGCCTCCTCCTTGCCGAGAAAGGCCGCCAGTTCGGCTTCGAGCTCGAGGTGAAGGTCCAAAGTGCCATTCAGAAAACGCGACCCCGAACACCCGGTGCCGTATTTCTCCAACGCCTTGATTCCGGCTTCAACGACTTCAGGGCACGTCGTAAGGCCGAGATAATTGTTCGACCCCAACATGATGCACCGACGGCCGTCCATCACGACCTCGACATCCTGTCGTGATTCAAGGCAATGAAAATACGGATAAAGGCCGGCCTGCCGGGCGTCATCCGCCCGATGATCAAGACGGCATTTCTCGAACAGGCCTTTCACCAAGTTTACACCTCGGCAAAATCCACAACCCCTCAAACCTACAGGCACACCACAACGTCGGCGCGGCGGCTGGCGGGGGTGACCACGAGGTCCTTGACCTGACCGTTTTCGATGCGGCCTTCGAGCGTGGTCTGATAGGGGGCGTGGAGCTTGAACGAGCAGTTCCAGTCCTTGGTCCAGGCCGGTGCGAGGAAGATCTTGCGTCCCTCGAACTGCAGGAGCATCGACTGGATGATGTTCTGTACGTTGCCGCCGTGGCACTGGTCCGGGCGCCAGTCGAAGTTGGGTCCCCAGTACGCCGGCCAGCGGAAACCCTTGGCCGAGTTCGTCGTCACACGGTGGACAAAGTGCTTCTTCGCCTCCTCGCCCATGCCGAGATAGCACGCGAACAGTTCTTCCTGCGCCCAGCCGCAGTAATGCCGGGGCTTGTGGACGTCGTAGGCGTTGCGTCCAAGCACGACATTGGGTTTCTCGAACGAGCACAGCCGGAACGGGAAGACGCAGTAGAGTTCCGGGTGTTCGACATTGCGGTTCTGCTCGAAGCGCGCGGCGGGCGCATAGGCGATACGACCATCGTCAAGTTTACGCGTGGGAAGCTCGGGAATGCGCGAGCGGATCTTCGCGAAGAGCGCCCGGTCGCCTTCCCCGACGAGGGACTGCGGCATTGCCAGGAGGAGGTCGGTAATGCGAGTGAGGCCGGCCACCTCGGGCATCGGGACCGTGCAGTCCCACCAGGTTTCGACGGCCTGCGCGGGGAACCAATCGTAGCGGCCATTGGCGGCAAGCGAATAGTGTTCATCGAAGTAGCGCACATACTCGCGAATCGCGGGCAGCGCCTTTGCCTTGAACCAGTCGCCGTCCTCGGTATAGAAATAGCGATAGATCATCATGAGGGAAAGTTCGAGCTGCCCCACCCACTCGTATTTGTGCCAGCCTGCATCCTGAAGTTTGTCTTTACGCTCCTCATACGGAACGACGCCATAGCAGCCCACGAAGTGGTCGCCCCACGGCTGCATGCACTCGGGGAAGTAGGCACCGCCATGGCCGAGGTGGCGGCGCGTGCGTTTCATCTGGAAGTCGAGCAAATCATACGCATACGTCTTGAAGAGCGCCTCGGTGAGCTCGCTGTCGCCCGCGGCGAACATCGGGTGGTACGGCAGGCGGCAGTTCTGCCACCAGAGGCCATGCCCCCAACGGCGGAAATCGGGATTGCCGTTTTCACGGGTAGTGAACAGCGACCCGTTGAATCGGATTGGAAGCGAGCCCTTCGCGGCGAGGCGCGTGGTGTAGCGCTGGGCCGCCCAGGCGAGGTTGGCCACGCGGCAGTCCCTGGCCGGATCGACGGAACGGTTAACGAGTTTCTGGCGGTCGCCGTTGACGGTGGCGATGACATCGCCATAGGGAGAGACCTCGACTTCGATCTTCGTCTCGGCATTCGCCACGAGTTTGGCAGGATGGTAGAAACTCTGCGGGCCGAGGATCACGCGCAGGTGGCCACCGAGCAAATCGACGAGGAAACCGTCGCCCGTGCCGGGCGTGATGTTGTCGATCAACCGCTCGTTCGCAGAGAGCCTCGCCGGCTTGAAGGTGCAGGAGAACGTGAACGCGTTCTTCACCGAGACCGGAGCCGGGACGAATTGAAGGCCGACCGTCGGCGAGCCGGCGAACACCGTCTTGCCGTCGATCACCAATTTCGCTTCGGTGCAGGTTCCGGAGAAGCGATCCCCGCCACGGGGATTGGCGCCGAACGTGATCGGCAGCTTGGGATTGTGCGGCAGCGCCTCAAGCTTGCGCTCAACCTTGGTCGAGGCGGGCGAGAGTTCGATGTGGCTGCGGTCCCAGAACGTGCGCCAGCCCGCAATGTGCGCGGCGCGCTTGGACGCCTCGTCGGCGAGATTCCACCCCTTCTGCGCAAGTGCGTCAAGCGTGCGCGCGCGCCAATCCGCCTCGCCCTTGCAGGGCCAGTAGCAGGTCACCGCCGTGAGGAACAGCGTTTTCTCCGCGCTCTTTTCGGCACGGGTGATCGCGCCGAAAACGCGGTCGTTCAACATGCGCGGCCGCCCCAGGCCCGCCAGACCCTGAGTTTCGTCGACGAACTTGAAGAGCTTATCCGCCGTGCGATTGTCGTTCACATGGCACCAGCCGAACATCCCCGCTGGGAGGCCCGCAAGCGCACGGTCGGCCGACACAGCGAGCGTAAACACGTCGGACGCGAGCTTCGCACTAGAGTACTTGAAATTGATTTCAAGGTCCTTCGCGGGCTTCTCCATAAAACCGCCGGGGAAGAAACGCCAGTTGACGTTCTTGGCGGAAGCGTTGGGCGCGCCAGTGACCTCGCACACGGCGAGATGATCATCGCCCCACTGCACGCGGTAGTGAACCGAGACCGGCTTCCCACCGCTCTTCCAGGCGGCGTTGAAGTCGCCGCGCGCGAGCGAGAGCTCCTGACGGTAGCTGCCTGCATCCACCGGGGCCGCCGTGGCGTAGTCGATCTGCCCCACTTTGATGTGGCGGCCGGCTTCGTCCCAGCTGTCCGTACGCTGCAGCACGGTGTGAAGCGTGCCATCGGCGGAAATCCAAGCGAGCGCGGCGACTTCGCCGTCGCCGAGGAACATCGACCCGCGGTCGGTTTCGGCTGGCGAATCGAAGACGATCGACGCCGGCGAATAGGCAAAGGCCACGCCGCCGCACAGCACGGCAGACGCAAACGAGACTACCATCAGGATGTTTTTCATGTCAATTCCGATCTGTTAACCGATTTTGGCAATCTTCTTCGTCTCAATCGACTCATAGCAGCCGAGCATCGCCTGAATGGTTTCCTTGTGCCATTTCAGGTTGATGAGCGGCATCTTGTGGTTGCGGATGCAGTCAACGAATTCGTCGATCAATCCCACCCATTCGTCGAAATACGTGTACTGGACCGTGTAGCGGTCGTTCGGCGCGCCGTTGTGGTAGACGTTCGGGCCGAAGCAGTCGCAGGTGAGCATGCCCTTTTCGCCCGTGATCGTCACGTTCACTTCCATGCGCTTCGGGAAGCGTTCCCAGCCCGGGCCCGGCACCTTCAGCTTCTCTTCGAGGCGCGACCAGCTCGGGTCGAACAGGAACGCCGTACCGTCCTTCATCTTGCCGACGGCCATGAGCATATCCTCCACCTTGAGCCCGTCGCGCAGATTCGGCGCGACTTCGGCGAAGATGTAGTCGAAGGACGACCCCGTGAGGTGACGAATGAGGTCGAAGATGTGCGGGTGGTCGCAGAGCGCGCCGCCGCGGAAGCGCGGATCGTCCTTCTTGAGCGGCACGACCTTGCCGAAGCTCGCCTGCGGATCGCCCTGCCACGGGAACGCCCACACGGGCGAGAGCGTGATGTTCGTTGCCTGCACGGACTTGATCTTGCCGATGGCGCCGTCGTCGATGAGCTTCTTGAGGCGCTTCACCACGGGATTGTAGTGCATCTCGAGTTCGATCTGGCACACGATGCCGGCCTTGTCGACCATGCGGATCATCTCGTCGTATTCCGCCATGTCGAACGTCGGGATCTTCATGGAGAGAATGTGGATGCCCTTCTCGGCGCACCACTTCATCTGCGCGAAGTGCTGGTCGTTCGCGCTGGCGATGACCACCGCTTCGATATCGGGATGCTCGCGATACATTTCCTCGGGATCGAGGTAGCAGGGCACGCCCGTCTTGTAGAGTTCGTAGGTCGCCTTCGCATCGGCATCCTGCGCGCAGCTGGCCACCCAGTCGAGCTTCTGGTTGTCGAGAAGCGTTTGGTAGTACTTGCGGGTATGGCCGTGGGTCATGCCCATCATCGCAATCTTCACGGGTTTCATTAGCGCACCTCCGCAGTCTTGATGGCCTCAACGGTAGAAATGCCCTTCTTGAGGGCGATCGTCTTCGCGGCCTTGGCCGCGTCGCTCTTAAACGCGAGATCGGCGGCCTTCGCGGCCTTGGCCCACGCAGCCCTCCACACCTTCGCGCTCGCGCGCTTCTGAAGGAGCGCAAAGGCCGCGCGCACGTTCCAGATTTCCTCGTATGT
The DNA here is from genome assembly GCA_045617985.1 of Kiritimatiellia bacterium. Lineage (GTDB taxonomy): Bacteria > Verrucomicrobiota > Kiritimatiellia > RFP12 > UBA1067 > RUG572. Next base: position 7,075 of record JAZLJP010000212.1, read on the forward strand.
CATGCCGAAGAGTTCGGTATCGACATCGGTGAAATCGTTCGCGCCCGTCTCGTCCCAGCACCGGATCGACACGTGAGGCGTGTGGGTGTCGACCGTCTGATCGCACGCGACGCCGCGCTTGGCGATGATTTCGTGCCGGTCGTACGCCGCCTCGCCCTTCGGCAGGCCCGCGCCGATTTCAATGGACACGTTGACGTCGTTCGCGAGTTTCGCGAGCACGTTGATCGCCGCGCCGTTCGCAACGGCCATGACGCGCGTCACGTCCGCCGCCCCGAGAAGCGAAGCGAGATCCAGTTCCTTCGCGAGCATGGCCTTCATGTCCGTGCCTTTCGGCGCGAAGCTCGCGAAGCGCAACGTCGAAACGCCCTCGAGCGTTCCGTTTTCGGTCATCTTCTTGAGTTCGATGATCTTGCGTTCCATCCGGCCAGGCAGAAGCGGCGTCTTGCCGACGTAGCAGTGTCCGTCCTTCACCGTGATAGACCCCTTCCCCGCACCGTACTTGCCGCGCAGGAAGTCGAGTCCCTTGTTCATTTTTTTGAGGTTCATGACCTCTCCTTTCTTTCACTTTCAAATTGTCCAAGATCCGCCTGGCGCGGAATCGACGGCAGCACATGCCGCCGCGTCACGCTGAAGGCCGCCGCGCGATTGGCCGCCGCGCATGCCGCCTCCAAATCCGCGCCATCGGCGAGCATCGCCGCGAGTACCCCGTTGAAGACGTCTCCCGCGCCGGTCGTATCGACAACCGCCTTCACCTTCACGCCGGAGAGATGGCGCCCCCGCGACCGAACGAGGCAACCGTCTGCGCCCAACGTGACAACGACGTTCTCGAGCGTCTGCAGCGGGAGGGCTTCGAATTCATTCGGCGTGAAGAGGGTCACGCCCTCCCGCATCTTCGCCGAGAGCGGCCGCACCGGCGCGGGGTTGCAAACCACCTTCACCCCGTTCGCCTGCGCGTAGTCAAGCGCCCGTTCGTTCACCGCCTCGGGCACCTCATGGCCAAGAACAAGCACATCCGCCGAGACGATTTCCGTCGAAAAGGCGTCCACGTCATTCGGCTCCAGCACCGCACCCGGGCACACCGTGACCCGATTCGCGCCCGTTCGATCCGTGAGGATCGCCGCATACGCGCCCGCCCCCGCCTTTTCCTTCAGATGGAGCGCGAGCCGCCCCTCTTCCGCCCCAACGGCCCCGGCCACCCGGCGTGCCTCCCCCGCACCCACCGCGCCAAGGAACGCCACCCGTGCGCCCCACCGCGCGGCGGCAAGAGCCTGGTTGAACCCCTTCCCGCCGTATTCGCGGTAAAGCGAGCGCGCATGAACGGTTTCACCGCCCTCATGGAAGCGCTCGACTTCCATGAAGACCGATTCACCAACCAATCCTATGACCGCAATCTTCGCCATTTTAAAGACACTTCACTCGGCCGAAGAAACGCTCCTCCAATGCGACATTTCGAGCGGTGCCGCCTTCCACATTGCCGCTGATGTAGATGGGCGGCACAACTCCGCGCGCGTGGGCGAGCTTCGCGCCGTCGATCAAGATCGTGTTGAGAATGAAGAGCGAGGCGTAGGTGGAGAGCCCTCCCATTCGCGCCTCGCCCACCGCGATGACGGCGTCGCCGTAGGGGACCTTGCAGTCGATGGCGATGTCGCCAAGCGAAAGCAGCTTGGCCCCGTGGTCCAGGTAGGCGGAGGAGGAAATGGTGACGAGCTTCACGCCCGCCGCACGCGCGCATTCGCACATCTCAACCGGCGCGGCATTCTTGCCAGAAGCGGAAACGACCACCATCAAGTCGCCCTTCGCAACGCCTGCACGACGAAACGCCTCCGCCGCAATGCCGCCCATCTTCTCCATGCGGCTCGACTTCGCCGCCCCGTTGTGCAACATCAGATCCTCGTCGAGAATCGGCGAAACACACGCGAGCCCGCCCGCGCGGTAGAACGTATCGAGGCACGGCAGATGCGAGTGGCCGCACCCGAAGGTGTGGATGAGGCCATCACGCGCGATGACATCGCCTACCGCCTCGACAGCGGCCGCAAGGCCAGCCGCCTCCTCGCGTTCAATCCGCGCGAGCAAGGATGTAATGGCATCAAGATATGCGCTCATTTTCCGCAAACCTCCTTGACTTTCTTCAACACCTTGGGTGCCGTACCAATCGCAAAACGGTCCGCAACCGCAAGCAAGTCGTCATCTGTGATATGCGTAAACCTCCCGTTCACCGAGAGCTGGTGTGAGCCACCATGCGCGCTCCACGGATCGTCCGCCGGGAAATCCGCCCCCGTTAGATCGTAGGCAGGCGCCAGTTCCCATTCACCGCCCTCACGCAACAGAAAAGAGAAATTCCGCGTATGATCGTCACACTCGTTAATGGCAACGTTGAATGCGATGCGCCGAAACGCCTCTTCGCGAACATCGTAGTCCATCCCCAGTTCGTCGATTGTCATCAACAACTGTTCATACGTACGATGTTCCATGGGGACCGCCATCGGGAAATGCGCCATAGCGGAGAGCGTTTGCAGATGATGCCGACGACCTCCATCACGATCAAAACGTTTCGTCATGAAGTGTCGGCGGCCATCCAGTTCATACAGCACCGCCTCGCTCACATTCAATCCGGCCGCCTTCGCCTTCAGATAGCAATCATATTCGCGTTCCCCGCGCCAGGGATATGCTTCGGGCGTGAACTTGACGATCCAATGCTCGAACCCCTCCGGAAGCTCACGATCGCCAAGCATGAACTCCCCTGTGGCGCGATTCCATCCAATCACCGCCTTCGCCTGAGCGCCCCCCGCCGAAGACCCGATCCGAATGATTTCACGGAGTGCATCGGGTTCGTCCTTGCCCGCCAATTCACCATTCTGAATCTGCCGTACGTCCTCGACGAGACGCCGAAGATCCAACGCCGTTGGCCGCCCCGCACTGCGCTCCGGCTCATATGTCAGCGCCCCCATCGCCCGCCGGCCGATGTAGGCGAGCCGATCCAACGCCGTCACTTCGCTCTTGGAGTAGCCATGCTGAACCATCCAACGGTCGATCATCGCATTTCCAAAGGCATCCGGCAACGAATCGGCAAACACGGGCGGCAGACCATCGTATTCATTTCTCGGCAACTCAAGAAAAACGTAAGGTTCCGCACGAAGCGGCATCATGAGAGGCGAAATCTGAATGCCTGAACGGAGGAAAGACCGTTCGAACCGAAAGGCGTAATACCCCCGATTCGGAACGGGCGCAATCACGCCAACGCGCTGCCCCCAAAGCGAGACCAGGATACGCTGTACATGCCGTAATTCAGCCATGCGGCACCTCCTTGCGCGGCGACATGGCCCTCTGGCGGCGTTTTCCCTCTCCAGCCCCATCAAAGAGCGCATCATCAAGCTCTGGCGGAGCCAGAAGCATAATCCAATCGGTCTTACGCAAAACCCTACAATAACTCACCAACGATTCCGTTGATGAATTCATGCCGTTTTCAAGATTCCTGATGGCCTTCAGTGAAATACCACTTTGATCGGCAGCCCGTTGCTGCGAAATATTCAAAGTCAACCGCATGGCCTTGAGATTTTCACCAAGGACCTTCAAGATCTCTTCTTTCGTTCGATAGACCATAACATGCCTTATAGGGAACAAACAATGGTTGTATTATATCATTTCATTCCCTATAAGATCAATAATACATCACAGGCATTTTACCCGCGGCTGGTACTTTTCAAGGTAGGCGGCGTTTTTCGCGTCGCCGCCAGGCGCATTCGCCGAGTTCCAGACCGGCGGCACGAGACCGCGCTCGACGCACTGGCGGCAGCACTCGATTTCGAGGAGGTGGGCGATCGTAAAATCGACCACGTTCGAAACCGGGCCGATCGGCGTGGTCATGCCGGGCAGGTTGACGACGGCATCGCCCACGGGGTTGTAGTCGTCGATGCAGACATCCGCATAGTCGAACAGATTCTTGCCATTCGGGTGGCGGATGAAATGGTCCTTCGGCATTTCATTCTGCCAGTAGGAGGAGGCGACGGCGATGATCTTCGCGCCGCGCTTCTTACACTCCTCGGCCGCGTCGATGGTCGCCGGGTTGATGCCGATATTGTGGAAGAAGATCACCACATCGCCCTTCTGGATCTTGTAGTACTTGATGATCGACGCGCCGAAATTCACGGTGCGTTCGAGCTCAAGGTACTTGAGCGCCTGGTTGAACACGGAAAGCGCCGTCTCCATGAGCGGATTGATGTTCGCAAGCCCTCCCGCGCGGAAGAACATCCCGCCCATCGCAAGCGTCGTGTGGCCGCCGCCCGCGTAGACGTTGATGAGCCGATCGGCGGCAATGGCATCCGCCATCAGCGCGCCGGCCTTCTGGATGTTCGCGGCCTGTTCATCGGCGACCTTCCTAATGTTGGCAATCGCCGCATCGATGTATCCGTAGTCGTTCAACATGGTTTGACTCCTTTTCTCTCTTTTGACGATATTATACTAGATTTTCCAAACTTTGGCATGACCCGGGCCATCACATGGGGACTGTCCCCACGGGATCTCCACTAGATCTTTGGAGACTGTCCCCACGGGATCTTTTTGGGGACTGTCCCCACGGGAACCTTTTGGGGTCTGTCCCCACGGGATCTTTTTAGGAACCTTTTGGGGTCTGTCCCCACGGGATCTTTGGGGTCTGTCCCCACGGGATTTTCGCCTACTTGCCAGTACCGGCCCGCAACCAGGCGTCGATCTGTTTCATCTTTGCCGGAGGCGTCCAATGCCCAACGCCAGGGCTTACGAGAATTGCCTTGTCTTTCGAGGCGAGCGCGTTGAAGCCCGAATAGACGGCGGGCGGCGGGCAGCACGTATCTGCAAATCCCGCGCTCATGCGAATCGGAATGGTGATCATCGAGGCGAAATCCGCCCCGTCGAAATACGGTGCATTCTTCCGCGCGGCGCCCGCCATCTTCGTGCGCTCCAAAATCCGCGGCCAGCCGGAGATTCGGCCGATCTCGCAACCGGTGAGGTCGGTAATCGCCGCAATGCCCACGAAGCCGCGCGTGAAGGCGCCGTTGAGCGCCATGAGCGCGAGCCCCGACCCGCCGCCCTGGCTGCCGCCCGAGTAGAGGACTTGCGTCCGATCGACGTTGTCGCGCTTGACGAGATACGTCACCGCCCGGTCGATGCCCAGCCAGATGTCGTGGAAGAAGTAGTCCTCACGGCTCTTCTGAATGCCCCAGATCGGATATTCCCCGCCCGGATAGGTCTTTGCCGCGGCCTTTTTATCCTGCGGCACAGGCTCGGGATGGACGTTGATCACGGCCCTGATCATCCCCGCTTCCTGCGGCATGACGTTGACGGGCCAGGACGGCCCCGCGCCGGGAACCGTAAAGAGGAACGGATACTTTCCGGGCGCCTTCGGTTCGGTGAGCGCACCGTAGACGCGCTTACCGTGGAACGTCGCGAAGCTGATCAGGTAGAAGTTGAACGCCCCCTGCGAACGCGACTCGACCTTCTCGATTTTCGGGTCGAGCGGCACCTCGCGCTCTAGCCGAGCCTGCTCGCCGCGCCAGTACGAGACGAAGTCCGCCGGGCGCGGCACGCTCTGCACGATCTTCTCCGGCGCATAGCCAACCGCGTACACCTCGTTCCCCCGCCCTTCGCTGAAGAGCGTCGGCCCGACTCCGGGATTCCGCGCCACAACGCGCAGGAAACCCGGGCGATCCAGCTTGCCGCGCACGACGATCGGGTTCTCCTTCGCGGGATCGACCCTGCGCTTCACCCGCACGTCGCTTCCGAAATCGTCAAGCTGGATCTCCACCTCGCCGCCGGCCTTTTTCCCGCCCTTGGCGAGATCGAAGCACTTCACGGTGAACGTTGCCTCCGCACCAAGCGCGTAGCGGCAATCCGCCCGGTCGGCGGAAATCGCAAACCGATACGGCGCGGCCAAGAGGCCGTATCCGGCCAAGGCCGCCACCGCCGCAAGGGCGACTCTCAAAATCCGGTTTTCCATGTCGCGCCCCCTCAACGTCCCTTGCACACGCGCTTGTAGTTCGCGCCGATGGTGTCCCAGAGCTTGAGCGCATCGGGCGCGCCGACCACGGTACCGTAGCCGCCACGATAGGTCCACGCCGCAATACGGTCCACGCCCGCCTCCACGGCGATATCCACCCACTTATCCACCTGCGCCCAATCCTTCGGCTGCTTGTAGTAGCCCATGAGCCAGCGTTCGGACTTCTTTCCGTATTTCTTGGCGATCGCCACCGTGCGGGCCGTGATGTCGCGATAGAAATCCTCCGGCAGCGCCCAGTTGACGATCGTCGTCGAAAAGACGTCGAAGTACGGGCAGGCGCCGACCATGTCCCAATTGTCATAGCCGCGGTACTCGCTCACATAATAGCCGTTCTGCGTAGCGTGGACGCAGCAGGTGATTTCGAGCTTCGGATCGATTTCCTTCAACGCCTTCGAGGTTTCACTCAGCACCACCAGGGCCTCGCGCCAGCGGAACTGCTTGACGTCGTTCGTCATGTAGCGCGGCATCGGATAGCCGTAGTAGTCTTCGAAACGCTTGCGGCACACGGGGCAATAGCACGTCCAGTCGTCAGCCACGCCGCCGGTGATGGAGGCAATGCCCTTCGGGAAGGCATAGTGCGGCTCATCCCAGAAGAAACCGTCCGGCTTCGCTTCGCGCGCAAGCGTCGTGCAGAAGTTCTTGAAATAGTCGCGGTAGCTGTTCGTGTTGAAGCAGGCATACGGCAGCTTCTCGCCGGTGAGCGCGCTCACCTGACGGTTCTCGACATTGTCCTGCAGGAACTTCGACACCTGCTCGCCGCCGAAATACTTGCCGTTGCCCCACGGATCGATCAACACGCGCAGCCCGAGTTCGTGCGCCTTTTCAACGATCTTCGGAATGTTCGGCCGCCAGAAGTCGAAATCGAATTCCGTCACGGCGAGAATCACCTGCGTGACGCCATGCGCCTTCATTTCCTTGAAATCGGCCTCCGCGTGTTCCACATAGTTGAGGCCGTAGTAACTGATTGACGTTTCCGTGATCATTTCATTTTTTCCTTTCAAAAAGCGTTTCGAGTTCCTCCAGGGTCTTGCCCTTCGTCTCCGGGATGAAACAGGCGACGATGAAATAGAGTACGCCGTTCAGGGCGAAGAAGAAGAACATGCTGCTCCACCCCCACGCCTCGACCCATGGACGGAACGACGAGGCGAGGCCGCAGGCGACAAGCTGGTTCATGAACAGCGCAATCGCCATGCCGTTCGCCCGAATGCGCTGCGGCATCAGCTCCGAAAGGACCAGCCACACGCAAATGCCGGGCCCAAGCGCGTAGAAGCAGTACATGAAGAAGAAAAGCACCAACGTGACGACGCCCGTCGCATTGCCCGCCACAACCCCGAAGCGTTCGATTGCGAGGAACACCCCGCCGATCGCCAGAAGACCGATCGCCATGCCGCCCGTTCCAACCTTGAGAAGCCATGTGCGCCCCTTCCGGTCGATGAGGGCTGCCGCGACGATGGTCATGAAGACATTGGTCAGCTTCACGATGAGCTGGCCGTAGTTCGCGAGAATCCCCTCGAAGCCCGACTTCTGCAGAATCGAGACGAGATAGCTCGTAAACGAACTCATGCCCGTCGTCTTATTGAGCGTCAGCACCGCACACGCGAGCAGAAACGGCAGGACGTATTTCCGTTGCAACAGCGTTTCCGATTCAAAGTCAAGGGCCTCAGGCCTAATGCCCGTATCGTCCCCTCCCGCACGCCGAACTTCAAACGTCGAACGTTGAACATGCCTCTTCCACACCGGAGATTCCTTGAGGAAGAGCGAGCCGACGAAGAGCACGGCGACCGGCGCCATCGTCCACCAGAAATTGGCGCGCCAGGCCGAGGCCAGCAATTCCGGCGTCATGCCTGCCTTGTCCGACGCCCCCATCAGACTTGCGATGAGACACCCCGCCCCGGCCGCCACCACAAGCCCGATCCCTAGGCACGTCTGGAAGACGCCCGTACCCCGCCCGCGGATTTCCGCCGGCAGCGTCTCGGTGAGGTACATCGGCATCGCCACGGCCATATAGCCCGCGCTCATGCCCTGCAGAATACGGCCCGCGAACAGCACCAGGAAGTTATCGAGCGCCAGGCACACGATCGGAATCGCCACGAGGAACAATCCGGCAGAAAGGAGAATGGTCTTCTGGCGCCCCAGCCGATCGCAGAGGATGCCGGCCGTGAGCGAAGCAAGCAACCCGCCAACCAGTACCGCGCCCACCACAAGGCTCACCTTCGCGCCCGAATAAAGGCCAAGCGCCATCAGATAGGGCTCGGCTGCGGCGATGACCCCGAAGTCGACTCCATAGAGAAAACCGCCCAATCCCGCCATGACAAGCAGGAACGAGCCAACCGATCTAGAGGAAATTTTTTGCATGCAATTATATTATATACTAATTTCATTTTTTTCGGTAGTCTTTTCCTCATAAAACGGCACATCCTTTCAATAACGTCAATGACATGATTTCCACAAAGAGAATGCCCCTGCCCGACCAAACCGATAACTACATTTCCGCGAACCAAACCTCACGAATAAAAACCACACATTTTCAGCAATAATTTGCTATAATATATTCATGAAACGTTGCCAGTATACTACCGTCTCCACGCCCGCACGGCGCGTTGTCGTCGCCCTCCGCATGGCCGGCATCGCCGGGCAGGACAAACTCAACGGGATCTTCGAATACCTTGCTACGGGCCATCGCTGGAGCCTGCATATCCTACGCACACGCCACGAGTGTACGGCCGAGGCGTTCCGTGCCGAACTCGCCAAAGGCGTCGACGGTTTCATCATCGGCATTCCGGGCGTCGAGGACGCTTTGCGCGAACTCGCGAAGACCGACTGCCCCGCCGTGCTCATGGATATCGACGACAGCCTCCTTGCCGCGCGCGAAAAAGGCACGCTTTCGATTTACAACGACGCCACCGCCATCGGAAACGAAGCGGCCGCCACCTTTCTTTCCCAAGGCATCTGCAAGAGCTACGGCTATGTGGGCTATCAGACGAACGAGGCCTGGAGCGTCGATCGCGGGCGCGTGTTCCGCGACGCGCTCACAAACGCGGGCTTTGCCGTCCACATGTTCGATTACGACCATTTCCAGGACCGCGTAGGCGATCGCGCCACACTCCAGAACTGGCTCAAGACGCTCCCCCATCCCTGTGGCATTTTCGCTTCATGCGACGACTGCGCCTTCGAAGTCGCCGATGCCTGCCGCGAAGTGGGTTTGCGCATCCCCGCCGAAATCGCCCTTCTCGGCGTCAACAACGATCCGCTCCTTTGCGAGAATACCGACCCAAAGCTCTCGTCCATCCAGCCGAACTTCATGCGCGAAGGCTTCCTTGCGGCGGAGAAACTCGAACGCCTCATGGCCGGGCGTACGAATGAAGCGCGCACCATCCAGGTGGGCGTGAGGGCGGTCGTCCATCGCGAATCGACGTTCCCGCTTTCTCAGGCCGGCCGCCTCGTACAGAAGGCCCTCGCCTTCATCGACCGGAACGCCAAACGTAAAATCAACGTACCGGATGTCGCCAGCCACCTGAAAGTCTCCACCTCCCTGCTCACCCTTCGCTTCCGCGAGCTCCAGCACGAATCCGTCTACGCCGCCATCTTGCGCGTACGGCTCGACGAAGTCAAACGCCGCCTCCGAACCTCCCGCGATCCGATCGACAAGATTTCGATCGAATGCGGGTGGGGCAACGTCAACACCCTCAAAAACACCTTCCTTCGCCACGAGGGCATTTCGATGCGCGCTTGGCGCAAACGCGAAGCGTTCTGCAATTAACGGAGGAAACGCCGCCCAAGCGCCAAGGTCTCATCCGCCAGTTTTTCGCACGTCCAGCCGGGAGATGGCGGCGCGATCGGAAGGCGGCCGTCGATCCACTTGGCCTGGAAGGCGGCGAGCTCTGCCTTGGCATTGGCGCCCTTCTTCTTGGCCGCGCGCACAAGGCGCAGACGGGCGAGATAGTAGTCTTTCACCGTGCCGCTCCAGCACCGCGCGGCATACCCGTCCAAGGCCGGGCCCCACGTCGTAATGATGCGCCGGGCGTTCGTTTCGTAGGCGTTCGCCAGTGCCTCGTCGCCCTCGGCGCAAGCCCGCGCGGCGGCAATCCACCGCCGCACGTCATGCGTGGGATGGCCCGCGAGAACGGCATCCGCCCCTTCGAGAAGGCGATAGGCCTGATCGGCATCCACGGGCTTTCCCGTCGCGAGGAGGAGTTCCGCCACCTGGCCCGCCTCATGTGCCGCCTGCACCGCGAAGTCCGCCCGGAAAAGCGCGTTCGCGCGCTCCCCCTGCTCGCGCGCGAGGGAGAGCATTTCCCGAAGCGCCGCCTGATGATCGTTATGCCCGTAGGGTTCGCCCTTCACGTTGAAGGGATCCAGCATCCAATTGAAGTGGACGTGTTTCGCGGGGATGTCGTTGTTCCACTTGCCGTAATAGCCGCGCCGCATCGCCTGCCAATAGGCGGCGGTCCGATCGCCGTCGAGCCCCCAGCGGCAACGCGAATAGTTCGCGAGCCAGGCGTCCGTATCGATCAGGCGGTCGCTCCACCCGGCACACGACACGAGTTCGAAAACGGTGTCGTTCTGTTCCATCCCTTCCGGCATCGTGCCGTAGGCGAAGAGATTGCCGCGCAGGGGGCTCGCGAGCGCCGGCAGATGGCCGTTCGCATAGAACCCCAAATCGGCCGTGAAGAGCGTGTTGCCGCCGAAGTTCGGAATCGTGCTCCACGTCCACCGCTTGCCGTGGAAACCCGAATGGCGCACCCAGCCCCACTGCACGCGCTTCTCGCGGAACGAATAGTTGTTGACGGCCATTTCGAGAACAAAGAGCTTGTCGTCCGGCACCATGTCGAGCAGCGCCTTGGCCCGTTCGGGCGTCCAGGTTCCCGTGTCGAGGAACATCCAGGCCATGAGCGTCCACACCGCATTGGGATTGGCCGCCTTCATCGAATTGTAGGTGGCCGCGCCGCAGGCCTTGAGCCCGCGCAGGATGGCGGCCTCGTCCTTCCACGGAAGCCCGCACTCGTTGAAACTGTCGGCGAGATAATAGGTGCCGGGGCCGAACTCCTTTTCCCATTCGCGGATGAAGTCCGTACCGATCTGCGAGAAAAGCGGATCTTCAGGAAGAACGAACCACGCGTGGTGGCCACCCCAGCCCCAGCCGGTCTTGACGATCTTCGCCTGCGGCGCAACGCGGCGAAGCCCCTTGGGTACGACGCCGGCGAAACCCTGCAGCACGGCGTCCATGCCGAGTTCACGCAGGCGCTTCATGATCGCGTGCTGGATGCGGATCGAGCGCGCAAGCCACTGGGGCGGCGTGCGGTCGGGCCCGCCGGACGTATTGCCCATGCGCGACCACGGCAGATGTGCGGGGCCGCTGAAGGAATCTTCGATCTCCTTCTCGGTCAGGCCGAGCTTCTTCATCACCCGGGCGAAAATCGCGTCGTAGGCCGGATAGACGAGCGGCAGGTCAAAGCCGTGGAGCGCCATCCAGTCGATTTCCTCCATCCAGCGTGCCTCGTCCCAGAACGGCGTCGTATAGCCCATCGCGCACACCTGCATGTAGGCGTGGCGGCGATAGGGAGAAACCACGCGCAGGTCGGGGGCGGACGCTTCCCAGGCCTTGCGGTCGAAGCGGTTGTTGCCCCATGCGCAAATGCCCGCGCCCTTGCGCGTGACATCCGTGTAGAACGCCTTCGCCAAGGTCGCCGCGTCCGAGGCGCGAAGCGTGCGCCCGCCGTCCGCAATCTCAAAGACCGGCCGCCCGCCCGGCGCTGACGGAATGAGCTCGAGGCGCAGCGAGTCGGCCACCTCTTTTCCGGCGAAACGCGCAATGACGCCCCGCCCCGCCGCAATCGCCGCCGCCGGGCTAGAGACGGTTCGCTCGCAATCGACGCCCGGCCCGCGCACCTCGAGCGGCATGAGCGTAAGGTCGCGCACGCCATAGCCAAGTCCCTTGTCGCTCGCCACCGTCTTCATGGGAGAGCCCGCGAAGGTACCGTCCGGCCGCTCGAAGGCAAAGCCATAATCATGCGCGGCGGCCGGCAGGTAGCACCCCGCCAAGGTGCGTCCCCACACGCCGCCCTTCCCTTCGGTGAGTTCCAGCACCACGCACTTCAGGAATCCCGAGGCATTCAACTGCATTTCGACATGCAGTTTTTCAGGGCGCGCCGCCGTACCGGCCACCACCGTCTTCCGCGCGCCGAACAACTCGCCCGGGAAGAAGTAGACCCCCACCGTGCGAGCGCACACCGCATTCGTCTGCACATCGAGAAGCGTCTTCTGCGGCAACAGCAGTTCCGCCGCCCCCGTAGGAACGACCTTCGCCTCGCCCCGCGCGAAAGCCGCCGCCAGCGCAAAAGCAATCAACCCCAACACACGAAAATTTCCAACAACAGTCTTACGATTCTTTGTCGTTCTTGGCATCATTTCATTTCCCTCTTTTCGTAAATCAGAAATCGACAACATTATAGCAAAATCCGAACAGGAGAAGCAAATCCGCAGGCTTCTTCGCCCGAGATTTCTTCAAGTTCGCGATTCGCCTTCAAGAGACGCTCGATGTCCATCTGCCCAGGGTGCCATCGCTCGCCGAAGCCCTCCGGCAAAAGAACGATCCAACGCCCGCCCGAAAACCCCAGCGCATGGCCGCAGGCCTTCTCACAAGGGCTCATAAACGTCGAAACGCCCGCGCCGCCCGGCCCAAGGCGCGAAGCCCGCGCAACCGCCTCGCACCATTGCCCAGTCGAACTCATCGCCTAAAATACGCAACTCCTCCATGTCCGCTTCATCCGCAAGACGTGCCTCCTCTTGCTTTCTCCGCTCGTCAAACGCATCATAGCGCGCGTTCGACACCTCAACGGCTTTTTCATGACTCACGCGACCCGGGCCAGACAACACCTCGTATTAGCCCACTGCCTGAACTGCGTTCCGCGCACGCCGCGCACTCGAAACCCAACGGCAAGAATCATCTCAAGGGCATAGTAGATAACCTTGTACTTCTTCCCGTCTGCGGCAGTTGTTAAGTAACACCTGAATCCGTGAAGGTTGCCCCTTCGCTGTCGCTTCGGGGCGACCTTCACGAATTGACAAGGCGCGAGGTACCGTTCGATGCGTCAAATTGCTTCGCTGCGGATGGGTTTTGGGTGGAGATGCGCCCTCAAGACGTCTGTTCAGGCGTTTTGGGAGGATGAAAGGCCGCCCGGGGGCGTGAGCCGTCGTCCCGGGCGTGCGTCCGGGATCGGTTTTCCCCGTTTTCCGCCATGCGTCCCGTCCGTCAGGACGCCAGCCTTGC
>JAZLJP010000213.1:0-4424 GCA_045617985.1 Kiritimatiellia bacterium
GGCGGGGCAGCCGCAGAAGAACTCTGTCTTGCCGTTGACCTCGTGGGCCATCATCTCCATCACGGCCGTCACCGCCGCGCAGTGTCCGTCCATCTGCATAATGTCAAGACCACCGGTCCAGTTGCTGAATCCGCAGCGAACCGCATTGTGGTGAGACCCGTGCCCCTCGTCACAATAGAACGTCTCCCAGCTGTGCAGCAGGCGGACGGCCATGTCCGGAAAGCCGAGATGAAGGTTCAGGATCGCCGCCCACGGCACGCACCAGCCGGTCCAGTATCCCGTTCCGCGCGAAATCCAGGTATCGTAGCTCGTATAGACGATGTGGCGAACCTTCGGATCGGTGAAGTCGATGATATCGAACGGATAGAGCCCCGCGAGATGCGAATGGTGGCGATGCGAGGCGTTGAAGGGACGCCTCTCGAAGAGTTCGATGCCGCCCGCCGCATCGTCGATCGCCGCGAGCGGAAGGTGCTTCTCGACGTCGAGCCACATCGGGTCCGGCGTCTCGCCGAGCAATTTCGCCGCCGCGATGAGATTGCGCGCGAGGCGATGCGCCGCCGCGAGCTGGAAGCTCGGGTTGCGCCCGACGGCCATCTCGAACGACGCGCCGCCCCATTCGGGCGACGGCCCCGTGGGCAGGCTCAACGCGCCGTCACGATCCTCCATCATCGTGCGATAGACCTTCATCGCGCCCTTCATGAAGGGATAGGCGTCCGTCTTGAGGAAAGCCCGGTCGCCCGAATACTTCACATAGCGGAACATCATGTCCGCCACCCAGGCCGTGGACCCATGGTCGATCGTACCCGTCCAGAAGCCGCCGATGCACACGCCGCGGTCGTCCACCGAATGCGGCAGCACGAAACCGTCCTCGACCCCGCAGAAGAGGCGCGCGTTCTCCTGCAGGCGCGGCCACCAGCTCTTCACCATCTTGAAGAGCGGCAGGAGATGTTCGGTGTGTCCGCCGCGGAACGCGGGGGAATAGCACATCTGCACGTTGATGTTGAAATGGTAGTCGCCGTTCCAGGGCACGAGGGCATGGTCCTCGAGCCACGGGCCCTGCAGGCCCGCCGGCACGCCCTGCGGATTCGTCATCGCGCCAAAGCGGTACATGCCGTAGTCGAAGACGGCCTGGAGTTTGGGATCGGGCACCTGAATGCGCGCGCCGTTCCGCCAGAACGCCTGCCATTTCGCCTCCGACATCGGCCGCACGTTCCTGTAGATCGGCGCGGGGCCGCTCCAGGCCCAGGTCTTCTCGCGCGACCGCTCCGTCTTGAATGTCAAATCTTCAGCCGTCGCTTCCACCACGCGGAACATCACGGGCTCGTCGTTCGGAAGTTCCCACGTGAACGAGGCCGCGCCCCATTTTTCCGCCGGCTTGAATCCCAACTGCGAAAGGTGGTTGCGCAAATACGGGAATTCCATGCAGTGCTTCACCGCGAGCGTATGCGGCGTGTTCGGCGGGAAATGGACGGCGAAGAGTCCGCCGCCCCACGTGTCGCACATCGCCAACTGAATCGCACGGCCGTCGGAGAGGAACAGCTCGCCCAGGCCCGTCATCGGATCGAGCGTGCCGCGCGTGAGCGTCGCGCCGGGGATCTTCACTTCCAAGCGGCCGAGAGGCAGTAGATAGGGGTTGCGCGGCTCGCCCTTCGGCGTCTCCTTCTTGAAGAGGCCGAGAAGGCGGTCCTTCTCGCCCTTCTGGATGGCGTCGACGATGTTCGTGTAGCTCTGCGAAGGGAGCCAGGGATAGCCGCCCCGATGATCCCAGAGGTCACTACGCCCCACCGTGAAGCGAATCGTATCGCCGCCGCCCCACACGAGAACGCCCGTCGTACCGTCCGAAAACGCCAATCCCTCATGGCAGCTGCGCGTGAGCGGAAACGCCCACTCGAGCGGCGCGGCCGAAAGCGAAGCAGCCATCAGGCACCCCAAGCCAACCAAAATCCTGCAAACTTCATTCTTCATCTGTTGAACTCCTTGCCAATTAGTATAACACATTCTTTCCCCGACATGAAGACAAGAAAACACAAATCGATTCAAAAGATCGGCTAATAGATCTTGGCGAGCGTAAAGGCGTAGAGCACGCCGAAGATGAAATGGATACCGCCCGACCCCTTTTCAAGCGTACGCCAGCTCGGAGAGGCGGGATTGGCACGATACTCGACGGCGGCCGTGCGGAGAAGACGAACCGTGAGCGGCAGGGCGAGAAGAGGAAGGAACATCCACCCTGTCTCTTTCACGGCGAGCCCCACACCGAAATGCAAGCTTATTCCCACAAACAGATACAGACTGTAGAGGAGAACGAGATAGGGAATCAGGTGAAGGATGAAAAAGACGACAAGGGCCCCCTTCGGCCCGAGTTTCCCCGCCAAGGTCGCGATTCCCGCCCGCCGATCGGTGGCGATGTCGCGCATGTCGTTGCCGTGTAGGATGACGCCCACGAGCGACGCGACAGGCAGGCTCAGGAGGAACAGTCGCGGCAGACAAGAGAGGGTTCCATTCATCAGTTGCGGCGCCAAAAGCGCGAGGACCACGAAGATGTAGAGCGGCCCCTGGAGAAATGCAACGAAAGGAACGCCGAGCCCGTAGTATTTGTATTTGATTCCCGTTGAATAGTTGACGGCGCCGAGGAAACCGATCACCGCCCCGCCGAAGAGCGCCCAATTGAACCGCACGCGCTCTCCGAACCAGAGGGCGAAACTACTGTCGGTGGGGTCCATCTGCTCGCGATAGAGAAGCGTCGTCACACCGATGAGCCCGGCAAGGGCCAAAAGGACACAGCCGAAAACGAACGTCTCGCGCAACGTGATCTTACCCTCTTGGATCTGAGGCGTCGTGAGGAAGGCTCCCGGAATGCGATCGACGCCGCTCATCTCATCGCCCCAGGTGTTGAAAAGATTGCAGGCATAGACGAGCAAAACGCCCGAGACGAGCGCAAGGAGCCAGCGCAGGGACCCGCCCAACGCGCTGATGGGATCCCCCTCCAAACCCAACTGGTTCCCATGGGCGATTCCCCATCCCACAAGAAACGGAATGAGCGGCGCCGTGATACTCCACGGCCGCATGAGCAAAAACCAATCCAGCAACGTCGCTTTGCGTTTTCCAACGGCCACTTCGGTTCCCATCCTCCATCCTTTCTTACCTGCCATAAACTCGTCGGCACCCATTATACCAAATCCACATTCGGAAAAGAACCGAAAATATGTCCTAAGCAACATGGTCTTGTAAAAATTTCGCGAAGTCATTTCGCAGCGTGAGCGGAGAAATGACTTCGTGGAGCTTCGGGCTAGAGCAGATCGATGATCCGAACCGGCCCGATATTGGGTTGAGCGGGATCGGCATAGTAGCGGGAAATGGTTTTGATGTCATCGCCGCTGATGGAGACTGCCATTTCGGCACCATATTTCTGGTAGACATGGTCGATGCAGATTTTACGCAGTTCATAGGCGCCCTTCTGACCATGGAGGCCGAGTGCGCGCAAGGCGCGGTTGAGGTCATCGAACGTTTCATCGGTCACATCGAGGCCGTCGAGTCCACCATAGTCAACGAACCGCTGCCAAATGGTCTCATGGATTGGCCAATAGACGCGACGGCCGCTCGTAAGGGCCGTTTTATGAGGCGTGTAGGAGAGGAAATGCCGTACACGACGCCCACCGTCGTCCTTCGTCACAAAGTTTTCCTTCGCGAGTCGAAGCACATCGCCATTACGCATGGCGAACTCGAGCATCATCGTGGCGGCAAACCAATATTCACCCGTCTGCCGCGCGTACCAAGCCTTGACCCGTGCGAGGATTTCGGCCGACGGCCGCACATAACGCGGTGCGCTCGCCCGAAAAGACGGCACCTCCAAAGGCGGGATCTCCCACCCCGCATCGACGTAATAGGGGCGGCACCACCGCGCGAAAACAGCTCGAAGTTGACACACATAGCTCCAGGCCGTGAGCCGCGAAAGCCCGTAATCGACAAATGTGGAAAGCGCCGTGTCAAACGCTTTCCGCGAGAGGACCGAAACCGGCGAATCCAGTTCCACCCCCGCCGCCCGGCATACGGCACGTGTCCCCCGCAAGGCATTTTCAACCGTTCCCACCCCCGGCCGCCCCGTCTTCATCCGCTCCGATTGGGCAATCACCCGATAGTATTTCAACACCTGTTCAATCGTTGGAATCATTGATTTTCCTTTCTTTGTCGTTGATGAAAACCAACATTTTAACAAAGGCACCGAAATCTCCCCCCCTTATTTCAACAACCATGACGCACCCTAGTCCACAATCTGCAAATTATGCCCCCCAATGTTCCTCCCCGTGAAGATTTCGGCATGGAACGATTCCGCACCGAAATCCAGACAGATCCACCTGCCAGTAAAGATTTCGGCGCGAAACAACTGTGAATCCCCAAACCTACTGCGCGGCAGTAGGTTTCGCCGA
>JAZLJP010000214.1:0-39633 GCA_045617985.1 Kiritimatiellia bacterium
ATTTCGGGCTTCAATGCGGGAGCCTCGGGTTTCGCGGCTTCTTCCGTTTTACATTTTCCATTTTCCGTTTTACATTTGTTCTTGGAGGCGCGGCTTTCGTGCGCGACCTCGCCCGAATCGGCCGGCTTCACCTTGGCCTTCTCGACCATTGCCTCCACCTGCTTGGCGTCGATACGCGTAGCGAGGTACTCGTACTTGGAAATCGTGCAGTTCTCGACCGTCTTCGCGGCATCGTCCCACGCATAGGAACTTTCACCGAAGAGCGCCGCCACCTTCTCCGCATAGGCGGGGAGAATCGGCTTGAGATAGATGGCGAGAATGCGGAACACGTTCAGGATCGTCGTGAGCGTCGTACGCGTGGTCTCGGCGCCTTCGGGCGTCTTGACAGTCTTCCACGGTTCGCGGCGGTCGAAGTATTCATTCGCCGCATCGGCGATCTTCGCCACTTCCACGGGCACCTGCGAGAAGCGGCGGTCCTCGTAGAACTGGGCGATCGCCTCGGCGCGGCTGCGCGCGAATTCAACAAGCTGGCGGCCCTCCTCGTCAAGCGAGCCGAGCCTGCCTTCAAGATTCTTGTTCAGCATCTGCGCCCCGCGCGAGGCGAGGTTCGTGATCTTGCCCACAAGGTCGCCGTTCACGCGCTGCACGAAGTCCTGCAGGTTGAGGTCCATGTCGTCCGTCGTGCCGCCGAGCTTGCACGCATAGTAGTAGCGCAGGGCCGAAGCCGGCAGATGGTCGAGGTAGGTGCGGGCGTTCACGAAGGTGCCCTTTGACTTCGACATCTTCTCGCCGTTCACCGTGAGAAACCCATGCACGAACACCTTCGTGGGCGTCTTGAAATCGGCCACGTGAAGCATCCCCGGCCAGAAGAGGCAGTGGAAGCGGATGATGTCCTTGCCGATGAAGTGGTAGAGCTCCGCCTTGGGATTCTGCCACCAGTCCTCCATCTTCTCGCCGTGCGCGGTGCACCAGTTCGTGAGCGAGGCGATGTACCCGATCGGCGCATCCACCCACACGTAGAAGAACTTGCCGGGGCGCCCCGGAATCTCGAAACCGAAATACGGGGCGTCGCGCGAAATGCACCAGCCGCGGAGCGGCTCGTTGAACCACTCGAGAAGCTTGTTCGATACGTCGCTCGTCGTGTGCTGCGGGAGCCAGTCCTTCAGGAAGTCGCGGAACGGTTCGAGTTCGAAGTAGAGGTGTTCGGACTCCTTCACGACCGGCGTCGCGCCGCACGTCGTGCACACGGGATGGCCGAGCTCTTCGGCCGCGTAGGTGCTGCCGCACTTGTCGCAGCTATCGCCGTACTGGTTCTCGGCGCCGCACTTCGGGCAGGCGCCCTTCACGAAACGGTCCGGCAGGAACATGTGGCAATGCTCGCAGTAGAGCTGCGGCGAGGTGCGCACCGTCACCGCGCCCGACTTCTCCATCGCCGCGAAGATGCGCTCGGAGAACATCTTGTTCTCGGGCGAGTTCGTGGAATAGTAGTTGTCGAACGCGATTTCGAAATCGGTGAAATCCTTCAGATGCGTCGCATGGCTGCGCGCGATGAGTTCCTCGGGCGTGATCTTCTCGTTGCGCGCCCGGATCATGATGGGCGTACCATGCGTATCATCGGCGCAGATGTAAAGGCATTCGTTGCCGCGCATCTTCTGGAAGCGCACCCAGAAGTCGGTTTGAATATACTCCACGAGATGCCCGAGGTGGATATCTCCATTGGCGTACGGCAGCGCGGATGTAACAACAATACGGCGTTTATCTGACATGATCTTCTCTTCTCCTTCAAACGTGATTGGTATTTTACCATAATCTCGCCCATCAGGGAAGAGAAAGCATGTTTGGAGCCATTCGTGGATGAATATCGGCCCCCAACCGCCCCACCACCTCCGCGCTCTCAGCGTCCTCCGCGTGAGACTTCTTCCTCACACAGAGTCCGCAGAGCCGATTTTGTCCACGGATTCAAGAAAGCGTCAACCGATCATAAGACCGGGCAGATTCCTCGACCTCCAGCAACCAATTCGCCAAGGGGACGATTTCGACTTCTTGCCCACCTGCCAGTTTCACACGATCCGCCTCTTCCCTAGTCACGACGACCATCCGTTTGAGCGGACGACGTTCATTCAGCTTTTCCAATGCTCTGAGTTCGCGCGATCGCGTTTGAGGATCCATCATCGACCAACAGGCTTGTACCGCCACCCCCTCGTCTGGTATGTAGAAGTCAACCTCCACACGATGATTGTAGAAGCGGAGTGCATCCCCATAGACACGATGCAACGCCACCGCACAGGCGTTTTCCAAGAGAGCGCTGTCGGGATTCGTCAAAAAAATGTTCAAAAGCCCATTGTCGATGAAGTAGTGCTTCTTGACCGACTCGCGCTCGGCGAATTTCGCCGCGGCATTCGTAACGGAGAACACGAGACACGACTCGCGCATGAAGCGCACATAGTCCCTCACACTTGTGGTCGTGGTCGATGCTCCCGCCGCCTTCACGAGGTTGGCAATCCGATTGTAAGCCGCCGGCTGACCAACGCTCTCGGCAAGCTTGCGGACCGACAGTCGGAGCGACTCCTCGTTCTTGATACCATTGCGCACAATCATGTCACTGAAGAAGATGCGTCCGTAAAGGCCATTGAGCCACATTCTCTTATTGGCATAGTCCAACACCTCCGGGAACCCGCCGTACCGAAGATAGTTCTCGCACAATCGGGCTACGGCATCCGCCTCGCGTCCATATTTCCAGTTCTTTCCAAATTTCACCCCGTGGGCCCGTACATATTCGCCAAACGAATACGGCATCACCTCCATCGCCAAATACCGCTCGCCCAAGGTCGTGGCAATTTCACAACTGAGCATCTTGGCATTCGACCCTGTGATGAACACAAGATATTTCTCATTCGCCAAACGTCGCGCAAAATGCTCCCATCCCTTCACGTTCTGGATTTCATCGAAAAACAGAATCGGCGTTCGGTCGAACAGCGAACGATAGGCCGAGAGAATCCCGTCCAGTTCCTCCGCCTTCATCCCAATCAACCGCTCGTCATCGAAGTTGACATAGCAGAACTCCTCGACCGAATGCCCAGCCGCCATCAGCTGCCGTGCCCGCTGGTAGAGCAAATAGGACTTGCCGGCGTGACGAACGCCGACCATCACGTATTTGCCCTTGGGCTCGAAATCATACGCCCGTTCCTGTAGTTCCACTGTCTCAAGGAACTGCTGGCATTCAACAATAACTTTCTTGATTGTTTCTCGAGGAATCATCTTCCGTTCCTTATTTAATTTCAGCAAACAATATTATATCATTTTATATATTAGCAGTAAATATCGAAATCGAATGGGGACAAAATCGAATGGGGACAGACCCCGTGCCAGAAATGAAGACAAAATGAGATTATGGTGCGGACGAAATCCTGTCGCGGCGTGGGAGGCATGTGGGGACAGTCCCTATGAAGAACTCAAGCGGGGGGCGGCGCGCACGGTGTGCGCCCCCTACCAAACACCAGCCATCAGGCACCCGGCTCCAAGCACCAAGTACCAAGCACCAAGTACCCTACTTCACCTGGCGAAGGGTTTCCCAGGAGCCGCCGGCGCGGCGCACGAGGGGCTGGCGCTTGCCGCGCGGAGTCACCTTGTCGCCATCAGGCTCCTTCGCACCGTTGAACGTGCAGTTGCGGAACGTGAGCGGTTCGGTTGCGGCGGCGGAATAGGTTTTGCCATTCGGAATCTCGGCCGTCACGTTCTCGAGCGTGATGTTCGAAAGAACGGAATCGGCGTTGCCGATGAACCGGAACGGGTGGCGGCTCTTCACCTTGAAGTTGCGGAAAGCCACATTCCGAACGCCGCGGATCTTCACGCCGGGCTCCGCCACGATCTGGATGGCGCTTCCGGCGAGCGCGCCTTCGTAGCCGTCGAAGACGATGTTGGAAATATCCATGTAGCCCTCGTCGTACGGGCGCAGATAGCGCGCGGGATAGTCGAAGAAGATACCGTTGTTGCCCGAACCCTTGATGTTCAGGAAACGGGCGTTGCGGATGACGTCGTCCGACGAGCAGCCCATGCGGATCGTCTGACAGGTGCTGTTCAAAACGCAATTCGACACAACCACGTCTTCGCACACCACCTTCTCTTCCGGCAACTCGCGCATCGCGCGCAAAATCAGGCAATCGTCGCCCGTCTTGAAATTCGAATTGCCCACGCGCACATGCTTGCAGCTGTCGAAATCGATGCCGTCGTTGTTGATCATCCGCTGGTCGCCCACCACCGTGATGCCGTCCACCGCAATGTTCGTGCAGAGGCGGATGAACATCGTCCAGCACGGGCTATCCTTGAACGTCACGCCCTCGAGGCGCACGCCCCGGCAGCGGACGAACTGCACCATGATCGGGCGCTTCGTCTTCGGCTTCGGCCAATGGCCGCGCGCCGACTTCACGGGATAGAACGCCGGCCCCTGACCGTCGATCACGCCCTTGCCCGTGACGGCGATATCCTCGGCGTCCCACGCCTGCAGAAACACCTTGTAGGAACTCTCCGGCGAGACGGCGCACACGCGCCGCGGGAAGTCGGCGTAGTCCTCAACGCGCGTCCCGCCCAAGATCACCGCGCCTTCCGCAAGATGGAGGTTCACGTGGCTCTTGAGAACGAGCGTGCCGCTCTTATGGACGCCCGGCGTGACCACAACGCGCCCGCCGCCTGCGGCCGCCGCCGCATCGATCGCCTTCTGAATCGCCGCGCCATCGCCGTCAACCGTCCAATCCGCCGCCAGCGCAATGCCGCCGATGAACCCGCAAACAAGAAGAAGCATCTTTTTCATCGCTGTTTTCCTTTTTAAGCCGCCCTTCGACCACTCCCCGCGCCTCAGCGCACGAAGATCACGAACCCGACGCGCGTCAAGACGCCATCGTGCATCTCCCACGAAATCCCGTTCGCGCTCTTGAAGCGGCCGTTCGGCAGATAGAAGGAGAGGAACTCGTCGCCCGCGAATCCGTTGCCCGCATAAGCGTAGGTGAGGCCGTCCTTGTAGGTGAAGAGGATATCGTACGGTTTCGGGAAGGCCGACCCGCGAATCGTGCCGAGCCAGGCCCGCTCGCCATTCGCCGCCGTCGGCACCACCTGGATGCCGTTCGGCACCTTCACCGCGCCGCCCGTGATCTCGACGCTCTTCAAATTGATGGTCTCGCCCGTCTCCTGCCCGCCGATCGACCAGGTGAGGCCCGTCGCTTCGAGCGTACCGCCCGAAATCGTCACCGTCGTGTTATACGGCAGGAAGTTCTGCGTGTCCTTCCCCACCGCGCGGCCGCCGCCGCCGATGCCGATGCGGTAGCCCTTCGCCGTCACCGTGCCGCCCGTCTGCTCGTAGCTCACGAGATAGCCGGCCTTGCCGCCCGTATGGCGGTTCCCGCCGCCGCCGATCGCCGCACCCGCCACATCGAGCTGCGGTGCGTGGGTCTGGGAATCCGCCACCAGCACGCCGCCCGAAATCTTCACAGGCCCGCACCAGCCGCCGTTCGCGGCCGAGGACGCGCCGCCACTGCCGCCGCCGATGGCCGCAGCGCCCGCACCAAACGCGAACACGGTACCGCCCGTCTGCACGTAGCCCTTGAGGTTGCCGCCCGCACCGTTCCAGCTCGTGCCGCCGCCGATACCGGCCGCATACCAGTTGCCCACGCTGCCCGTTGCCGTCACCGTGCCACCATTGATCGTCACAAGGCCGCAGGTGCCGGCGTTCTTGCCGTCCTCCACGCCGCAGCCGATGCCGGCCGCCTGGCCGCCGCCGTTCGCCGTGATCGTACCGCCGTTGATCGTGATGTCGCCGCAGTTCTTGCTGCCCGCCGCGCCAATCGCGCCGCTCTTGTAGCCACCGTTCACCGTCAGCGTGCCATCACCGTCCAACACCAACGCGTCGGTCTCCGGGATGTTCAACGTCGCGGCCACCGGAGTTCCGCTCGCGACCGTGCCCGTCAGCGTGTTCTCGCCGCGCACCGTCACCCGGCACGTCGTATTGGTCCCGTCGCAGTTGAACGGGCACGTCGCCTTGATGACGCAGTTCGAGAGCGTCACGCCCACGCTCGGCGTCGCGCCGTTCACGCGGATGTCGCGCGCCGTCTCCACACCGCCCGACGTGAGAATCGCGTTCTGGCTCGCCTTGCAGAGGCGGATATTCTTCTCCTGCATCGCATGGAGAACCGGTTCCGCCGCACTCGAGACGTCATACTCGGTCTTGCCGTCGCCATAGGGATACGCGCCCGCCGGCAGCCAGAGATGGGCGAACCCGTCGCCGTTCGCCGTCGTCGTTCCCCCGGGCGCGTATTCGACCGAATACGGATAGTCGAGGTGCGAGACAAGGCCCGTCACCGTCGCCCACGTGGCCCCCACGTTCGCGTCGTAGACGGGTCGATCGCCGTTCGCCTCGCCGTTCACCGGCTGGATCTGCATCGGCGCGTTGGCATAGAGGTTGCCGCCGGTGATCTCGATACGGGCGAGATTCTTGTTCGCCGCCTCCGCCTCTTCGGGGCCGCCGATGGCCCAGCGCTGATGGGTGAGCGAGATGTTGATGAGGCCGCCCGTGATGCGCACCACGCCCTGGTTGGTGGCGCTCTTGACGTTTCGCTTGTTGCCCCAGCCGGCGCCGATACCGCTGGAATAGTCGCCTTTGATGTTGACCGCACCGCCGGAAATTTCAATCGATTCAAAGGCGCCGCTACCGCCAGCGCCATTGCCGCGCTCGCCGCCGGTACCGATGACGGCCGGGGTCGCCCAGTCGTGGTTGTTGGCGGTCAGATTGAGCGTACCGCCCGAAATCTTCACAGTTCCCACAGATCCGCTCGTCTTGCCCGAGAAACACGGGCCCGAACCGATCGCCGCACCACCATTGCCAATTGCATTCAATGTACCGCCGGTCATTTCAAAATACTCGAGCCGGCCCGAATTGGCCTGGTAGGGGCCCCCCGTGCCGATGGCCGCGCCATAGCCGCTGGTATTGTTCGCCGTCACCGTGCCGCCGGTGATCTTCACGTAGGTGCACGTGGCGCCGTTTTGGTAGTCCTGACAGCCCGTGCCGATACAGGCGGTCTGTCCGCTGCATTGGGCAACGAGCGTGCCGGCGTTGATGATGATGCGCCCGCTCGGCACGGTCGTGCGCGAACCCACGCCCGGCGCCTTGTAGCCGCCAGTAGCCGTGATCGTCGTGTTGGTAGCGTCCATCTCGAACTCCGCCAGTTCCGGCACAGAGATGCCGCAGCCGCCATACGCGGACGTACTCCCGCCATTTGCCGCAATCGTCATCGCGCCGGATCCGGCGACGAGATGAAGTCGCGTCCCCGCGCTGTTTGCAAGTTCAATACCGCTCTTGGTGTTCGCCGTCGCGGCGGAGAGCGTGGTGGTGCCGATGTTGTCCATCGTCACCTTCGCGCCCGCGCCGATGACGACCGGCGCCGAATTGGCGGGGTTCACGATCGAACAGTTGCAAAAACGCAGATGCACCGTCGCGTTCGCCGGCACCGTCACCGGCTGATCGCCACTTCCGTAGAGGTAGTACTTTTTCCCGCTTTCGCAGGTGAGCGCGCCCGCGCCCACGTCGTAGTACACCCATCCGTCGGCTACGACCACCTTCAAGGCCAGGCGATTCGCCTCGCGCACGATCTCATACGCAAACGCGTCGTTGAGATTGGTCACCGCGACCGGGAAATCGTCCACGCTCACGCCTTCGGCGAGATTTCCCCACGAAAGAAGCGGATAGATGCCGGTAGCGGTCAACGAGCCCGCATCCACCGTCACCGGGAGTTGCGTCAAGCCCGACCCGAAGGCGAGCGTGCCCGAAACCGTGAACGGCGGCGTTGCCGCGTCCAGCCGATCGAGCCCGAGCGACGTGCCCGCCGTGAAGGTCACGTCGCCGCGCGAGACCGTGCGGTATTGCGGGAGGGCGCTTGCAAGCAGCGCGCCCGAGGCCGTGACGGTCGGCGGGATGGACCACTTTTCGGCAAGATAGCGTTCGACTTCCGTACACTCGGCGAAGGTGAGCTCGTTCGCGAAAACGAGGATTTCACACACCTTCTTGCCGCCGGAACACGTCGTTTCCGTCCCCGCGATCTTGCTGGTGCGGTCCGTGCCGAAATTCGCCACCGTGCCGCTCGCCACTCCTTTCAGATACCGCACGGAAACGAGTCGGCGGCCGGCGGGCACGACGGTGTGCGCGGCATCCACGCGCACGCCGTTGTCATACACGCCCACCACCGCGCGGCCGATGTTGCCGAGGGACTCATTCGCGTATTCGCCGTTCGGGCCGCGTGCGAAGTCGGCCGACGCATTGGAACCGATCAGGAACACGCCCGGCGAGGCCTCAAGCGCCTCCACGAAGAAGAGCGTGTGATTCGAGCCGATCTGGGAGAAGGCGTAGTCGATGTTGCTGCCCACTGCGCCGAGGTCGAGCGCCGGAAGGCCGTCGAACGTCACGATCCTCCCGTAGCAATTCGCCGTCTTCACGGACGCATTGGCCTTGCCCGTACGGTCGACTGCCGTGAGCACGTTCCCATTCTCGTCAACGGTGTAGTAGGCGGGATCCGAAAAGTCGTACCACCGCGCCGCCGAAGCGCACACCACCGGTTCGCCCGCACCCATAGCGCCAAGCGCCACAACCGCGAACGACAAGAACAATTTCAAACGTTTCATGCTTCCTCGCTCTCATTCAAGAGGTGAAATCAACAGAACCTTTCTACCGACGCTCAAGATTTTAACAAATCTCCCGCCGCTTGTAAAACACTATCACGCCTTTCACGCTTCGATCTTTTCCTTATTTGAACGGCGCAAGGAGGGCGGCGATTTCTTCCGGGGTTGCCTGCACGCGGGCGACCGCGAACGTTTGCGGCGTCATTTTGCCGAAGTTCGGTTCGATGGCGCGAAGCTTGCGGATGGCGAGATGGTCGCGCGCGAGCAGTTGCGCCACGCGCGCGTGGGCCGCGCGGTAGTCGGCGCGGGAACTGTGGATCTCTACACCCTTCGTCTTCTTCGCATAGTAGGCGGCGAACCAGGTGGCAACGCCCTCTTCGAGTACCGTCGCGCGTGTTCCCGGCGCCGGAGAAAGCGCGTGCACGACTTCGTGCGCGAGCTGATACACCGCCTCGGCGCGGTTCTTATCCGCCGGCGGCACCACTTGGAAGACGATGTCCTTCCGCGCGGGATAGCCCGGGTACCAGTTCTGAGGCACGCCATGTTCATCGCTGCGGATTTCCGCGCCGAGGATCGTCCAGGCGCGATCGCGCGGCCCGAAGAGCGTTTCCGTTTCCCTGAGCATGTCGCCAAGGCGCGTCGTCATCGACCAGGTGAAGCCCGAACCCTCCTTCAAGGGACGCGTCTCCCAGAAGTGCGCCGCCGTCTCAACCGTTCCCTTCTTCCCCACGACCGCCGCGAAGTCGTCCACCGTAAGTACGCGCGTCTCGCCCTTCTTGAGCGCGAGTTCAAGCGTTTTACCGCCGTAGCGCACCATGCAGGGTTCGCCGAAGGCGGAGGAGATGCGCGCCAAGACGAGCGCCCCTTCCGTCCACACGATTTCCACGCCGAAACCATGCGGCGCGCGCAGGCCCTTCACGTGCCCTTCCGGCCACGCCTTCGGGAGCGCGGGCAGAAGGTCGATCGCGCCGCGATGCGTCTGGAGGAGGAGTTCCACGATGCCGGCCGTGCAGCCAAAGTTGCCGTCGATCACGAACGGCGGGCAGGCGTCGAACAGATTGTCGTAGGTTCCACCCCGTTCATGGTAGCCGTTATAGTCGCCCATCGGGCGCATCATCTGTCGGAAGAAGCGATACGAATGTTCGGCATCGCCCAAGCGCGCCCAGAGGTTCATGCGCCACGCAAGCGCCCAGCCCGTCGACTCGTCGCCACGATGCTCCAGCGACACGCGCGCGGCCTTGAAAAGATCCGGCGTCTCGGGCGTGATCTGATTCGACGGATAGAGCGCATAGAGATGGCTCGTGTGACGATGTTGGTCGTTCTCGTTGTCGAGGTCCTGCGTCCACTCCTGAAGCTGTCCCCAGCGGCCGATGTGAAGCGGCTCGACGGCCGCCGCCGTCTCACGCAGTTTCTGCGCGTAGGCCGCATCGCCACCGAGAATTTCGGTCGCCTCCGCCACAGCCGTGAAGAGGTCGCGCGTTATTGCATGGTCCATCGCGCAGCCGTGCGTAAGCGTGCGCGGCCAGTCGGGGCTCTTCGGCGCGTTCTCCGGCGAGATCGAGGGGCAGATGGTGAGCTTGTTCGTGAGCGGATCGCGCACGAGATACGACAAGAGGAAGTCCGCCGCGCCCTTCAGCGTCGCGTAGTGCCCCGCAAGGAAGTCGCGATCGTGCGTATAGAGCCAGTGATACCAAATGTGCATCGCCAGCCACGCCCCGCCCGTGGGCCACAGGCCACACCCTTGCGGGCCGCACGGCGAAGCCACCCGCCAGGGGTCCGAATTGTGATGGGCCGTCCAGCCCTCGGCGCCATAGACCTTGCGCGCATACTCTCTGCCCGTCACCGCAAGTTCGTCGCAGAGACGCCACATCGGCTCCGCGAGATCCCCCAGTCCCACCGCTTCCGCCGGCCAGTAGTACATCTGCTGGTTGATGTTGAGCGTGTAGTTCGAACGCCACGGCGGCGTCATCTCCTTGTTCCAGATGCCCTGAAGGTTGATCGGTTCCGTACCGGGCTGGGAACTTGAGATCATCAGATAGCGCGCATAGCGGAAATAGAGCGCCGCGAGCGTGGGGTCGTCCGTCTTCGCGAAGGCACGCAGTTTCTCGTCCGTCGGCTCGTTCGGCGTGGACGTGCGCCCGAGCGTCAGCGTGCAGCGGTCGGCCTGCGCGCGATAGAACGCGGCGTGCGCCTTCTTCGCCGCCGCATACGGCACCTTCATCGCCGCCGCGAGCGCCGCGCGGCATTTCTTTGCGGGGTCGATCGAGAGATCGCGGAAGTTCTTGTAATTCGTCGCGATGGACACGTAGATGGTCGCCTCGTCGGCAAATGTCACCGCAACCGTGCCCCCGCCGACCGACACGTGACCGCCGACGGTCTTCACCGCCGCCACGCCTTCGAACGCCAGCGCCGTTGTGCGCGCACGGGGGGCCTCTTCTGTCGTGCCCCGTACCACGAGCAATCCTTCCTCCGTCGTGCAGGGCACCTTGTGCGGCGAGGTGAGCGTTGCGTTGAAGGTGATCATGCCCGGCGTGTCGCTCGTGAGATGATACACGATCACATCGTCCGTGAAGCTCGCGAACACTTCGCGCGTGAATGTGATGCCGTCGCGTACAAATGTGGTTCGCGCAATCGCGTCATCGAGCGAGAGGGAACGCTCGTAGTCGACCGTCTCGCCCTCGGGCAGAATGTTCTGGATCACGAGATCGCCGAACGGCTGATACTTCGACGTCTGCAGGAAGTTCTTCGGCAACTGCGCAGAACCTTCCGCCGCCTTGCCGGCGAAGACGAGTTCGCGCGCCTTCAGCACCTGCTCGCGCGTCATCTCCTCCGTGACGGTCGCCAGCGGCCCGCCCGTCCAAATCGTGTTCTCGTTCAGTTGCAGACTGTCCTTTTCAACACAACCGAACGCCATCGCGCCGAGGCGTCCATTCCCCACCGGCAGCGCCTGCGTCCAGAGTTCCGCCGGTTGACGATAGAAGAGTGCGTCAGTACCCAGCGGCGAATGCGAGACACGCGGAAACGGTTCGTGCCGTACGCCGTTCAGCCACGCCGCGCATGTACCGTCTTTCGCGCGCGTCACCACGAGGCACTGCGGCTCGTCCAGGGCGAACGGCGTTGGATGCACGGTCGCCGTAGCGCTGTCACCGGCCAGCAGGAAACGCGGTGCGTCGGGCCAGGTGTCGATGATGAAACCGTCCTTCCCGCCGGGCGTGGCGTTGTCGAGCAGACGGCCGCCCGCCTTCTGAAGGGTCACCCAGCACGCGAACGTAAAGCCATTCGCGTAGTCCGCCGCTTTGATGACGGCATTCGTCTCGCCGACTGTCGGCACGCCCTGCCAGACGAGTGCGTTCGTCGAGACGTTCGCCCCGACCTTCCGGGAAAGAAGATAGATTTCGTGCCGGTTCAGTTCGCGCGCATACACCCGCGCGCCCAGAAACGTGCCGTCGAGCCTGTTCCCGCCCTTCGAATCAACGCCGAACGAAACCGGCAATTCCGCCACAAGAGGAAATTGCCCACCGATCGCAAGACCAGAAAACCCAAAAACCAAACCGGCCAAACAGATGCGCCACATCTTCATCGCTGTCATTCCTTTTCCGCCTTTCCTAAATTCCACTTCTCAACAACGTGAAGTTATTTTATAATTTACCCGCAAACAAGTCAATCGCAAACAGCATTCAAGGGAATGTCAAATGAACATCGCCATGTAGTGTGGGAGCGTCACTTTCTTTCCGATTTTTCCCACATTCCCCTCAATGAACTTATAGCCATAAGGCACGTTTCCCGCCTTCAGAAATCCATTAAGCGAAACGGTCGCCCCGTTCCCCGCTTTGACCTCGATCGGTACGACACCTCCGTCTCGTTCAAAAACAAACTCGATCCCACTTGCCCCGTTTTCGCTTTTGAAGTAGCGGATCGGATAGCCCTTGCTTTTCAGCTCCCCCGCGAGGAAATTCTCATAAAGCCCGCCTTTGGCAGTTCCCGTCAGTTGACCACTAAAAAGGAGCCGTTTGAATTCCAAACCGAAAATCGCACTCAAAAGCCCAACGTCTGACAAATACAACTTATAACGATCTTCCATCACATGCGCAGCGAGCGGAATCTCCGCAACCGTAACATCCTCCGCTTTCAGCGCCAACGACGCATCGATCAACCACCCCACCGCAGCACCGAATTTACGTTCACTTCCACCCTTCTCGATAGATGCCCAGAAGCGACCCCGTAGCCACGACATCATAACGGCCATCCAAGGCCAATGACTTGAGAGCCGTCCTTGCATTCGCACACCCTTGAATCTCATCGAGAAAAATCAACGTCGCTCCCGGAATGAGCTTCACATCGGGAACAAAAACCGAGATACGGCGATAAATGTCTTCCGCCGCCAAACTCCCCTCGAAAATTTCACAGGCGGTTGGATCGATCGCAAAATTCAGCGCGATGAAATTCGTATAGTTTTCCCGTGCAAATTTCTCAATAATATAGGTTTTTCCAATTTGGCGAGCCCCCCTCACCAACAAGCATTCATACTGATGAGCGGTTTTCCAATTCAACAAATAACGATAGAATTTACGTTGAAGTTCCATGGCAGTCCTACAGAAAAATTATTTGCAACAATAATATCATTTCTTTTGAAAAATGTTAACTTGCAACTTTTCAGACCATCGTCAACGTAACTTTTGCAACTTTTCGGACTGTTATCGGTCCGACTTTTGCAACTTTTCAGACACCTTTGTTTCAACCGAAATCTTAAACTTGACGCGATTCTGCGGGTTGGGCGACTTTTCCAAGAAGGACTTCGCCGATTGGCAGGCCTCGATCAACGCCTTGCAACGAAATTGGATGCAGTCCCGGTCGGGGCCCATCGCACGCCGGGCAACACCGTTCGTGATCGCCACGCATTTTGCGAGAATTGCGTCAACCGCCTTGACATCAAGCCCTTCCGCCTTCGAACAATCCTGGCAGAGGGAGGAAACGGCATCGAAGTCGACAAGCGTCGCCATAAGGCGCGCGCGATAGTCGGCCGTCACGCGTTTCGGCAACTTCCGGGCCACGGCCCGATAGTCGCCATCTTGCGTAAAGGCGCGCACCACCTGGGCGAGATGGAGCTGCTCCCGCTTCGTCCTCTCCCCACGCTCCAAAAACATTCTCAACCCAATCGCCACCGCAACGATGGCAAAAAATCGCACCCACCCCCATTTGGCCCATTTCCGCGCCTTCAGCGCATTGGCCTCCTCCACCCGACGCGCCGCCGCCTCAGCTGGAGTTTCAGGGCTGTCGGGACGAGGCTCGAGATCCTTCCCCCGACAGCGCGGCAAGGCATAAGTGAGAGCCGTGCACAGGTAATCGATCTCCTCCTCTTTTGACAACACATATTTCACCACAAAAGTTTTTTCCGTACCGTTTCGGATATGGATCTCGGTCACCACAGGATTGCCGGTGATCGTCTGCGTTCCCTGAATAGCGAATTCGGTCTGCGCATTGTAATCGAATGCGCGCCCATTCCCGCGAAACAGCGAATACACCCAAACCCGCCCCTTTCCACCGGCCATGGCAACTTCCAGACGACGGAGTTTGACACTTATGAGATAAAGTAGAAAACCGGTGAAAATCGTCACAAAAACGGCGATAGGGGGGCACTTATCCGCCTGCCCGTCCCTGATCATAGACCAACAAACGAAACTGAAGCCCGCCAGGATCGCAAAAAGGAATACCAAAAGGCCATAGGCACCGACCCGACTCCCCCGATGGGCGAGATGCAAATCGACGCTGCCGTCAAACTGTTTCTTCCACTCCACCTCGAAATGTTTTGGAGGCGGTTTCGCCATCCGTGTCTCACACGCCTGAAGAAACCGCCCGCCGGCATAGGAAAAATCAATCCCGCAAGCCCGGCAATGCGCCAAGTCGGCGCGGATGTTGATGTCATCCTCGCCGACAACGCTTCCGCATTCCGGGCAAACCAGTTCCTCTCGGTTCGCATTTTCCATCACAATCATCCCCTTTCTTCATCGCCTTGACATCTCTTTCGCGTGATTCTTCGCGCAACTTGCGTCATTCCGCGATTTCTTTCTCAATCAACGACGTCCCACCACCGGTTCGAAGCGGACACGCGAGGTCGGGAGGGTTTCACCGGCTTTCAGCGTCACCACGTTCGTGCGGCACGCCGGCGAATACCAATTGTAGTCGATGGAACGTTCACAGAGGTTGCGCCCCCAGGAGGGCTCTCCACCCGTGAGCGAAACGATGTTCACACGGTGCGCGAAACCGGGCGGCTGCGGCCCCGTCACGTCGCGGCTCACGGCCACACGTGCCGGGAACTGGCGATAGACCTTGCACGCCGTGCAGGCCGTCACCCGTTCCGTCACCGTCACGCCTTTGGGATCGGCCACGATTTCGCAATCGTCGCGCAACGCGCCGCCGCACATGAGAAGCGACTCGCGAATCGTCACGCCGTCCCTCCGCGTCTCGATGGCGGGCTCGCCCACGAGTTTCGCGTTCCAGTTGCGCCCTTCTACGCCATACCAGCCGGTGAAATTGCCCGCCGCGCCCTGGCGCATCGGCACGAGCGTCTTCGCCGTTGACGGGTCGAGCGGCGCGAAAATGCCGCATACGTTCTTCACCTGGCCTCGCGCAATCGCATAGGCAAAGAGGTACCCCTCACCCACGTAACGGACGCATCCCTGGCTCTTCCAAAGACGCGCGCCCGGATAGGCACGATAGAAATCCGCCTGCGTCCACGCCGCAACGCCGTCGGACGGAAAGTATTTGTGAGCGAGATAGGTGAAGACCAAACGACTGGACGACACCCCCTGCCGCCAGGGACCGTTCTCCGGCCGCAGTAAAAACGTGCCGTCGCCCGTCGTCGCCTGCCGGGCGAGAACCGACCGCATCGACCGGCTTTCCATGAACTTCGCCGCCGGCGACTTGAACATGCACGCCATCGTCGTAAGCGGCGCGCATTGGTCAAGCACGTAGAGCGCCCAGTCGTTGCCGTTCGGCATCGCGAGTTCCCCATCCGGCATCAGCAGCCAGGCGATCACCTCGTCGAAAACAGGAACGACGTTGTGGTTGAAGGCCGCCGTACGCCACTTCACCCGCCCGTGGATTTCACGCTGAAGCATCTCCAAGCGCAGGATCGCGTCACCCGGAATGCCCACGCCACCCGCCACATAGCCGGGATGGAAAAAGCCGTGATTCTGCATCGTCCAGTCATCGTACACGCATGGCCCGCGTACGAGATCGGCCACCGTTGTCTGGTCGAACCACGGGTCGACCACCGTGCGGTTCGTGGCGTCGGAAGAATGCGAATTGACATTGATCGCATATTCACGCATTTTCCGGAACCAGGCCGTGGCCTCCGGATCGTTCGGGAAAAGCCCGAGCGCGGCTGTAAAGGTAAAGAGTTCCCAAGCGTTTTCTTCGCATTTCGTATCGGTGGCAAATCCCGTGGGAACCTTGCGGAGAATCAGATCGCGCGATTCCGCCGCAAGCATCTCGTGAACGTCGCGCTTCTCTTCCGCCGTCAGAACGTCCCACACGAACGAGGCGGCAAGCCCGATCTGTCCCGCCCAGAGGGCAGACTGCCACCGGCGCGCGAGGTTCTTTCCGTTCCGCGCATCGGAGCCCCAATAGGGTTTGCCGAGATCGGTCGCCATCTCAATCCGCTTGATCGCCACATGCGCCTGCGTGGCGTAGTTGACGCCCTCGCGGCATTTCGCCACAAGTTCCGCACGCGTGAATCCCTTCGGAATGCGATTTTCCCTGGCAAGGAATCCTGCCCAGGTCGTCCAGTCGCTCAACGCCCGGATTTCGTCCAACTTGAACGACACGGCAAACGGCGGCGTCACCCGGCCCTGCTGATTGGTGAGCACGGGACGGAACAACTGACGCGCATAGGGGGCCGCCTTTTCGACGGACGAAATCGCCATCTCCATGATCTCCGCATCCGAATACGGTCTCTCCGGATAGGCGACACGCCCTTCCGGCGAAGCGCCCCAAGAGAGCCCAATCGCCGCAAGAGCGGATACAAACACGATTCTGATTTTCAGCATCATACGTTAGCACACAGAAGGGGTGAGGCCCAGGTCTAGTGAACTTCACCCCGATTCGTTTCTTATCGCACTTAGCGGAAGTAGATCACCGAAGCGCGCGAAATGCAATAGACGCCGTTCCCGCGCACCGTGAGCCCCACCAGGAGCGGACCTTCCTTCACCACCGGATTGAACGAGAGCCCCGCCAGATCCGTCTTGGACGTGATCACCTGGTCGCCAGGCTTGAGGGGACGGCCCGTAATGTCGACGTTCACACGCGCCCCCGGCTCAAATGCCAGATCCGTACACTTCGCCAGCGTCGTTGCCGTCGACCACACGTTCGTCTTCGCGCTCAGGTCCAGGGTAGAGCCGTTCTGCATGACCAACCCGCGCATGTAGGTGTGATCCGGCGGCGCGAACGTTCCGAAGATGTTGATCTTGCCAGTTCCATCAGCATAATCCCCGTTTCCGTAGACCATTTCCAGGTCATGCACGTTCAATGTTCCCCAGAGCCTCAAAGCGCCGTTGATGCGGAAGTCGACATCACGCGCCTCAACGACGCCGCTGTAGACGTCAAACCAGCCGCCCGACGTCAGATCGAACTTGCCTGGACCCACATAAGTGGTTCCGCCCGCCACAAAAATGTACGAACCGACTTTCAGCGGCACCGTAAGCGTATGGCCGTTGAAATACAGCGGACCGCCTCGAATAATCGTTCGGTTCTCGGCCTGCAGCGTCGAATCGGCCGTGAGGGAGAGATTGCCGATGCTCAACCAACCGCCGTCAGGGTTACTCAGATCCCCCGCGTTGTACAACTTTCCACCATCCAGCGTGATCGGATAATTGTAGAGGTTGCGCAGGCCGCGCATGTCGAACGTCGCCCCGGCCCGCACCACGATGGGCGAACCCACCGGCCCGAACGCGTGGAAGACCTCCGGCGAGTACGTGGTGTTGGCGCTCGAGTCCACGATCTGCGTGAGCGTACCGGCCGTCACTTCCGTACCGCCCGTATAGTCCTGATCGCCCTTGCGCGCATCGAACGTGCCCGCACCGTCCTTCACGAACGACAGCGAACCGAACAGCGAGAGCGTGTTGTTCTGCACCGACTTGCCCTCCGGCACTTCGACGTGCAACGCCCCGCCCTCACCCGCCGCCGACGTATCGGTGAAGATGATCTCCTGCGTGGGCGTCATGTCCACGAGCAGGCGTAGGTCGTGCCCCGCGAGATCGACGATGGTCACCCCTTGCGCATCGTCAGCCGTCACAAACGCACTGAACGGCACGCCGCGCCAATCGCACGCGCCGCCGAGCGCCATGTTCGGCGCAAGGACGATCTTCTTGAAGATGAGCTCGGCCTCGGGCGGACAGCTGAACGTGCAGCCATTCTGCAAATAGATGGTTGTACGCCCCATCGGCACCGTATCGGGAAGCGATTCACCGAACCCGTTCTGGCACGACCAGTTCTTCGGATCGGTCGGATCCCCCGGCTTACCCTCGCCCGTCCAGTAGGCGGAAATCGGCATCGAGTCATCAAGTACGCAGAGCGTCAGCACCCCGTCGATCACCGTGGCCTTCACGCCCGGCACCTCTTCTTGGGCGGCATCGAGGGCCTTCACTTCGATCGCCTCGGCCTGCACCTTCGTCAGGTTGCCGGCGGGCGCGAGCGGCCACCGCTGGGCCATGTCGGGCACGGACGAGAAGGACACGTTGATCCGCGCGAGCTGCAGCAGAGCATCCGCATTCGCCGCCACCGCTTCCGCAAGGTCGACCCGTTCCGTGAAGCCGGCCGCATTCGCCTTCAAATACCAGCAGGTATTCGTACCCGTGAAGGCGAACTTGCCGCTCAAGGCGCCTGTACCGGCGAGACTCAAACTCATCGAAACCATACCCGCCGCCGTATTGGACACGACGCCATCCACCCGCACCGCATTCGACAGCGCAAGCGGCTGCGCCGCGGCGAGCGAGACCACGGACCCGCCCCCCGTCGAGAGCGGCCCCTTCAGCGTACACGTTGAAGATTCGGACAGCATGGTGACAGCGGCGCCATTGACCACATTGACCGAAACACCCTCGCCGACCGTCGCGCCATAGAGGCGCAATGTCGAACCGTCCAGCAGATCGACGCCATTCGTGACCGTGCCGCCAATCGCCCCTTCGAGCTGGAGGTAGCCGTCCGCAACGAGCTTCTTCAACTCAAAGGACATGCTCACGAAATCGAAACGATAGAGGTTGTGTACCGTGAAAGTCCACGGGCCCGTCATCGTCACCGACGCATTGTCCGCGCCCACGGCAGAAGCCGTCAACGCGCGAAGGTCCATATCGCCACCGCCCGCCGACGCATCGCCCGTCAAGACGATCTTGCCGAACGTACAGCCCCAGGTGTTGTTCGTGATCGAATTGTAGAGCGCGCCCTTGCCGTCCGGGCCGTCACCCGCCACATAGACCACGCGCCCATGCGTCGATTCCGTTTTGGCGAGCGAAGCCGTGCTGCCATGGTCGAGATTGACGTCGAGCCGCGCCCCCGCCTTCACCGTGAGCGTCGCATCGAAGCCGGGCGGATCCGCGAAGACCGGTCGTAGCATCTTCAGCCCATAGTTGCCCGTCGTCGCCGTCGTCGCCACGTTCATCGTCCTGTAATAGGACTTCGTCATGTCGGTTCCCACCGTGTTGCCGTTCGAGTAGCTCGCAAATGTTCCGCGCGCATAGACGTCGTTACCGACCTGTGTGAAGACGACGGCGACAAGTTTCGTATACGTGTTGTCGTAACCCTGGAACTGGCAGCTCGCCGTCTGGCCGTTGTTCTCCCAGAAATGGAACCCGGGGCTGCCATTCATCGCCGAAGGCCCCATACCCGTCGCACGCGCCGCCACAACGTCCTTCAGCTGCACGTTCGTCCACACCTTCGTACCCGGCGTACCCGTGCCGATGATGCTATCCGAAAACACGATCCCGCTCGACTGCAGCACCGGGCGCACATGGTACACGTTGTAGCCATTCCCCGTCGGGGATGTCGCAATGGTCTGATTCGAGAAGTTGACGTTTTTATTGTTGATCTTCATCGCCGTTTCACAGTTGTGCCCGAGGCCGGCGCGCTGCTGGATAAAGCACGCCCGCGTCGTACGCGCGTAGACGTGCGGGCCTTTCTGCGTAAAGGTCACGCACACGCACTTCGTGTAGGTTCCGTCAAACGCCTGGAACTGGCACGACGCCGTCTGGCCGTCGTTGGCGTAGAAATACGGTACCACCACAAAGGTGCCGAAATAGCCGCCCGTGCTCCGCGCAGTGAAGCTGATGACCTCCGACAGCTGCGTGTCGCGCCAGAGCAGCGTGTCGGATGTGCCAATCACGCCCGGATAGTAGCGGTCGGACTGCGTCCCCGTGCGCTCGCCGATCTTGAGCGTGCCTTCCTCGATCGTAATCGCCCGCGGCGCATAGAGCGCCTGGTCGCTCACCGTGAGCGTGCCCGCGCCGGTCTTCGTGAACGTCCCGTAGGTCGAGGTCGCGGACTGGTCGAACGTCAGATCGCCCGCGGCATGCACGGCAAACGGATAGCCCTGTACGCCGAAGGCGGTCGGCAGCCGGAAGGTCTGCGTAGCAGCGGAAAGGTTCGTCACGGCAGAAAGAACCGTGAGCGTTTCCGACCCGCGATGGGTGTAGGTGCCCGCATCTTCCCCGAAGAAGACAACGCTCGGCTGCACGCCCGCGAGGTCGTCGTTCGTGTCGCCCCCGGCCGGCAAGTTGAACTTCACCGTGCCGCCGCTCGTCGGCAGAAACAAATTGAGCCAGTTGCCCGCAAGCGACCATTCCTCGCTCGCGGCACCCGTCCACTCGGTCTCGACCGGCACGGCGGCCGCGAGCGCGAGCGCACCGTTCGACACCGTCAGACGCGCCGGAATGCCCGACAGCCTGAACTTGTTCGCATCGCTCGCCGTCAGGGCCACGCCCGAGAGAATCGGCCGCACCTCGTTCAGCGCGAGCGCCATCACGGCCGGTGCCGAGAAGTCGAGATAGACCGGATTCGCCGAGGTGACCTGCGAAAGGTCCAGCTCGTCGACCCGCAGGGCATCGGTCGCGTCCGTCGAGGCGTCGAGGGCGAGATGCACGCCCCCGGCAAGCGTGAGCGAACCGATCATCACCGTCGAATCCGCTGCGCCGTCCTTCAGGCTCAGCGTACCCGCGTTCACCGTAAGCGCCGATAGGCCGCTCGCCGCCAGCGCAAGCACGCCCTCGCTTTCCTTGACCACGTTCGCCGTCCCGGCCAGTGCCGCATCCGTGAGCGTACCGTCGTAGACCGTAAGGGTTTCACCCTCGCGCATATAGGCAAGACCGTAGCCCAGGGAATCGCGCATGCCATTGGCGTAGAATTTACCCGAGAGCTCGTCCTTGAGCCCCACCAGGCCCTCGGCATTGCGCCAGGGCACCAGACGGCGCTGCGGTTCGCCGGCCTTGTCGATCGTCATGTCGTAGAAGCGGAACGAGGAACAATGGGCCAACGCATTGTCGCTGAAGATGGCGAGATAGGGATCGGCCGTTGAATTCGCGATCGAACGCGAAACCGCCATCGTCGTCGGCGCCGCGTCCCCTTCCTTCAAAATCGAGACTTCATTGGCGGCCGTCACCTCCACGGTATAGTTCACGCCCGCCGTCGGCTTACCGGCCCCGGCGATCTGCGTCGTCCCGGCGCCGTGAAAATGGAAGGAGTCGCTTTGCTGATTGAAAAGGTAGCAGTTGCCGTTCCACTTCAGGCCGAAGAAGGCCGTCGAATTGGCGTAGGTAACCTCGCCGAAATCCATCTTCACCGTCGTATCGGCCGTCATCGCATAGTCGAGCTTGACCGACTGGGCGCTATAGGACTGCGCATAGTCGAGCCGCGCCTCGGGGATCGGCTCCGTGAGGAAACGACCCGCGCCGCGATTGCGGAAGAACCGGCGCTCAACCCAGTCGTAGAGGCCCGGCTCGCCCTGCACGTTGAGGCACGGCGTAAAGGCCCGTTGCAGAACGCCCGTATCCGTCCACACGCGCAACGAGTAGAGGCGATACGCCGAACGATAGGCGCCCGTATTGATGCCGAAGATCGCCAGATTCCGGTTCGACGAGGAAATGGCATTCGGGGACGCGAGCGTAACCGTGTTCGAGCCGTCGGCCTTCGCAACGCTCGTGAGACTGCGCCCGTGTTTCATGTAGTAGTCGCAGTTCTCTTCGACGCTCTGGAAGATGATCCCCGTATCGTGAAAATAGAACTTGCCGCTCTGCATGTTGAAGAGATAGCGTCCGCTCGTCCAGGAATCCTCGCCGAAGAATGCGCAGGCATGGCCGTAGTGGATGTTGCCGAAGTCGGCTTCCACCACCGTTTGCGAATGCCCCGCGACCTCGGCGGAAATCCATTCACGCCCCGTCGACTGCAGATAGGCCACCGGCGTGAAGCCGACCGGCAACTGCGTCGGCGCGCCCACTTCGAGCGTCACACCCGTGTCCGTCACCTGCAACGTACGCGTCGCACCGCCAAACCCGGTCTGCGAATCCTCCGTCAGCGCAATCGACGCGCCTTCCGCAAGCTGCAGCGCCGAAGCGGACACAACCGTGTAAGAACCAGGACGGCAAGCCGGGCTCACCTTCACCTTCACCGCGCCCTGGATGCGCGCCGTGCCCGAAACCGCGATCTGCGCGTAGCCCATGCCATCGCCCACCACAAGTTCCGTCCCGGCGTCAAGCACCAAAGAGCCCACGCCCACCGCCGCAAACGGCGAAAACGCCGACACGGTGCCGTTCGAAACGGCGAGCGTTCCCTCGAACGGTACACTATCGAGCACAAGCGCGCCCGCATTCAATTTTACGATCGTCTCCACCCCTTCAAGGTCGGCAGACTTGAGCTGCGTCACCGCCTCTTCGCCGTCAAGCGTAAGAACGGAACGATCCTGCGGTTCCGTCGTCTCTTCCGCCAAGACGCCACATCCCGTCCAGACGCCCCAGCACAACACCGCGCCG
This sequence comes from Kiritimatiellia bacterium, assembly GCA_045617985.1. GTDB lineage: Bacteria > Verrucomicrobiota > Kiritimatiellia > RFP12 > UBA1067 > RUG572. The sequence goes on from JAZLJP010000214.1 coordinate 22,671, forward strand.
AGAACGCCCAATCGCATCTGTCTCTGCATTCCAATCTTCCTCCTTATTCTCTTTAAAAATCGCTTTTCTTCCCTCTTCGGGCACCCCTCCTACCTGAGGAAGAGCGCCGTGCCTGTGGAATGGACCGCCGAGAGGTAGCCGTTGACGAGGCGGAGGGAGACCGGCGGCTTCGTCGCGGTGACGAGTTCGAAATCGTCTTCTGCAACGCCCGTCGCCTGCCGGAGATCGAGGATCTTGTAGACGCCCTTGAACTCCGGCAATTCAATGCGGATCTTCTCGCCCTTCGGCGCAACGGCGCCCACGATCTTGAGCGGGCGCCCCGTCAAATCGGCAACGACCGTACCGAGCTTGAGCGTGCCCGCGCCGGATCCGTTCGCCGCAAGGTTCACGGTCGGCGCCGTACCGTCGCCGCCCGCGAAGCGCACCGTCCCGAACGTCACCTCGTAGGGGATGTTCGCCGCGCCGCTCGCACGCACCGTCACGTTCGCGCCATCCGCAAAGGCAACCTCGCCGAACGCCGCCGCCGCATCGCCGGCTGCGACCCCCGTCACCTCAAGGGCGCTCGTACCCGAGAAGGTGCCGCCCGCATAGCCATCCGTCGTCACCACGTCCTCGCCCGCCTCGTACGTGAGGTCGTACGCCCACTGTTCGGCCGTCGAGCCGCCCGTTGCCGCCGTCACGGCAAAGAAGCCGAAAGGCGAGCCGATGAGATCGGCCAGGCTCACCGCCTGCGTGGAGGTGAAGACCTTCTCGACGCCGGAAACGAGCTGCTTCGCCGTGAAGACGAGCTGGCCGGGCGTGTAGGCAAGCTCGAATTCGATCGGCTGATTCTGCGCCTGCACATTGACCCCCTTCAAGTCCGTAAACTGCGTGGCGACAGCGGCATTCTTCACGAAGTCGAAGCGCTTCGAGTAGATGTTGATCGACCAGCCCGCGCACGACGGCATTTGCGTAGGCCCCGTCCCCATGAAACCGCGCGACCCGCCAACACCACCGATGGAGGCGAGGCGGTCGTTGTGGAAGACGAAGGCAACGCCATCGGCAGGCGTGGCCGTGTTCGCCGTGATGACATACCGCCCCGAAATCTTGAACGGCCGCTCGAGGTAGAGACGCGAGCGATGGGCGAGCGCGCCAGATACCGACCCCGTGTTTTGGGTGAGCCGCACCGCCGGCCGGCCGTCGTAGGTCGAGAGGATCGCGTTGCTCACGCACTGCCAGTTCTCCTCCGTGAGCGCGAAGTCCGGCACATCGTCATCCTGCGCGAAACGGAAGTCCTTCACGTGCTGTTCGCACACCGAGCCGCCGGTCGCGGCCGTCACGCCCACATACGCCGCAGAACTCCCGAGCTTGGCGCGAATGTCGAACGCCTTCGACTGACGGAACACGGCGTTCGTGCCCTTCGAGTAGACCGTCGTCGTGAGCTTGCCCTGTCCGTCGTGGGTCACGCGGATATCCGCGCCCACCTGAATGGCCGTCGGCGTCAGCGGAACCCCCGCCATGTCTTTCTTCGCATTGTCGTAGAACCAGCCCACCGTGTCGTTGTTGTAGACGTTGAACGCCGCGCCGAGAGACGGCGTAACGCCCACGGCGCCGATCGAGCCCCCCACCCCGCCCAGGGCCTTCGCGCCGTTCACGTTGTTCTGGAGGAGGAACGTGAAGCCGTCCGCCGGGGATGCCGGGCAGTTCGGGATCTCGTAGGTGAACTGCGCTTCCCACGGACGCGTTGCGTTCACGCGCTCTTTCCAGAACGCCGAGCCGCCCACGCTCCCCGTCGCCGTCGTGAGGCGGAAGTCGTTCGACGAAACAAGCGCCGCGTTGCTGTTGAGCTGGAAGTCGCCCATCTCCCCCACTCGGCCGCTCGCCGTCGTGCCCACCTTGAGCGTCGCATCCTCCACCCCCACCGTCGCACCGCCGTTCGGGCCCGGCGTGAGGTAGGAAACCGTCGCGCCGTTCTTCGCCGAAAGCGCCATCGCGCTTCCCACGTTACGGTCGATCGCGAGGTTCGTGCCATCCGCCTCGATCTTCACGGTGCCGCCGCCATACACGGCCCCCGCGCCGAGCGCGGCCGAGGGGGCGCGGTCGATCACGATCTGGCCGTTGTTGAAGATCTTCGAGGCCGTCGCCACCGCCCCCGCGCCCGTGAGCGCCAACGTGCCGCCGCTCACCGTCGCCGCGCCCGTGAAGGTCTGCGCCCGCTCGATCGTAACCGTGCCCTCGCCCTTCTTTTCGAGCGTACCCGCACCCGAAACGAGGCCGCCGAACGTTCCCTCGCCCGCCGCATTGAACACAACGCTGCCGGGTGTTGCGATTTCGCCGCTCGCCCACGAGAAGTGCGCGCCATCGCCGATCGTGAGGATGGAACTGGCGTTGTTGAACGTCATCTTGCCCGTGTACGTATTGTGGTCGCCCGTGAAGGAGAGGTGGCCGCCATCCGTTACCGTAATCGCGCCCGAGCCGCCAAGGCCGCCCTGATACGTGCATGTGTAGCTACCCCACGGATGGAAGGTCGCGCCGAGGGCGTCCACCCAAAGGCCACGATTCGCATTCACGCTGAAGCTGGCATCGCCCGTGCGCACCACACCGCCGTTCACATAGATGTTCCGCGCGTCGAACGCGGCGGGAATCGCACCGTAACCATCCGCCTTCGCGAACACGCGCGCCCCGTTCGTCACCACCGTGCCGCCCGAATAGGTGTTCGCCGCATTGGAGAGTTCGATCATGCCGTCCTTATCCACCACCACGGTCGTCGGCGTTTCCGCGTCGCGGTCGCCGAGCACGCCCGGCTGCAGACCGTGATAGCTGCTCGCATGCGGCGTTGCGCCGCCGCCAAGATGATATTCATTGCCTTCCGGCGTCACCGTACCCGTCTGCGCCACCGTCACGCTTCCTTCCGTGCCGAGGTGGCAGCCGGGGAAGCGCGAAAGATCCACGTTCACCGTTTCGGCACCCGCAAGGAGAAAGATCTGCGAGGGCCGCGAATCGGCCGAGACGCGCATTGAAAGGAAGCTCGCGCCCACCGCCGCGCTCAGGCACAGCGTCGTCTCCTCGCCCAACTTCACCGCGCCGCTCGACCCCGCCGCAAAGGCATGCGCCAACCACAGCTTCGCGCCATCTTCCACCGTCACGCCGCCCGTCATGCCGGAGTTGTCGCCGGAAAGTTCCACGTAGCTGTTGTTCGTGATTTCAGGAATCAAACGCACCGTCACCCGCGCGGCAACGCCGCTCGCATCCGCAATCGTCGTGGGATAGACGCCCGCAACCCCGCTCGCCTCGAAAATGTAATGGTTGGCATACGGCGTGATGCGTCCCACATAGCTACTCGTTCCGAGGAAGCGCACGGCGAGGTTCGGGTAGGCGCGCAGATCGAGATTCTCGTTCTTGTCGTAGCCGTGGACGCCGATCGCGCCTTCGGAATCCGCGGTGATGAACGGCAGGAGCGACGACGCACCGCCGCCGTTGACATCGCAGGAGACGCACGCGCCCTTCGCCACATGGATGCGCACATCGGCGCCCACCGGGAATTTCTGCCTGAGGGTCAAGATGCCCTCGTCCACGTAGATGTCGCCCGTAAGGCCTTCGAGCGGCGCGTTGAAATTGAGCGTACCTGCCCCCTTCTTCACGAACCGCGACGCCGCACCGACGGCCGTCACGTTCGTAATCGCGGCCTTGATGACAGTCGATCCGTTCAAGGGCACATCCACCGTCATCGCGTTTTCATAGGTGACGTGCAACACCGTGTTCAAAAGCGGCGTCGATTCCGCATAGCTCGCGGCCGGATAGAGCTGCAGCGTACCACCGTTGATGTGGAGGCGCGACTGCCCCACCGCCGTACTCCACTTGGTTGTGTTGTTCCATTCGCAGAACCCGCGTGCCGCTAGAATCCCCGTCGGCTCCAGCGTGACGACCGTGTCGCTCGCCTCGCCGATGCCCATCAATGTACTACGCGAGCGCACCGTGCCGGCCACCGTCGCATGGCAGACGCACCCCCAGCCACCGATGAGGATCTGGGCACCGTCCACCACGGCGCCTTCCGCTATGGCGAGAACGTTCGTCGTGCCAATGCCGGCCCCCAAACGCACCCATCCCGAATCGTTCGTCACCACGCTCCCGCGCAACAGCTGCACGCCCGACACCGTACCGGGCGTATCGTTTCCAAATCCCATTTCAATCGCGCAGTGGATGACCGCCGGCATCTCGGCTCCGCCGATCGTCATCTTGAACGGAGCGTTCGCGCCGCCCATGCCGAAGTGGGCCTTGTCCTTGAAGGCGAGGCGTCCGCTCGCGAACACGAGCTCGCCAGCCGACCCGAACTCGTCGAAGAACTTCTCCGGCCGCGTGTTGTTGACGACGACATCCGTCGCCCCGTCGAACGTCACCTTGCCGCCCGTCAGGCGCAGATAGGGCAGCGTAGCCTTGAAGCCTGTCAGCGTCAGCGCGCCGCCCGTCACGGCAAGGCCGCGGCCGTCGGCCGGCTGCACACCGTCCAGCCACGTGCCGTCGGGCATGAATACGGCGTCCTGGTCGGTCTTCGCCCGCCCGAACGCCGCGTAGTCGTCGACGTAGTTCGCATAGACATCGGCCGCCGAGAGCGCGCCGTCCGTCACGCGCAGGCGGGCGATATCGCCCTTGAAGAGCATCGTCGGCGTATTGTAGTTCGAGCGGTCGAACACGCCGCCCAGCATCATCGGGCCGTCGCTGCCGAGGTTGAGCGTCGTGTTGTTCACCCACACCTGCTTGCCGTCGAGATAGAGGCGCTCGATGCTGTTCGCCTGGCGCACGCACACGACATGGTGCCACTGCCCCACGGCCGGCAGCGCCGCGCCCCACTGCAGATTGTAGTCGGCGCCGTAGTGTTCAACGGCATTCGACACGCCGTCCTTCGAGTAGCGGAATTCGCAAACCGTCCCGTTGCTGCCGCGTGCCGTCCAGGAGAGATACGTGTGGGTGCCCGTCAGCGCCTCGCAGAAGATCCACGCCTCCATCGTCCAGGGGTTGTTGCCAAGGAGCACCGCCGGCACCTCGCCCTTCACGCAGTTCGTCATGCAGTTCGCGGCCGTACCGTCGAAACGCAGCACCGGCACGCTCCCGCGCAGCTGGTAGGTGGGCCCGGTGCCGAAGGCCTTGAAATCCTTCATCGTCCCGGCGTTGGGGAGCGTCGCAATCGCACCGCCCGCCGCCACGCCCATAATCGAGGCCGCGTTGACATCGACGAGCACGTTGCCCGCCGTACGATTCGCAGCCACCCCCGCCCAAGTCAACCCCAGGCAGGCCAAACCGATGCCGAGTTTCAGACGAACCATAACGACGTCCCCTTCTTTTATTTCATGGAATTGTCAGCGAAGGTACACCACTGTGCCGGTGGTACGCAGCACCAGATGGTGGTCGGCATCGAGGCGGGCGCGAATGCCGGAATATTCACGCCCGTTGATGGCGACCGGCCACTGGCTGAAGTTCGTTCGGCCGCCTTCGCGCAAATAGACCGTGAGCGGCAGCTCGTAGCCGTTGATCGAGGTGGCGGCGGGAAAATTGACGATTTCGAGGCGGCGCCCCGCCTGGTCAAGCCCGGTCACCGTGCCCCCGCCGAGGGCGAGGTCGATGCGCAGGCCCGCGAAGGTCGCCTCGGGGTCGACCTGGTTGAAGGTCGCCCCTTCATCCACCTGCACGAGCGACGCGAGCGACGTACCCGCGGGAGAGGCGAATCCGCGCGCTGTCGTAACCGGGCTGTAGTAATGCGGCGGCTGGGCCATGCCGCTCACTTCGTCGAGCATCACCCAGTTGACGCCGTCCTCGCTGCCTTCGAGCGTCCAGGCATTCGGGGTACGCTGATTGGAATCGTTGGCCGTGTAGAGGTTGTAGCGGCAGACCGGCTCCGCATCGTCCGCAAGGCGCATCACCAGCACTTTGTAGGTCGAAGCCGAACCATTCAGCACAGGGCCCACACACCACTTGGTGTTCAAGGCGTCGTCAAACAATTTGGCCGGCGCTTCGGCAGCCGTGAACGAATAACCCGAACCAATGCTGAACGTACCGGGAGTCAACGCGCTCGTCGCGTTGTTGGCACCTTCGGTCAAGCCCTTGTTCACACGGTTGCCGAGGCGATCGAAAAGCGAAACTTCCGAAAGCTGCACGAGGTTGCCCGACGTGCAGACGCTTTTGAAAGTGAACCGGAAGAATTTGCCCGGATACCCCGCTCCCGCCGGAGCAGGACCGTTGAACGCAAGCGGCGTACCGCCGTTCACGACTGTTTTAACCGTCGTAGGCGCATTGAAGCCCGTACGTTCGTCCAACGTGATCCAGTTGAGTCCGTCGCGGCTGCCCTGCAGAATCCAGCTCGACGGCGTACGCTCAACGGGCAGGTCATTCGCGGTATACATCGTGAAACCGGTGATGGGCTTTGCATTGTTGGCCAGATGCATCGTAAACGCCACCTGGGCGTCGCACATGCCGTCGATGGCGTCGCCCGAGCAGAATTTCGTATCCACGCTGCCGTCGAACATCTTGGCCGGCGTCTCGGCCGCACTATACTTGTAGTGATACCCCATCGAGAAGGTACCGGGGCGAAGCGCCTGGGCCAGCATGCCCACCACGCCACAGTCGGTGATCCCGTTATTCTGCACTGCGCCATCCGCATCGAGGAGCTCGAAACGGGAAAGCTGGAAGGTCGGCGCGTTGTAGACCTTGCTACTGGAAGTATAGCGGCCACGCGTCTCGCGCACGATGAAGCGGAAATACTTGCCGTCGAAGCTCGGGATAGACGACATCGTCGCCGCGCCGAAATCAACCGTGCCGCCTTCAACGTGGGTGACGCCGGTATAGGCGTGCGTGCCGTTAAGCGCAAGCGACCCCGTGCCGTTCTTGACGAGCGAGCCTCCGCCGGCAATCGTGCCGGACACGACGCCGCCATCCGAAACGAGCGTCGCGCCGTTCGCCAAGGCCACCGCGCCCGAAACGCCATGCACCGGCACCGTGCCGCCATCGGCGGTGAAGGAGGCCCCCTCTTCGACCGCGAGCGCGCCTTCAGGACCGAACGCGCCGCCGCAGAGCATGAACGGGCCGCGCCAGCACCAGCGCTCGAGCGGACCCGGCTCGCCCGTATGCACGTCAATGTCGGTCCACGTGGTACCATCGTTGCTGCCCTGCAGGCGCCAGGCGGAAATGTCGCGCCCATACTCGTCGTTCGCCTGGGCAAACGCATAGTGCGTCACACGCTGCGGTTTCGCGTAGGAGAGCTTGATCCACACCCGGTCGCGGTTCGCCTGCGTGGTCGCGGCCACGCGATAGTCGAGCCACTTGGTGGACATCAACCCGTCCACCGCGAGGTCTGGCGACTCATTCGCCGGATAGGCGTTGGCCATGCCGCCCTTATCGGTATCGAACGCGACTGCCGTACGCAGCGGCGTGACGTCCACATTGCCGTCCATCAGCTTGAACTCGGCAACCTGCATATGGGCAACCGAGGCCGTGCGACGATCTTCGATCTTGAAGCGGTAGTGACAATAGCACGGTGCCTCGGTGTTGACGACCTTCGCCGAGCCCTCATGCACCGTGAGGCCGTGGTTGAGCCACGAATTGACCGTCATTTCACCCTCGCCGGCCTTGCGCACGATCGTCGCGCCATGGACCGGTATCGACAGCGTGGTGTCGGCATCCCCGGCGTTCAGCGTCAGCTCGGCGGGCAGATGCGTGTTGTCGATGCGCAGCTGGGCATCGGCCGCGATGCCGGCGAACGTCTGGTTGTTACCATACAGGTCGAAGATGCCGTTCACACCACCCGCCAGCTTTCCATCGCCGTGCGGCATGATGTCGGGAAGGTACGTACGCAGTACACCGCTTTCCACCACCGTGTCGCCGGCGTAGGCGAGCGAGAAGTCCGTCCGATAGGATTTGTAGCCGAGCGCCACGGTACCGTACGAGGCCAGGTTGCCGCTCGTGGCCGAAGTCGAGCCCGTGCCGCCGTTCACGCGCAGGCCGCCGGCGCCCTGGACATGGAGGTGGAGACTGCTCACCGTGACTGTGTTGGTGCCAAGCCCGGCGATGTCGACGTAATTGCCCGCCGTCGCCTCGACGTCGAAGATGCCGTTCTGACCACTATAGAAAAACTGGCCTTCTTTGAAATACGAATGAATCGGGATGATCTTGCCGCCGTCGAAAACCACCCTGCAATGCGGGTCGTCGTTACGCTGGAAGCGTTCGAACTTGAGTTCCGATCCCGCGCCGAGGGTGAGCGTGTTGAAGACCGTCGTCAGGTCCGCCCCGGTCGTCGGGCAGGTCGGCGAGAGATAGGCCGTGCCACTGAGCGTGAGCTTGGTATTGACGAGCTCCACGTTGCCGCGCGTGACCAGGCGATTGTTCGCACCGCCGATGCGCAGGGTCTTGGCGGTGATGTTCGCGTTGCTCGCGATGAGCGTACCGGTGCCGCCCTCGAAACCGACCTTGAGTTCATTGACCATCGTGACGGTGGAGCCGTTGATGGTCATCTTGCCGGTGGTGGCGGTGTGGCCGAGCGCGATTTCATCGCCGATGGAGAGTTTACCGGGGCCGGAGATGTCGATCTGCGCGAGATCGTTGGTACCGTTCACGTAGAGCTGGGTGCCCTGCTTGTAGGTCACAGTTGAATCGGCGAGGACGATCGAGTCCGTACGCCCGTCGGTGACCGTGCGGCGGCCGAGGAATTCGAAGGTGCCGGCGCCGGAGAGGCGAAGCGGCAGGTATTCGAGGCCGGTGTTGTTGAACTGCACCGTCGCGCCGGAGTACTGGCCGATGAGCTCGAACGGATGCGCGAGCGAAGCTTCGGCGTGGGTGACGGTACCGGAGATGCTGCTGGCCCAGCTCCAGCTTTCTGACGAACCGAGCGCATCGGTGCGGTAGGCCGGCGCCATTCCAACCAAATCGAGCCCGCCGAAGATCGGTCCTTCGACAAGGAAGAGCGCCCCCTGGGCCGGGGCGGCGGAAGGATCTTCGTAGGTGATCTTGGCGAGGTCAGACGCCGCGCTGGGATAGAACGTCGCGCCCGCCTTCACATACACCGTCTGGCCTTCGGCGAGCGGGCGCCCCAGCGAAAGGTAGCCCGCCTCGACGACGATGTTGCCGGTGAAGGTGTTGCATTCCGGCGGCAGCGCGATCTGGAGGTAGCCGGTTCCGCGCTTGACGAGGCCGCCCTCGCCGACGAGGGTGAAGAAGTCGCCGCGCTTGGGAGACGCCGAGAACTTGCAATGGTAGGTCTGCGAATCGAAAACGAGGTTCTTGCCCGGCGCGATCTTCCAGCGCATCGCGCCGTTGACAGAGGGTCCCGCGTAGTTCGCATCGGTCTTCGTCGCGCGCAGGGTGCCGCCGTTGAAGTTGATCTCCGTCCGCGCCTGGTCGTTGCAGGCGAAACGCTCGGTCGAGAAAATGCCCCCTTCTTCGAGGTTGATGGTGGCGATGAGCGGGAAGTCGTCGATGTTGTAGTTCGGGAGGTCGGCCGCGACGATCAAGGGGAACCACGCGCAACACTCGAGACTGCGGGTGGTGACGGTACCGTAGATGTTGAGCGTGCCGGAACTGATGAGCTCACGATGCGCGTCCTCGTTGCGGCCGATATCGAGCACCGCGTTCTGGACGATCAGCGAGGCCCCGGCTTCGACCGTCACCGTGCCTGTACCGCCCATCATGCCGATCGCAAACGCCGCCGAATTTGCCGGCGGTGTACCGGTGGCATTGCCGACCACGGTGAGCGTTTTGCCGGTGGCGACCGTCAGCGTGCCATTGGCACCGGCGCCATTACCCACCGCATACACGGCTGCGCCGCCCGCGTTGATGGTGAGGTCTTTAGCGATGGTCACCGTGCCGTTGTCCTGCAAGCCGGTCAACGTCGTCACCGCCGAATCGGCGGCAACCGTTTCCGTTTCGCCGGCGTTGATCGTCCAGACCGTCCCCTCTTCGGGAGCAACAGCCAACGCCAACCCTGCCGCGCAAAAAGCGAGCAGAGCCCCAATCGACATTTTCTCAATTTTCGTATTCACCATCGCTGGCACCTCCTTGACATTAACACCTTTCGCAAGGCTCCCCACCCCGCGAACGTACAGCATTATACCTCTTGGACGGCGTGTTTGTCAATAATGACATTCACTTTGTCATTCTTTGCCATCAGGGCGCGTAAACTTGCGTTTCTCAAAGTCGCTCAAACTGTTGCCCGTGAAAACACCTGCACACACCGAATCCAACGACTTCTCTACGCCAACGCTATCTGTCATCAGCGTTCCCGCAAAGGCCGCTTTGGAAAACGATTGTATCCCTATTTCCCCTTGCTATTACTTGACGGGACCAGGAACGCCTCCCCTTCGGGGAACTCTCTGCAGGGCAGACGTTCAAGGCGGAAGAAGGATAAGTCATCGACAAGCTCGCGTAGATCGAGCGGATGGATATAACCCAGGCGTGCGTTCACGTCCTCACACCATTCGTGATAGGCTTCACCCTTCTTCTTGTCATAGAGCGCCGATCCCACGTGCGGCTGGCTGCGTTGTTCGTCCTCGGTCACGTATTTCATTACGCGTCCACGTCCCCGTCGTTGTCGGCGTCATGAAAGACGGCCAACACGGCGACGTTGTTCGTCGTATTCAACCGGCTCTTCACCTCCTCACGATAACATCGCACGAACGAGTCGAATCCTGGCGGTTCGGCGATACCGCCCAGCGGACGCAGTTGCTCGGCGGGAATTGGCTTGTAGCCAAACCAACTGTCACCCTTCGGCACCCGTTTCATCTCGCGCCCTCGATAGTTTTCCCCGAACGCCCGCTCAAGTTTTTCAAACCCGGGATTGCCGATGATGTCGTCAATCTCGTTCGGAAGTTCATGTACGATAAGATACCCTCGGTCGTTCATCGTGATCACAGTGTCTCCACGCAGACTGGATACTTCGCGCAAGTGCGGTGGATTCTCAGACACACTGTACGACACATCTATCTGTCTTCCAATGAACGAACGAAATTTCGAGAACTTGGCAAAATAGAACTGACGCCCCCACCCTCGAATATGCGCGACCGGCTCTTTCCAGACTTTTTCAAGAGGCCCCCCAATTATCACGTCCCCTTTCTTGTTTCTATAGAGAGTTTCCCACTCCCAACCATCTGTAGATTGAAGATCATATGCCGACACTAATGCCTCCTCAACACCATCACCATTAAAGTCGAAAAAAAATGCCGACATTCCATAAGATTCATCCGTCGGATCCATACATTGATAATGCCTATCACTCCGAACAAAATCACTCATAAAGCTTTCCCTGCTGTCGGCTAAGGTCCAAAATGCAATCTGCAATACCAACAACAGTACATTCAGGCGAATCTTCATTTTCAGTACTCCGTAATCCTCTGTACGATATTAGTCATCACAACAGAAACATAACAATTTGTGTTCTCGTGCAGTTTCCATATGCCTGTTTCCCAGCGCGTTCGTCGTCTGGCGCTCTTGTGTTGGACTCATATTATGGGTGTAATGGCAAGCCTCATTTCCCTTCGACAAGCCCTCCTCGCAAAATGCTTTGTGCAAAATCAACTGTGTTGGATGGTCCACTCAAAAACACATTGATATTTTTGAAAGTCAACAAAATGCGGTCCGAGTTCATACATGTCACATACAACATATTGCTCGAGGCGTCTAGTACCTGAACAGAGACCCGACTTACTGTATCCTCGAACGACTTCGCCCCTAGTGTAAGCCACCCTAAACCATACACCCTCGCTTGTCGAACAGTCGGTTGTACTGTCACATTCCCCTTGACCACCATCAGATCTTCATTCGGCAGATACACTTCGTACGTTCCCCATTCCTTATCGGACTTTATGCGATAAGAAGAATTTCCAACCATAATCAAACTCGGAAAATTCCATTCCACAGGGGCAACATTTGTCGCCACATTGAAAACTCCGTTCGTCAACATCAGTTGTTCCCCTCGCGCAACCACCAAACTCTGAAACAACGTTGAGCTCGCATTATTTGCCCCAAGGCATTCTGCTACGAGCAAAGCTGTCAATACCAAGTTCTTTAATGTCATATTCATCCCGTTTTTCTCCTTAACTATTTCAATCCAAATCCAGATCCTAAGGAACAGCGGTCACGATTTCTCCTAAACCAGTGGTAACCATGAAACCGTTCCTCTTCGGTAGAATAATCAATGACACTTTCCAAATAATTGGTATGGGATTGCGTACCCAAGACCGGTCCGCCGCATGAGTCCCAAACACGATCATTGCCAATTACATACATGTGATTTCCAAACAACGACCGGCCTACATAATTGGTGTCACATAACGGGCTGTTGGGCACTAAATAATTGGCCTTTGTCCAAATGCCATTCATTTTGACAAAACGCGTGCTGTTTGTTTTTCCGTTAAAAAAGGGATTATTACATCTCCCCACACCGATCAATCCCGTTGGATTCAAAAAACCAAACGGTTTCGTCAGGGTCAAATCGCACGAAGTTCCTAGAACATCAGCCATAGAAACAAGCGCAAACGCTTGATCATAGCAGTTGACAAGTTCATACTTTTTTGAAATATAGGCGGTCAAGTCAAAAAATATCTGTGTACCCTGCAACTTTTGTACAAGATACCTTGGAGCTCCGTTGGTAGTATCATATCTAAATCCCATGTTGTAGAACAGATTCGAGGTAACCGCCGACATCGTCGCGTTTGTCGTCGTCGTACCGTCGGCCCATCGGCATGCATGTTCCAGCGCATACGCCCACGCACACTGCGGATCGTCCTTCGCCTCGCGCCAGGGCGCGGTCGGGTGCGCGAGTACCGTGTACACCTTGTGCGGACCCGACGTGGCGACGCAGAACTTCGCGAGTGCGCGCCCCTGCACGTTCGTCACGCTCCACTCCCAACTTCCCTGCTGGCGGCGCACGCAGACGGGGATCGCGTTCGTCCCGTCACAGGCGTCGAAGTCAATCCAGTCCGAAAAACCACCCGAAAACGCGACGCGCTTCGGCGGCAGGTTTCCCAGAACGAAACCGCCGCCTGTCGCCTCCGCGCCCAGTACCGCCGTCGCCAGGTCCGCAGGCTGCGCGCCGAACCGCGCCTTGACGACCGGACGGATGCCGCCCACGTAGCACGCCGGGCAGTTCGTCGCCCCTCCCCGCGTCCACTCGCCGTCCTGGATGTGGTAGACGCCGTTCGTCGAGCCGTCGAGGCGGATGTTGATCGCGTCGTTCGTGCAGGCAGCTGAATCATGGTTGAACTTCAGACCTTCCAACGTGAAAGCGCAGACCGTCGCGTGCGCGTTGCGGCGGATGGACGAGCCTGAGGCATTCTCCACCAGCGTCGCCGACATCCTGACGTCTTCAAGGCGACTACTCGCCGACACCCCCTCGTTGGTGACGACGACGGCGTACATCTCGCCAGGAGCGACAACCCGATTGCCAAGCGCCGGCATCGAGCCGACGACGGCCGTCAATCGGTCGAGACCCTCGCCTTCCACCGTCAGCACGCCCCCGTTGGTCCCGCCCCAGGCGGCAAGCGTCAGAACAGTCCGCGTCGAACGCGGTCGGGCCGCCCCCGCAAGGCCATTGGTGTCGGACAGGACGACGTAGGGTTCGCTGAAACCGAGCGCGACGCATGCCCCCGCATCCGTCGCCACGAACGGCGTCTCGCCCGAGTCCATGTTCGCAGACGAGCATCCGCAGACGGGACCCGGCACCGAAGCCACATACCCCTCGTAGGCATAGTTCAGGAAGGTCGAGCACCCACCACACCCACAGACATGGCAGCCAAACGACATCATTGTTCCGTTAAGCACCAGGCAGCATCCGCCCGACCATGAAAACGTGCCTCCGAGTCGTGCCGCCTCGTCTGCGGACGGCACGTACAAGTCGCCTGCCCGTTCATATCCGAGTCCCGACGGCCAGAGGACGGAATAAACAATTCCGACATTAAGCCAGGTCGGCTCAAGCAGCGCCTTCGCTGGGGCGAAAAGCTGAAGCGAAACAGGCGAAGAAACCGAGTACTTGGCGCCGATCAGAAGCGGCACGCGGTTGGTCTCTCCCGTCCGGGCGACAAGAACGGGATTGCCCAGACGCGATTCGCCATCCGCCGTGAAATAGACCGGAGCCAGACTCTCCGCCACGACATCAACGAAATAATAGGCGTTGGTGTTGACGTCGCTCGCGCGCGGAGTCAGTTCCATTCCATCGCCCACCTCGTTTGCCGAAAAGACGTTCCCACACACGCGATTGTACCACTCGGCGTTCGTACCATGCGCGTCGGAGCCCGCGACGAGCAGCTCGGGGTCGACCGAGTTCTCGAGCCCGTCGTCGTCCCAGTCGAACGGGAACACGGGCGCATACTGGACCGTGCGATCGGGATAGCGATAATTCAAATGTAAAATTGAAAATGGAAAATGTAAAATTTTCCGCTGTCCTACACACATTCTACATTCTCCACTTTACATTTTACATTTGACATACGCTCTCGCCGCCGTCGGGCAGCAGCCCCCAGTTCAGTCTCGGCACAAGCGACAGCTTCGCGTCGAACGGAGGCGGGAAGAAATGCGTCTTCACGTTGGGGCGGAACTCGCCGTTCTCGAACACAGTGAGTCCCGTCGTCGTCTTGTTCCCATACGGAAAATGCCAGTCTATGGGCCGGATCCGAAGTGAATCCGACATGCCGCCGTAGTCGCGCCAGTCTGCGTTCGTCACGGCATTTGCCGTCGGCGCGGTGAACGAGTTCACATCGAACGTCGTCGCAACGCGAAACATCCGTTCGACGTCATCGTCCGTAATGGCGTTTCCAGGGAGTACCGCTTTTGAATGTAAAGTGTAAAATGGAAAATGTAGAATGCCGTTCAGCCCTCCTTCATTTTCCATTCCCAATTCTCCATTTTCCATTTGGTTCGTGCCGCCTTCGACTTGCGTCACCGTGTTGGTTTCTCCTTCCACTTGGCCGACACCGTTGGTGCCGTCCTTGGTTCCCGCAAAGGCAATCCACACGGACACAAAAATCAGAATGAGGGCTTTCTTCCACCCCGGCAAGCGGCGAAACCCTTGCCGTACACGCCAAAGCGGATGCACGCCCTTCTCTGCGCAGAGCGCCAGCAGCCACAAGAAGACCAAGCCGAAAACCGAAACGACGCCGATGATTGAAACCGCATTCATGGTTCACCTCACCGGAAAAGGATTGCGGTCGGATCCAACGGCGTCCCGACCGTGAAGGTTTCACCCAAATGGAAAATGAAGAATGGAAAATGGAAAATGCGTACGGCACTGCACCACAAGCCATCGTAACAAACACAATCGATATCAGAACCATTCTCATATCTGTCTCACCACAGCCCAGACTCATTCAAAGTTTCCAACATATACGCACTCGGCATCTCTTTGTGCGGCAAATAGGACTTGTATCGTTCGCGGATACGATCAGCTTCATTGGCTGTCGGCAAAAGCTCATCCCGATATGAAATATAGGAGTCCCTCAACGGCAAATACCTTGACGTGAACAATGAATTCGTTACCCCGTCGGAAAGTTGTATCACTCTTGTTACAGAATTTGAAACCGCACCCAAACTTGAGAAACACACATCCCAATTAAAGATCAAGTAGGCGGCAACGACGTCGTTGGAATTGTTCGCCATCCGTTGTTGCGCGAGTTCGTACACGTTCGTAAAGTTGGCATTGTACCAGTCGTTCGTGACCGCCGAAAAGGTATTGATCGACGGCATGCCCTTGCACCAGACGGCGGCAAACACAATTATGATGCTGACTAACGTTTTCATCATGGAATCCATCCTGCTCATCGCTACCAAAGTCCGGCTTTTACCAGTAATTCAAGCATATACCCCTGAATCATCATCTTGTGTGGCAAATAGGATTTATACCGCTCCGATTCCACATCCGCCTCGCTGACCGTTGGCAAAAACTCATCACGATATGCCAAACACGCTCCTCTCAAGCGCAAATAGGGAGTACGAAAACACTCATTGGTGACAGTATCAGATAATTCTATGACCCGAGTCATCGAATTTGACACACTCGTCACCGAACCAAAAGCCGTATTCCATTCCAACATCAAGTAGGCCGCAACGACGTCGTTGGAATTGTTCGCCATCCGTTGTTGTGCGAGTTCGTACACGTTCGTAAAGTTTGCATTGTACCAGTCATTCGTGACCGCTGCAAAGGTGTTGGTCGACGGCATGCCCTTGCACCAGACGGCGGCAAGTGCAATCATTATCGTCACTAGTATTTTCATCATGGAATCCTTTCTGTAAAACCGGGTGAAATGAAATTCAAGTTGAAATCTTTGATCAACGTTCTCGTCGTATGGTTGTCGGTCGGTGACGGATTTGGCCAGAGTCTCCGCTCCTTCTGGTCCGACACTTTCCATGCATTTGTCACCATGGATCCGGTCGTTCCCTCGTAATCGGCCCCATCGGCAACTGTAACCCCGGCATCCCAACTCATCGACGCAGACTCATCGTTATGCGTTCCAATCCCCTGGGACAATCCACGTGAGACCGACCACACCCCGATTCGCTTAGTCGTGTAACCGACAAGGAAATTACTGATCTTGGCCATTCGAAGCGACAAACCTCGCCAGGTCGCCACAGCCCCCATGCCTGTCTCATCATTGACTTGATTATACGGCCATACGGTCGGCGTCGAAACCGAATCCACCCGCCCCAGATAATCGCCCATGCCATCATTGTTAAACCACCTTAACCCAAATACCGGTGTCTGCCGTTGCAAAACTGAAAAATGCGAATTGATGTACATCACCCTCGCATCGGCCCGCGTACGGTCCACCAGCACCACGGCGTCGACCGCCGCACCGGCGAGCGGCAGCAGCAAGATCGTCTCCGTGACCGGGGAGTCGCCATAGGCGACGCCGACCTTGTAGACGCCGCCCTCGCGCGGCGTGTCGAAGTAGGCGGTCTTCCCCTGCGCATTTCGGAACGACCCGCTGGGCGGACCGTCCAGCTGCGTCAGCGATGT
>JAZLJP010000215.1:0-5442 GCA_045617985.1 Kiritimatiellia bacterium
CGCCGAACTCCCTCGCGCGCCTTTCGCGGCGGCGCGCGGCGCTGGCGAGGCGCCGCTCGTGCGCCTCGACGATGGCGCGCTCGACGGGCTCGTACTTCGCGAGCCAGGCCGCGAGTTCGGCCGCTACGGGGGAGGCCGCCACAGGGGAGGCCGCAGCAGGGGAGGCCGCAGTAGGGGAGGACGCGGTAGGGGAGGACGCGCGGGCGGCGGCGCGCGAACGACTTGCCACGGTGGTGGGAGGGGTGGGATGGGGGGATTTGGTACTCATGGGGGTATGATACCACAGGCGGAACAGCAAGGCAAGAAGAAAATGAGATTACGGTGCGGACGAAATCAATTTGCTGCCAAGTCGGGCGTCAGATGCAGCCCATGATGAATGCGGAACGGGCGAATTTGGACGGTCGATTAAAAATGCCGTGCCTGTACCGGTGGTGCCGATTTGGCGATCGCAGAACGTCGGCCAACGCCAAGCAGTCATCGTAGAATCCGCTCGCACCGTCCATCTCCATGGTTCCGTTTTCGCCAATCGTGATCTCGCTACCCGCAACACCGTAGCGATGTTCCGATCCCGAATTGCAAGAAGCCCACGCCGTGCCGCCGAGGACGACCGTGCCGCCTGAATAGGACTGGCAGAGCCGAGCGGGCTTAAACATGCAGATTACGGTCGTCAACTTCCCAGTTTGTCAAATGGAAAGTGTACCGTGATGGAAGGCGCGTAGCGACTTTTGTGGCCCGGTATTTTCTTTATTGTAGCAACTCCATTGAATATGGTATTATACTTTCCATGAAAACGACAGTCATATCCGTTCTTGGCACGCAGAAGGATGCGCATGGCGGTACGGGAGCGTCCCGTTGGGATACGTGGCGGCCTACGATCGGGCTCGTCCAGCAGGAAGACCTGCCCATCGACGAGCTCCATCTCATCTTCAACCGTTCCTTTCAGAATCTTGCCGATCGCATCAAGGCCGACATCACGAGCGTTTCGCCCGAAACGCGCGTCGTTTTCGACATCATCGAGCTGAAGGACCCGTGGGACTTCGAAGAGGTCTACGAGAAGTTCTACGACTATTCGAAGTCGCCCTGCTTCCATAAGGAAAAGACCCGTTACTACATCCACATGTCCACTGGCTCCCATGTGGAACAAATCTGCCTCTTCCTTCTCGCCGAATCGCGCCACCTCCCCGCGAAGCTCGTTCAAACAACGCCTAAGGAAGGCCATGTGCGCAACTCGAAGGACCCCAAGGGCACGCACACGATCATCGATCTCGACCTCTCCCGCTACGACAAGCTCGCCCGCCGTTTCGAGGTCGAACGCCAAAACGATCTCACCTTTTTAAAACGCGGCATCGACACGAAGAACGCCGCCTTCAACAAGCTCATCGAAACGATCGAGCGTGTGGCCGTGCGGTCGGCCGATCCGATCCTCCTCACCGGCCCCACAGGGGCCGGCAAGAGCCAGCTCGCCCGGCAGATCTACCTCCTTAAAAAGCAGTCGGAGAAGGTAAACGGCAAATTCGTGGCCGTGAACTGTGCGACCCTTGGCGGAGATCTCGCGAAATCCGCTCTCTTCGGCCACAAGAAAGGATCCTTCTCGGGCGCGGGCGCCGACCATGACGGTTTCCTCAAGGAAGCCGACGGCGGCATCATCTTCCTCGATGAAATCGGCGAGCTTCCGCTTGAAGCCCAGGCGATGCTCCTCAAGGCCGTCGAAGAGAAGACGTTCCGCCCGCTCGGCGCCGCCCAGGACGAGAGGAGCGACTTCCAGCTCATCTGCGGCACGAACCGCGATCTCGACGATCCCACGCGGTTCCGCCCCGACCTCCTCGCACGCATCAACCTCTGGAGCTTCAACCTCCCCGGCCTTGCCGAGCGCCGCGAAGACATCGCCCCCAACCTCGACTACGAGCTCGAACAGTTCGCCCAGAAGACGAATCGCCACATCTCCTTCAATAAAGAAGCACGCGAGGCCTTCATGGCCTTCGCCCTTTCGCCGAACACCCCTTGGCGCGGCAACTTCCGCGACCTCAACGCCATGGTCGTGCGGATGGCCACCCTCGCCGACGGCGGGCGCATCTCCCTCGCCGACGTGAAGGAAGAGATCGCCCGTATGAAAGGCGCGAATCAAGCCGAGGGGGCAAATTCCTCCGCGCCTAACGCCGTCGACGACGAACGGCTCGCCCGCTTCCTCGGCGCGGACGCCGCGGAGCGCTACGACGCCTTCGACCTCGTGCAGCTCAAGTACACGATCGCCGTCTGCCGCGCCTCCCGCTCCGCCGCCGACGCCGCGCGCAAACTCTTCGCCGCATCCTTCAAGACGAAAACTTCAACTAACAGTTCCGACCGTCTCACCAAATATCTCGCCCGGTTCGGCCTCAAATTCCGAGACCTTCTCGGGTAAAACAAAGGCTCTCCTCAAATGGACAAGAAACTCGACCTCTCGGTACTCGCCCCTCCGCTGCGCGATGCCGTTTTAGGAATTGCCCGGCTCGTCAAGGATGCCGGCGGACGCGCCCTCATGGTAGGTGGTTCGGTGCGCGACCTTTTGCTTGGCGAGAAGCATGTCAAAGACGTCGACCTCGAAGTTTTCGGCATCGCCGCAGACGCGCTTCAATCGCTCATCGGGGCACGTTTTGAGTTCGATGCCTGCGGCCTTTCCTTCGGCGTTCTCAAAATCAAGCATGTCGATATCGACGTGTCGCTCCCCCGGCGCGAATCCAAACGCGGCGAGGGCCACAAGGGTTTTCTCATCGACTCCGATCCCTTCCTCTCCATTCCCGAGGCGGCGAGCCGGCGCGACTTCACGATCAACGCGATGTACTACGACCCCCTCGCCGAAGTCTTCGAAGATCCCTACGGCGGCGTGGCCGATTTGGGCCAACGCATCCTTCGCCACGTCTCGCCCAAATTCGTCGAAGACCCCCTTCGCGTGCTGCGTGGCATGCAGTTCATCGCCCGTTTCGATTTGCATCCCGCCCCCGAGACGATTGAAATCTGCCGCACGATTCAAATCGAAGGCCTCCCGCCGGAACGCCTTTTCGAAGAATGGGCGAAACTGCTCACGAAAGGCGTGCAGATCGGGCGCGGCCTCGCGTTCCTGCGCTCGACCGGCTGGGTGCGCTACTTTCCCGAACTCGCCGCCCTCATCGGCTGCAGGCAGGATCCCAAGTGGCATCCCGAAGGCGACGTGTGGAACCACACGTGCCTCTGCCTCGATGCCTTCGCGCGGCGCCGTACGGAAGCACAGGCGCGCGGCGAAAAGGTCGATCGCAACGAAGAGCTCATCATCGGCCTTGCCGTTCTCTGCCACGATTTCGGGAAACCCGCCACGACGGCTTACGACCCTGTGAAAAAACACATTCGCTCGCTCGGCCACGACGTGGCGGGCGTTGCGCCCACGCTCGCCTTCCTCCAGCGGCTCACAAACGAAGAACGATTGTTGCGAGACGTTCCGCCGCTCGTTTCAAATCACATGCAACCCTTTTCGCTCTGGAAGGGGAAGGTGGGCGATGCCGCCGTACGGCGGCTCGCCGTGAAGGTGGGGCGGATCGATCGCCTCATCCGCGTCGCGCAGGCGGACGACGAGGGGCGCCCCGAAGAATGCCGCGGCGGATCCAGCGCCGGCGAAGACCTCCGTTGGCTCGCCGCCACGGCCGAACGCCTGCGCGTGGCGGCCGCCGTGCCGAAACCGATTCTCATGGGCCGCCATCTCATTGAAATGGGGTATAAGCCATCGGCACAATTCAAGAAATGGCTGGATGCCTGTTTCGAAGCCCAGCTCGACGGCGCCTTCGCCGATCTCGACGGCGCCTTCGCCTACTTCCGCACGAAAATCAAAGCTCAATAACGACGCTCGTTCCCACGTCGCACATCTGGCGGAGGCGCACGGCATTCCAGTTCGCAAGGCGGAAGCAGCCATGCGATTCGGCATGCCCGATCTGTTCGGGGAAGGGCGTACCGTGAATGCCGTAAGTCGGAAGCGAGAGCCCGATCCAAGAGGCCCCCACGGGATTGTTCGGCCCGGGCGGATAGAGATAGCGCGCGATGCGCCCGCCCCGCCCCACACGTTCCGACGTGTAGGTGTAGTTCGGCTCGGGGACGATCGTCTTCACCTGGATCTCACCCGCCGGCGGCAGTTTGTTCTTATCGGCCGCAATCGAACACGGGAAAAGACCGATCATTTTCCCCTTTTCGTCGAAGGCCGTAATCTCCATCCGCGAGAGCGAAACGCGAAGGACGTCCGCCTCGCCATCGGGGCGGTTCGGCCTCACGGGCGGATGGCGCGGCTTCACATCTGGGAGCGTCACCACCGAACCGACCGGCGGATTCGGCCAGAGGAGGCCGGGATTGAGCTTCACGAGCATGCGCTCCGAAAGATGGCCGCGCTCGGCGTACATCTCCTGAATCGTCTGATAGCCCATCGCGCTCAACAACGATTTCTCCGCCGGCTCTGTGGGAATGCGCACAAGCGCCGCATAGTCCGCCGCCGTGATTTTCTCCGTGCGAAAAAGATCCGTCTCGCGCGAGAAGAACATGTCCCACGCTTTTTCTTCCAGCCCTTCGCTGTACTGCTGACCATTCACGGCGCACCAGGTGGCGAGCGCCACTTTCGTCTTTCGTCCGCAGGATCCATCGAGCGTGTTGCAGGAAAAGCCGCGTCGGTCAAGGCAGATCTGCAAGGCGAGGATGTACCCGGGCGCGTAATCGGCCGTCGCGCCATAGACGCGGTTGAGGCGCTGGGCAGGAAGCGGCAACATCCCCGCCGCGCCGCCAAGCGACGCGACGAGAAGGCCGATAAGGAGAAAAGCGCGAATCATAAAATGAGGCTTAGATCTTCGCGAGCGCCTGCTTGAGGTCGGCAATGAGATCGTCGGGATCTTCAAGGCCCACCGAGAAGCGAATGAGGTCCGGCGGAATGCCGGCAGCCTTCAACTGCTCGTCCGTCAGCTGACGATGCGTGTGCGACGCCGGATGCAAGACGCAGCTCCAGGCGTCCGCCACATGCGTGACGATGCCGATGAGCTTGAGCGAGTCCATGAACTTGATGGAGGCATCGCGCCCGCCTTTGATGCCGAATGTCATCACGCCGCAGGGGATGCCGCCCTTGAACTGCTTCTTCACGAGCTTCTTGTAGGGCGAATCGGGGAGGCCCGCGAAATTGACCCACGCCACCTTCTTCTGCGTCTTGAGCCACTTCGCGATCTTGAGCGCCGATTCCGCATGGCGGCGGATGCGCACGTGGAGGCTCTCGAGGCCGAGGTTGAGCAGGAACGCGTTGAACGGCGAGGGGATCGACCCGAAGTCGCGCATGAGATGCGCCGTCGCCTTCACGATGTACGCCTGCTTGCCGAACGCCTTCACGTAGGAGAGCCCATGGTAGGATTCGTCCGGCTCTACAAGCCCCGCGAAACGCTCGGGATACTTCGACCAGTCGAAGTTGCCGCT
>JAZLJP010000216.1:0-13986 GCA_045617985.1 Kiritimatiellia bacterium
CCCTCCCCCGTAATCTGCGGCGCGCACGGTGTGCGCGCCCTACCGGCGCAACGATACACCGCGCACCACGCACCAGGCGCCACGCACCTGCACTTCAGTGGCCGGCTAGCCCAACTGCGGCAGCAATCGCTTCACGCCGAAGCCGTCGCGCTCGTCCCGGAAGAGGGTCCTGTTCGCCTCTTCGTCGTTGAGGAAACGCTCGGCTGCGCCATCCCACCTGAGCTCGCGCCCAAGCGTCATCGCCGTGTAGCCGAGAATGCAGGCGTTCGAGGAACACTGCACCTCCTCCACCGGATAGCCCGTATCCTTGCGCGAACGCATCGCGTAGATCCACTCGTGGTGGTGCGACTTCGTACGCGCAAGCGGCTTCTTCACCGCGCCCTGGATGAGCTCGGGCCTGCTCGATTCGATGAGCTTCATGGGCTTGCCCTTGCCCGCCGGATCGGAGGCCGTCGTGCGGCCGTTCCCGCGCGAGCAGAAAATCCAGTCGCCGTTTTCGCCGATGAAGCGGATGCCGCAGGGATAGTCGCGCGTTTTGCCGACCTTCATCACCTTGCCGTCCGCATAGGTGAACGTGATGTCGCAGTTTCCGTGCACGTCCCAAAGGCGCCGCCCCTTCGGATACTCCGCCGTGCCGACGATCTTCACGGGCGAGGCGCCGAGCCCTTCAAGGCCCCACTGCCCGATGTCGAGATGGTGCGCGCCCCAGCCCGTGATCATGCCCATGCAGTACTGCTGGATCGTGAGCCAGCCCGGGCGGTCGAAATCGATTTTCCCGAGATGCTTCCCCACGCCGCGCTTGTGGCTTCTCAGGCGCGAATACGGCACCACGGGCGAGGCGCCGAGCCACATGTTCCAGTCGAACTCCGGCGGTACCGGCTCCTCCGTGGGGAGATTGTACTCCTGCGGATCTTCGGGGAGCCCGATTTCCGCGCGCACCACCTTGCCGATGCGGCCGTCGAACACGCACTCGAGCGCCCGCAGATAGTTCTCCTCCGTGCGCTGCTGCGTGCCGCTGCGAAAGACGCGCTTGAACTTCCGCACCGCCTTGCAGATGGCCCGGCCCTCCCCCACGCTCATCGCCATCGGCTTTTGAAGGAACACGTCCTTCCCGCCGATCATCGCCTCGATCGCCATCGGTGCATGCCAATGGTCGGGCGTTGCAATCAACACGGCGTCCACATCGGGATCGGCAAGCACCGTACGGTAGTCCTGCGTGAGGCGCTTCTCGGCAATGAGATCGCGCCCCTGGAACTTCTTCGCCGCGAGCATCCGGCGCATGTTCCGCGCCCGCGCGAGATCCACGTCGCACGCGGCGATGAACGCGCAGAGGCTCTTCCCGCCCTTCTCCAGGCACGCAGGCACGTTGTAGGCGTGCGCGATGCGGCCGCACCCGATCACGCCGATGTTGATCTTGTTGCTCGGCGCCGCCGCCCCGAAGACGCTTGAGGGCACAATCGCGGGGAACGCCACCGCCGCCGCAGAGCCCAACAGGAAGTTCCGTCTCGACACTTCAACTCGCTTCATTTTTCTCACTCCTTTCAATACCTGTCTATCCGTTTCCCTCTTATCAACGATTCCCCATCCCCCATTCACTATTCCCTATCCCCTACTCCCTATTCACTATTCACTCTTCACTATTCACTTTACAAGTTCCGTCCAATCGTAGCGCTTCAGCGCCCCGTTCACGACAACCGCGAACGGAATCTTCGCCGACTTCTCAATCGACGCGGTCCACGAGAGCGGCGCCCGCCGCAGGTCCACCCGATCGACCACCTCGGGATACGCGCCATGTGCGTGGGCGGCTGCGATGCACGTGCGGTCCTGCGCCACCACGACCGGCCTCTCGCCCGCCGCCTTCAAGGTCGCGACCACATGCGCCAGCTCCTCCGCCTCGACGCCGATGACGGACTTCCCAAGCGCATAGAGCAAAACGGCCACTTCTTCCTCCGCAACGGGGCTCCCATAGAAGCGATGGCGGAATCCGCCGATTTCCCCCGTCGCAAAAAGATCGAGCGCCATCACCATGCGGCCTTTCGCGAGTTCTTCGCGCACCGCATCAACACGCGCCTCGCGCCCTTCGCTGCCCACGACCACGGCGAGCGTCCCGTTCGCGGCCTTCGGGCGGAAGGTAACGGCCGGGAGCTCGAACCCGTCCGGCTTCACGAAGACTTCCCGCACAACGGTCATGTCGCCCACCGTCGTGCGATTGACTTCGCGCCGCGCATACCCTCCCGGCGCGAGCGCTCCCAGTCTCGCCGCGCAGCGCACGGCCTCCGGCGTCACCGGCTTGCCCGCACGCGCGCGCTGGGCCGCATGAAGTTCGTCCTTCAACACGTCGAACGGCGTACGGTTCCCCGGGAGGTTCCGCACGTGCTTCCCGGGGCACACGGCCTCGTTGCCCACGCGGTTCATGTTGCCGGGCGAAAGGCCGATATCGACCTTCGCGTAGGAGAAGCCCTTATCGAGCGCCCGATAGCCCGCGAGATCGTGCCGCAGGGCCGCCGGATCCTCCACGAGCCACCGCCGCATCCACTCGGCCGCCGCCACGCGCTGGGACTCGGGCCAGTCGTGCTTCCCGTCCACATCCACCATGTCGTAGCGGCCGGCAAGGCCGAACTTCGTCGATACCGCCTTCACCTCGCGCATCGTCTTCACCGAGCCCGCGAACGGGAAGAAGTCGCCATGCGCCGTCAAGAGCCGCACCGCGAGCGGGCTCTGCATCAGGATCATCGACGTATAGTTGACCCCCAGGGGCAGCATCCCGAAGAAGTTCTGCTCCGCATCTCCCGGCGCGATGGCCCGCACGGTATCGTAATAGCGGCTGATGAAACAGCACGGACACGCCGCCTTCAGGCGCGGCTCCACGCTCATCATGAGCGATGTCATCGTGCCGCCGCCCGACTGCCCCATGCACCCGAGGCGCGTCTTGTCGACCTCCGGCCGCGACTCGAGATAGTCCAAGGCCCGCATCGCATCCCACAGCCGATACCGCGCCATGCTCCCCCCAAGGAGCGCCGCAAGGGCCCCCACCGCATTGTGCCGCTCGCAAAGCCCGCCCACGATGCGCTCGCCCTGCGAGAACGGATCGAAGATGAGAACGACGAATCCCGCCTTCACCGCCACCACCGAGGCGCGCTGGTACATGTCCGCCCCCTTGCCGTTCGCCGTGTGCCCGCACACCACAAGCACGCCCGCGCGCCGCTCGCCGGGCTGAAGGCCGTTCGGCACGAAAAGGTTCGCCGGCACATGCACGCCCGGCCAGCTTTCGAAATAGAGTTTCTCGATCCGATAGCCGTCGCGCGGCACCACATCCACAACGACGGGCTTGAGCGGGCACTTCTCTTCCGCACGCGGGAACCCGCCCACGGCCGCCGTCATCGCCTCGCGAAGCGCGCGCCCGTACGCGAAGAACTCCTCCTTCGTCTTGAGCGCCCGCCACCGCCGATCGCACGCCGTATCGAGCGCATCGACGGCGGCGAACACGGCTTCCGAAGACGAGAGCCGTTTCTCGGGCGGCAAGACGCGCATCCCGAGCGCCCGCGCCACCTGAAAACGCGCCGTCGCCTCGGGCGTCGCAAGCGCGACGTCCTTAAAGACGAGCTCATCGCCCCACACGGCGCGTTCCTCAAGCTCGCCCCCTTTCATCTCAAGCACCGTCTCGGGCGCCTTCACGTATTTCCCGCGATGGTAATCGTTCCCGCCTACGAGAAGCCGCCCGCCCGCGCGCGCGATGAGGCGGCCGCCCCCCTTCACCGTGAGATTGCCGAGATAGAACGCCCTCTTCGGCGCCACGTCCAAGGCGAGCGTATGCCCCTGAAGGTCAAGCGTTCCCGGCGCCCAGCCGAGCCCCACGAAGCCGAACTGCCCGCCGGCCATCACGGCATCGCGCGTGAGCACCACATCGTCGAACCACGCAAAGCCCGCGGTGTTGCGGCTGTCATTCGTATTCCGAATCGTGCCGCCATCCAGGATGAAGCGCTCGAACGTATGGTTCGCCCAGCCGTCGCAGTCGAACACCGCGCCCTCATGCACGGTGACAGCACCCTTGCCGTAGGGGAACTTGTCGCCATGGCTCCCGCAGCGGAACGTGCCCCCGCGAATCTCCGTGCCGCCCGTATAGGTCTGCCCGGAACGCGCGGCGAGATAGACGCCTGCCCCCGCCTTCTCAAAACGCAAATTCCCCGCGAGCGCCGCCGTCCCCACCACCGTCTGCCCGGCCGGCACGTCCACAACGAGCGCGCCATTTGCAAACGCGCCTTCGCCCGCGAGCGCGGAAAGCTTCAACGTGTGGCCGCCCAGATCGAACACGCCCCCCTTCGCAACCGTCACCACGCCCGCATCGCGCCAATCGGCATCGCCTGCAAGCGTAAAGTTCTGCGTCACCGCCCGATCGGCCCAAGCCGAAAAAACAGCCAGCACCGCGCCAAAGACAACCCACGATTTCAAGTTCGTCATCTCGTCTCCCACCACTCTTCCCCATAACTCTTCACTCTTCACTATTCACTCTTCACTATTCACTCACCCCGATTCCCTCGACCTGGCCGACTTCATTCACCGTAAAGTCGATCGGCACCTCACGGATGTACCCGCTCGGCAGGTCCGACACGCTCACCGTCGGCTTCGTGAGCGCGTCGCAGGCAAGCGGCAACGACACCGCGACACCCTGATAGTTCGTCACCACCAAGGCCTCCGCCGCATCGAGCGCCGTCTCCGCGAGCGCCGCCGCCAGGGACGCACGATCCTCTTCCACCGTCACGAATTTCGCGACGAGCGTTTGCTTTTCGTCCGCCCCCACCAGATAGGCGTAGGACGCGTCGCGCGACATGCGTTCCTCCCCCTTGTACCATCCCAGGAAGGTAAAGCCCTTCGCCGCCTTCGCCGAGAGGGTCACGCGCGCGTTCGCAAGATACGTGCCCGCGCCCTTCACCGTGCCTTCGCCCTCGGCCGAAAGCGCCACTTCGCGAAGCGTCGAAATCGTGAGCACCGTCGTCACATCCGAATTCCACACCTTGAACTCGTCGATCAGGAATGGAACACGACTATCTCCTGGATAACGCGTCACTTGAGGAACAGGAAAGAACAGTTTCAACGGTTGCGACAAATCCCCGATAAAGTCGGAAACATTGAGCGCATTGCCTTCAATTCCTTGTACAAAGACAGAGTACCAACAGGTTCCAGACGGACCGACCTCAGGATTCTCGACCGCCGCCACCGAATCAAACGTACAATGATAGACGAGCGTCCCCGTACCACCGAATACGGCACCGAAGAATAAGGCACACACAAGACCAATCGAGAACTTTTTCATTTTTGCACCCTTTCTCATTTAGACCGCTGTCAAACGGAACGACATTTGCATATAAAGCGTATCAACCCCAATAGGCCAGAAAAACGGCGACAGGATTCGCTTAACCTTTCTCAGGCGATCTGGCCCCGACGGCTGAAGCACTTCAATCCCAAATCCACAATCGGTGAAAAGACGTTGCGCACTCTTCAGTGTGAAGAAACGCAGATGCGTTTGATCCAACACTCCCGCAGAAACATAGTGCCAATCCCTTCGAATCAGCAAATCGCGCAAATTCAGAAGATAACGCACATTTGGCAAGGATCCAATCAAACAACCACCAGGAGCCATCTTCTTCTTCAAGCTCTTCAAGAACTGCCAGGGATCGGCGATATGCTCAATAACGTCATTGCACACAATCAAATCGAACTTTCCATCAGGAATCTGCGCCTCAACATCCTGATAGAATCCTTCATACACCGTAACACCGTTCTCGCGTGCCGCTTGCGCCGCTTCGGCAAAAGGCTCAACGCCATGATAGTCGCATTCCCAAGTCACGTTGGACTTAAAACATCCATTGGCACATCCAATGTCGAGAATCGACTTGGGTGTACCGACTATCAACCGCGCAATTTCAGGTCGCGCCTGCTCGTAATAACCTTTATCCGGCTTCATGATTTGTCTTCAATAAAAGAAAATTCTTTCGAACGACTGCACCATTATACCACATTCTTAGCCACTACGCGCGCAAAACTTTGACGGAGAAAGGAAATAATACCGATGTGCGGGGCGGGCTTTATCCGTGAATCGCGTAGGCCCCTGCGCCCGAATTCCCTCCGCTCCGAAATCTTCGCCCCTTCGGATGTATAAAAGCTCGATGGGATGGGGCGGGACAGAAATTTTCGATCGTCTTTCTGCACCTTGAGGAAGTGTCTTCCGTACCCTTCATAGTGGAAAATAGTGCTGAGATTATGGTACGGACGAAATATCTGACCATGCGGGGGGACTGTCCCCAGGGAAGATTTGCGTCAACCGTCGCTGCCCCCCCCCTGCGGGGAGCTGACGCAAAGAGCGCAAAGCTCGCAAAGATCACAAAGCGTACCCCCTCGATCCTCAAGATAAAATCTCATGGGGACGAATCTCATGGGGACAGTCCCCATTAAGGCCCATGCTTGGGGACAGTCCCCATTGAGGCCTCGGGAAGATTTCGGTGCGGAATTGTTCTTGGGCTGAAGGTCTGGGGGATGGGGTCTGTCCCCGGGGGAGATTGTCCCCGGGGGAGATTTTTATATAGTACATAATAAAAAAAGTTCCACGAAGGTCTCCCTTCGTGGAACTTCTGCTACGGGCAGTTTACGGTGCCCGATCTAGGGCCTGTCGGTCATTCGCTAACCGTCTGCTCGCCCCCCGGCTGCTGGATGACGATCTTCCAGTACATGCCTCCGGCGGTGACGTCCTCCGCCCTCGACGGCACGGTGACCCACACCCAGCCCTTCGTCGTGAAGTCACGATCCCAGCCCCGACGGAGGTTCACCTTGGAGGACGCGACATTCTTCCCGGAATCCAGGTCGGCACTCGTCGTCGCGATGATGACGCTGATCCCACCTGCAGTCCCGACGTCATCGAAGAAAGCCCACGCCTTCTCCCGCTCGTCAGCCGTCATGGCGGTCACGTCCTTTGCGGCCCCATCGCCGATCTTCAAGGTCGGCACGAAGGCGAGGTGCACAAACTTCGAACCTGCGTCGGCATGATCGGAGATCCAGAGCGAGACGAGACTCGCCTGGGCCTCATACTTCTTGTAGACGACCTTAACGTGGTGGTTCTTCTGGATGTTTTCAAGCGTGACGCTCTTCGTAGTGAAGTCGACATCCTGCAGAACGCCGTCGATCTCGACCGATTCGAGCACGTAGCCGGGATCACCGCGGAATGTCACGACAACCGTATCGCCAGGAACGGCGGAGACCTTCTGAACTGCGGTGTTGCCCACGTAGATCGTGCCGTTCACGGCTTCGCCCGTCACCTCGTAGAGGTCGAACGACCAGGGAAGGAGCGTATCCGCGTAACCCTCAACATTCAAATCCGCCTCGGCTCCTTCAGTACCAGTCGTCAGCCACGCGTGCGCCCGACCGTTGTTCGGATTCTTCTCGTAGCGTTCAGTCGTGGCGTTGTAGTCATCCTCCACGACCGCCTTGCGGAACGCGCCGTCCTTATCCGAAACCCCGATGTCGACCTTCGTCCAGAGGGGGAAGTCGATGTTCCAGTAGACGGCATTGACTGCACGGTTGGCCACGTCCACGGTCATACCCGCCTCCGGAATGCCGGCAGCCGCCAGTTCGTCGGTCCTGGTCGTCACCTCGCCGCTCGTCGAATCCCAGACCATGACCTCATGCCAGTTGCTGTCATCCTTCGAGGCGATGCCGTTCGCACCGACCGAACACACCTTGACCGTAACGGTCTCCAGCGACAGGCCTGCCGCGATCGCGTCTTCGAACCTGAAGTTGTAGGCCTTCGGTTTGATGGAGCGCGCAAGCATCATCGTGACTGCTTCCGGATCGTCGTACATCGCCTGATTTTCGATGCCGTCAACGGCATAGTAGGTAGATGTAAAGGAAGTCCATGTCATGGAAGTCGCTTCAGAATGCCTGTACCGAGTCACATTCTCCGCCTTTGCGGTCCACAAGTCCTCAAACCCCGTCGCATCAGGATCATAATGTTCCGGGTCGAACATACCCACCAAACCGCGATAGGCGGTAAAGCCACCGTCGCCTTCATCACCACTATCTGCAAAGTTGTTGTCGTTATTACTCGTGTTGAAGAAGTAGGAGTTCGGCCGCCAGTAACTATTCTTACCGTCGCTCCACGACCCACTTCCGCCCTCATCTCCAGGTCCCCGTGTATCATCAGCACTCCTCAGACGTCCGATTTCGGCCGGAAAATGGGTTTGTACATCGTTCCGCGTGTCGGGATTGTCGACGATCCAGATGACCTTCTTGTTCTTATAGTAGGGCTTCAAAGCCTCGGCAACGGCCGCCTCATGGTCATTCTTCCTTGTGTAACCTGCCGCCACGCGCGAGCCGTCGATTTCGAAGACGATGTAGTCATACTCATTCTTCTGAGCAAGGAGTTCGTCGTACAATTTGTCGTAGAATGCCGACAGTGACTTGTGGTCGCCGCCCGTACCCATAGCATCGCTAAAATAAGTATCGCTGAATCTGTCTCCCATACTCGCTGTGCCGCTAGCCCTCAGGTTCTCCAATGTAAACAGGTAGTAGGACACATTCGCCTTTTCAAGAATCACATTGAGAGACTTCGATATCGTCGAGGCCTTGAGGCCGTGATTCGGGCAGGCCGTACCGATGAACAGGACGTTCAACTCGCTCTTGCCCATCATTTCCGGCGAAGAGAAGGTGTCGATGGTCACCGTTGCCTTCGAATCCTTATCCATCGGGCTCACCGTCTTGTCGATACCGATGTTCGCGTCGGGATTGTCAAGATTCTCGACGATGCTCCAGCGGAAAGACTTCTCCTCCGTGAGGCTGCCATCGGCCCACGCATAGCCGTCCTTCAGGTAGAACGTGAAGTTGTAGTAGCCGATGCCCTCCTTCGCGCCGTTTGTCCCCGTCGTGCACGTCACCGTTTCATGGTCGCCGGCAAAGTAGACGCGTTCGACAGCATCGCCCCACGTGTGCTCGTTTCCGTCTGACGGCGAGATGAACTTGCCATCGCGCCATTCCGTCGCCAATCCGGAATAGGTCACACCAGCCGCCCATTGATGACGCAGATCGAGGATGTCCCGCTCCGTCGGCACGGGAACCAGAACAACCGGCTCCAGATTCGAGATGCGCACGATCACCACGCCGTCCTTACCGGCACCGCCCATCTTCGAGCCCCAGCCGGCGTTGCCGCCGTCGCCCGGATTCACGCCAGCCTTGCCAGCATCATCCTTCGTCGATCCGTTCATGTAGTCCCAGCCGTTGCCGCCCTTCGCGTACACGACCTCGCTGCCACCGAGACTACTCGCCTTGCCAGCGCCACCGGTGAATTCGCTCGCGCCGCCGCTCGCGCCGCCGCCGCCGCCGCCGTTACCCAAGAAACTCGGCTTAGCACCACTCCAACCCTGACCGTCAACAGCCTCGCCGACATCACCGCAGGACGTCATCCCAAACCAAGCCGCGCCGCCGCTCGAACCGCCGGGAAAGCCGTCGTTGTCATCCTCGTCCGGCGCGCCGCCACCGCCGCCGCCAATCGCCGAAACGTAGGCGAATTCACCGACAGAGAGGGTCGAGTTGCCGCCAGAAAGACCCGACACCGGCCCCTCGCCGACATCCTGACGAACCTGGCCGCCCGCACCGACCGTGACGGTGTAGGTAGCGCCTACCAGTTTCAGGTTCTCCTTCAAGACGAAGCCACCCGCGCCGCCGCCAGCCGCGCCGTTGCCATTGACATCGGGCTGCGAACCGCCCGCGCCGCCGCCGCCCACCGCCAGAACGGTCATCGTGGCCTCATGGAGGCTGGGAATCGTAAACGTACCCGACTGATTGAACACCAGCAGCAAATCCCCGTTGTCTGTGGCCACCGTGGGTTCAACACCCGTGTAGGCGACGAATCCGCCGTCAAACTGCTTCAGTCCGCTCTCATAGTCCGTAACCTTCACCGTGTAGGTCACAATCCTTTCAACTCCGCCGATCGTGACATTCTCCACGGTCACGGTCGCCTCCCGAGGCTCCCCACTGACCGACGCAGCCCTCACGGGTGCGAACGTGACCTTGTTCCCGTCCGTCGTCACAGTGACGACACTCGTATCGGAAACGCTGACAGAAAGCGTCTTCCCCTCCATAACCACGAACGACTCCTCATGGGTCGTCAACGTGCCTTCCGCCCCCGTCGCGAGCTGAACGGTACGGCGGACAATCTCCTGCACCGTGACGTCGTAGGTGTAGGTCGCCGCCTTCGTTTCAACGACCACCTGAACAGGATACTCGGTCAGACCAAGACCGAACAAGGTAATCTTTTTGCCACTTTGCCGGTACTCCACCATATTCCTCGCTTCATCGGTCATCACGACCGACTCGAAACCGTCAAACTCCTCGTCAAGCGTCAAACCGTTCCCCCCCCCGAGCGGAACCGAGACAGACAACGGTCCATAGGCATGCTTCAGCACGTCAATCGTATAAGTGTAGATCGCCGACTCACCCTCAACCACAACCGTATCCGAACCATTCGCTTTACCCGTCACCGTCACTCCGCCATTGACCTTAGACACAACAACGTTGTCGTACGTCGAAGAGACCTGCCAGTCGCTGCCCCAGCCCTCGACCGCCGGAAGCGTAATGCTCTCGCCCACGTAAACGGTCCTTGAATTCGGATCAATGACTTCCTGCTTCTTCACCTCCACGTTGTAGGTGTAGGTGACATAGTTGTTCTTGACCGTCACCGTTGTCGTACCACAACCGACCGCCGTCAATGTAGGACTGAAAGTAAGGACCGAAGAAGCATCTCCTGTCACCGTCACCACGTTCGAATCATCTGACAAAACCTGCCAACTCGCCACCTCATCATTCCTGGCTCCGTCAATCTTGCACTCAATTGTCTTCTGTTCCCCCTTCTTCAAGGTAACCTCTTCGGCCTTAGAGTCGGTTACCGTAACGTTGATTGTCCAGGTATCATTATTAGAGCACTTCAAAGTAACTGACGTCCATCCCGCCCCTTTACCGGTCACCGTACCATGCGGCGTTGTCGTGTTTCCATTACTAGAGCCGTTCGAAAATTCCGCAACATTTGAATTCCCAATCTGTGGAGTAGCTTCGACCCATTTTCCCTTTTCCGAAAACGTAACTCCAACGGACTCCCGACCATTCTTCACGACAGATACATCTGTAGTCAGACTCTCCGCCCCTGCCGTCAGGCCCAGGAGGGTGCAGGCGGCGAAGGTCGCGATCTTGATCAAACTCTTGAACTGTTTCATTTGAAAATCCTTTCGCCTCTTCGAAGGTGAATTTTCACTTCCCATACTCGATAATTTACCACTCAACTGCTACGGACCGCGTTCAGTTGTTCCCCGTTGCATCTGGCTGTTCCTGATCGGACGCGGGTTGCGCCGGCACTGGCCAGGTGAAGTCGAAATCTTCCTTTCCGCTCGTTCCTATCGAATGGCGCACGTACCAAAAGCCGATATGCGGATCGAACGGAATGTCGGTAACATATTCCGTCTTCTGCAATCCCCCGGAAGTTATCGTCATCCTGGCGTAACACCAAGATTTTGCCGGGCCGCTACGCGTACCGAGACGCAGACAGTAAATGTGCTGATTATGATCCGTAGGGATGATGATCTTGTCGTCTGGACCGATGTGATCCCAATAACCAGCGAAGATATCGTTGAGTTTCACCGTCTGATTCAGGTGGGGATTCGCCAACATCGTAAAGACGGGCTCATCGATTTTAACATCTTTGCCATACACCTTCACCTTCGCTTCGCCGCTTGCAAGCTGGCCGTAGAGGTAGAAGGGCTTGGGAACCACATTGCCAGCGGCATCCTTCTTGGGGGCACCATTTTCATCCAACTCCAGCGGGTTCTGGCGGTAGACCCAGAGGCCATACCCGCGCTGCTGGGTCATATCCTGATGGTCACCGTTCCAGATATCCGTACGCGCCGCCGCGTCGGCGTTCACACGTTGAACGGTCGTAACCGCCTCCCAGCGACGGCTTTTTCTTCCATCTCCGCCGACTTCATCTTCATCCGTCTCCACGAGCCGCCACGCCGCATATTTCACGTTGTTCGTGAGCGCGATCACCATATCGCCGGTCGTGAGGTTCGTCGGGCGCACCAGACGGTCGATCGGGAGATTGGTCGTAGGCGCTCCATCGGGCGTGTAGAACGTCCATGGCGTTGCGACGATGGTGTTCGTAAGGGGCGAAATCACCTTCACAATCGCATGGGTGTTGGGACTACGAGCCTCGTTATCGGCCCCCCGCACCGATGCGGGCGCCAAAAACACGATAGCCGCCGCCAAAGGCAGCGCGCACGAGAGCGAACTCTTGAAAATTCCCTTCATCGCTTTTGTCCTTTTCTTTCAAAACCGATTCATGACCCGGGCCGCGCGGCCCCCCCGACGCCTCCGACGAAGCGCCACGAGCGCGCCGCCCAACAGGATCAGCATTCCGCTCGACGGCTCCGGCACGTTGAACGCATTCGGGCGCCAATCGAGATGGCCCGGAACGATCAAATCATCCGTGCTCACGAACTTTTCAAGGAGGTAGCTCCCCGTTCTGCTCTCGCTCGCCGCCATGACAAGCCAATTGCCGTTCATCTCATCGTAATGACCAAGCTCCATCGTGAAGAGATATTCCTCGGTCATCCAAGCGATATCCACCGGCGACATCGCAGGGCCGCCAAACATTCCCCAATTGATGCTTTCTCCGGGGAGAGGGTGAGGGTTTTCGACCATGGAGATTTCAACAGCCTTCGCCCCGTTCTTCTGCCCATCGAACCCAAGCAGATCAAGGTAAAAGGACTCACCGTCCTCGTTATTCTGCGTCACACGCACACGCGCCGCATTGATCGACTCGCCATTTCGCGCAAAGACTTCCTCCACGTGCAACGAAGTACCGTCAAGTGCCTCAACCATGGGATCACTAACCATCCAATAGAGAACGGAGACCTCCTCTGCGCGCAGCCCCCCCGCAGAGGCAGCCAGGGCGAAGAGGACCACAAACTTCACCAACGTTTTCACTTGTTCTTCTCCTCGCGGTTCTTGATGGTTTCAAGACCGGCCACGTTCGCGAAGCGCGCCTTGTCCGTCATCTTCATCCTCAATTCGATTTCGCCGGCCTCGTTGCCGTCCTGGGGCTTCTCGGCCACGGAGGCGGTGAGCGCCTGGGGGGCGGCGCCGCCGAGGAGGCCGTACGTCACGTGGCCCACCGTGCGGCGCGCGCGCACGACGAGCGTATCGCCTTCCACGCGTACCGACGTGATGACCGGCGCGGGGACGTCGCGCACGTCTGACGTTGAATCCGTCTTAAGGCCCTGGGGCTTCTCCTCGGGCAGCGGAGCGCCCGCGAGCGCCGGCCTCTGGCTGATGGTGAGCTGGCCATCCGGCACCGCGCTGAAACGGTTCACGCGCGCGAGGCGCCCTTCCACGAGCCCGACCGGGCGGCCGTCCGCCCGGCGCGTATCGAGCAGGTAGACCGCCCGAAGGTCGCCCGCGTGCTGTTCGATGTAGTCGTCAGGCAAAATGATCGCCGTCGCCGGGCAGCGGCCGTCCTTCGCAAGCGGCATCACCACCGCGAGGCTATCCGCCTTGGGATTGACGAGCGTGCCATCCGCCTTGAAGCCGGCAAAGCCGCTACCCGGCTTCGTGAAGACGAGCGCGTAGCACTCGCCATCCGCCACCGGCGTACCGTCGGCATAACGGTCGATGCCCGTTGAAGAATACCCGACCGTCCACGCTCCCCAACCGATGAGGGGCGCATAAACGGCCATCGCCAACATCAACTTTCTCATCATTCTCTTCATTTGTCTCTCCAAGTCATCGAAAAGCCTCAATTACCTGCAAAAAGCTCTCTTTTCTCGATCTTTCCGACACGTTGTCACGCTTTCAGCGCGCCCGAAAAATCCTCCTCGTCCAATCAGTCGCATATTGTATCAAAATCTTGCGCAGATGGCAAATGGTTTTTTACCGCGCGGTTTGAGGGGGGGCGGG
>JAZLJP010000217.1:0-26178 GCA_045617985.1 Kiritimatiellia bacterium
GTGTGCATCGAGCTCACCAAGCTGCATGAGCGCGTGAGCCGCGGCTACCTCTCGGATCTCGTCCGCGAATTCAAGGACGCGAAGGTGAAGGGTGGGGTCGCGCTCGTCATCGCCGGGAACAATCCGAAGTTCAGAAGAAGGGGTCAGGGATCAGGGGTCGGGGATCAGGCGTGATGGTCGTTCTTGGAATAGATACGTCGTTGCGGTCGACCGGTTACGGCGTCATTTCGGTCGACGGGAGCCGCATGCGCTGTCTGACCTGCGGGAACATCCCGAACAAGGCGACACTGCCCCTCACGGCGTGCCTCAAGGCGATTCATGCGAAGATCGCGGAGCTGATCGCGGAGTTCCGACCGGACGTGATGAGCGTCGAGTCGGTCATCTACGGGAAGAACGCGGGAACGATGCTTGTCCTCGGCGAAGCGCGCGGCGCGGTTCTCACGGCGGCGGCGGATGCGGATCTTCCGGTCTACGAGTACGAGCCGCGGCGGATGAAGAAGGCGATCTGCGGGAACGGGCTCGCGGAGAAGGAGCAGATCCAGCGGATGGTGAGGACGCTCCTCAACCTCCCCGAACTGCCGCAGAACGACGCGGCCGATGCGCTTGGTCTCGCGATCTGCCACGCGCATTCCAATTCGGTGATCTCGACCGAAAAGCCGATTTAGCCGCGCTTGCAATAAGGGGCGGATGTGGGGTATAATTCACGTTGATTTTCATTCACACGAAACAAGGAGAAAAGACCATGGCATGTTCTTGCGGAAAGAAGGGATGCAGCTGCTGCAATTCCGAGTTCATCGCGCCGATGAGTGCGCTTTGGCAGGTCTACGACGGCATTGACTCGAAGGCGAACGCCCACGTCGTCTCGATCGCGTGGGAGCGCGAGGAAGGAAAGGTCTTCCGCTACGACCTCCCCATCCCGAAGCGCCTCGACCCCCAGGCCGCGAAATTCGTCAGCCACGTCGTCGAGCGCATCGCGAAGTTCGCGCTCTGGGCCGCGGGCGGCGGGAAGCTCTACCTCGCCGGACCCGACGCCGTCGTGAAGCCCGTTGCGAAGGCCTACACGAAGAACGGTCTGCGCAAGTTCGACTATGACTTCTTCGGCTCGATCTACGGCCGGAAGGTCGAGGTCGCCGTCGTGCCGCTCCGCAAGATGCCCGAGTTCTCCGAGAAGCTTCAGCAGGTGAAGACGGTCGCGGACGGCAATCGCATCGGCTTCGATCTCGGCGCGAGCGACTTCAAGATCTCCGCCTTGAAGAAGGGCAAGGTCGTCTTCTCGAAGGAGTTCCCGTGGGATCCGGTCGTGCAGCCCGTTGCCAAGGCCTACACGAAGAAGGGGCTCCGCAAGTTCGACTACGACTTCTTCGGCTCCATCTACGGACGTCCCGTCGAGGCGGTCGTCGTCCCCTTGAGGAAGATGCCGGAATTTGGCGAGAAGCTCCAGCAGGTGAAGACGGTCGCCGACGGCAACCGCATCGGCTTCGACCTCGGCGCGAGCGACTTCAAGATCTCCGCCTTGAAGAAGGGCAAGGTCGTCTTCTCGAAGGAATTCCCCTGGGATCCGCGCCCGGCGGCCGACCCCGACTACCACTACACGAAGCTGAGCGCGGGCCTCGAAGAGGCGGCGGCGGCGCTCGGCGGCAAGGTGGACGCGATCGGCGGCTCGACGGCGGGCGTGCTCGTGGGCAAGAAGCTCGGTGTCGCCTCCCTCATCCGCGGCGTGAAGGAGCAGAACCCGAAGCGCTATGCGGAGGCGCAGAACCTCTTCGCGCGCATCGAAGACGAGTGGAAGTGCCCGTTTGAAGTATTCAACGACGGCGACGTGACGGCGCTTGCGGGCGCCATCACGATGAAGCGCACGGGCATCCTTGGCGTCGCGATGGGCTCGAGCGAGGCCGTGGGCTACATCAACCCGAAGGGCGCCTTGACGGGCCGCATCAGCGAGCTCGCCTTCGCGCCGGTGGACCTCAACCCGAACGCGGGCGTGTGCGAATGGAGCGGCGACTTCGGCGTGGGCGCGATGTACTTCTCGCAGCAGGCGGTGGACTTCCTCGCGCGCCGCTACGGCACGAAGTTCCCGAAGGCGATGAAGCTTCCGGAGCGCCTCAAGGTGGTGCAGGCCGCGATTGAAAAGCACGAAGAGGTGGCGCTCAAGGTCTACCTGATGATCGGCCGCTACCTCGCGAACGCGGCGGCGTGGTACCATGAGTTCTACGACTATCAGAACCTCATGATCCTCGGGCGCGTGACGAGCGGCTTCGGCGGCGACATCATCCTCAATACGGCGAAGATGGGCTTGGAGGCGATCGACCCGGCGCTCGCCGAGCAGATCGACATCTTCATGCCCGATGAGAAGGCGCGCCGTCTCGGTCAGTCCGTTGCGGCTGCGCAGATTCCTGAAATCAAGTAAGCGGAACGGAAGCGAAGATGAGCGAACTCATTGTGGCCCTCGACGTGCAGACGCGCGCCGAGGCCGTGGAGAAGGTGAAGTTGATCGGAGAGGCCGTCAACTTCTACAAGATCGGTCTTGAACTCTACACGGCCGAAGGGCCGGACGTCGTGAAGGCGGTGAAGGATCTCGGGAAGCGCGTTTTCCTCGATCTCAAGTTCCACGACATTCCGCGCACGGTCGAGCGCGCCGTCCGTTCGGGCGGCAAGCTCGGCGTCGACTTGATGACGATCCACTCCGTGGGCGGCAAGGCGATGATCCAGGCCGCGCACGACGCGGCGGCGGAATTCGGCGCGGCGGCACCGAAGATCCTCGCCGTGACGGTGCTCACCTCGCTCGACCAGACGGACCTCGCCGATGTCGGCATCGTCGGCCGTACGCCGGCCGATCAGGTGGTGGCGATGGCGAAGTTCGCGACGGCGAACGGAGCGGACGGCCTTGTGTGCAGCCCGAAGGAAGTGGGCGCGCTCTCGAAGATGCTGAAGGCGGGAACGCTCTTCATCACGCCGGGCGTGCGCCCCGCCGGCAGCGCCGTGGGCGACCAGAAGCGCGTGGCGACGCCGGCCGACGCGGTGCGCGACGGCGCGACCCATCTCGTGGTGGGGCGCCCGATCCTCGCCGCGCCCGACCCCGTGGCGGCCGCACGCGCCATCCGCGCGGAGATGGCGTTCTAAATGACGATCGATTTCCACAGCCACAACTTCCCGGAAAAACTGGCCCCGCGCGCGCTCGCCGTGATGTGTGCGAAGCTCGCGGGGCTGGATCTTGGCGGGAAGGGTGGCCTCTCTCCGGTTGGCGACGGGACGATCGCAACGCAACTGCGAGACATGGATCGCAGCGGCGTTGACTTCTGCGTGAACTGCCCCGTGTGTACGCGCCCCGAGAATTTCGACGCCATCCTGCGCCGCGCTCTTTCCGTACGCTCGGGCGGTGAAGGCCGGGCGGCCGGCGAGCGGCTTTTCCAGCTGGGGTCCGTCCATCCCGAAGACCCCGCCTTCGCCGAGCATATCGCGCTTTTGAAGGCGCATCGGATTCCGGGCATCAAGTTGCACCCGAACTATCAGGGCATCCGCCTCGACGATCCGAAGCTCGTGCCGTTTTTCACGGCGCTCAGGGATGCGGGGATTTTCGTCATCAGCCACACGGGGTTCGACCCCGGCTATCTGGATGCGCCCTCGGTGGCGGGGCCGAACGAAATCGCGAAGCTGCTCTCGTCCGTTCCCGGGCTCAAGTTCGTGGCGGGCCACCTGGGCGGCGAATGCGGCAATCCCGCCCATGCGACGGACGTTCTTCTGCCGTTTGAAAACTGCTGGATCGATACCGCCGCCATGTATCATCACGACAACCATCCCGAGGCTCGGCGTGTCGTGCGCGAGTGGCCGGCGAACCGGATGGTGTTCGGCACGGATTACTTCTGGCGCGACGAAGCGCATCTGATGGCGTGGGTGAAGGCGCTGCGGCCGGATCCCGCCGAACAGGACTTGATCTTTCATGCAAACGCCGAGCGCCTGCTTGGCTTAACGTAAGGAGCAAAAGAGATGGAAGGCCATATCGAGACGATTGACGAATTGAACGACGTCGTGCGGAAGGGGGATTTCCCGCTTCTCGTCAACCAGGAAGAGTCGCGTCATGTTGCGCGCATCGTGCGCATTGCCGAACGCGTGGCGGCGCATGTGCCGACCATCCGGCTCGTTCTCGTGGCGGGGCCGAGCTCGGCCGGCAAGACGACGACGGCCATCCGCCTCTGCACGCGCCTGAAGGAAAACGGGTGCGAGGCGATGCGCCTCTCGACGGACGACTATTTCTTCGGCGACGACAAAACGCCGCGCGATGCCAACGGGGAGTTCGACTACGAGTCGATCGAGGCCGTTGACTGCGCGCGCCTCGTCAAGGACCTCATGGGCCTCTTCTCCGGCGAGGCCGTGCACATGCGGAGATACGACTTCGAAACGCATTCAGGCTACGACGCCGCGGAAACGACCACGCTCTCGCCGCGTGGCATCGTGGTGATCGAGGGCATCCATGCGCTCAATCCGCGTCTCACGGAAGGCATCTCGGAAGACATCAAGTTCCGCGTCTACCTCAACGTGCTCACGGCTCTTACGCCCGAGGGGTTCGATGCGTTCTTTGCCGACGACGTGCGCCTTCTGCGCCGGATCGTGCGCGACGCGAATTTCCGCAACCAGTCCGCTGCCTCCACGCTCGCGCGCTGGCCGAGCGTGGAAGCGGGCGAACGGAAATGGATCAATCCGTATCGGCGCATGGCGGATGCCGTGTTCAATTCGGCGCTCGACTACGAACTTGCCGTCTTGAAGCCGTTTGCAACCGATCTTCTCTGCGGAGTGGAGGAGGCCGACCCCACGTTCCCCGAGGCGGATCGCCTTCGGCGCATCCTCGCCCACGTCATGGAAGCCCCGAGTGAGGGCCTGCCAGGAAATTCGATTCTCCGCGAGACGATCGGCGGCAGCCATCTCGAGTATTGACAGGCGAAAGGGGAATGCGGGTGATCGGGCGAATCGGTTGGCTTGATTTGCGGCATTAATCGAGAAAGGGAATAAGAAGCATGAAAATTCAGGTGTTGGGTGCTGCGCTTGCGGCGGGCGTGTTGCTGTTGGGCGGCTGTGCGACGGGAAAGGTCGAAGCCGTGACGGGAGCGACGCCGAAGGCGGCGGCAAAGCCGGTGCGTACGGGCGTTTTCGTGGGGCGCGGGCCGGGCGGCGCGGGCGTGATGGAGTGGGTGCGCATCGTCAACGAATCGCCCGAGCTTGCGCTCACGCTTGTCGATTCGGAGATGATCGCGAAAGGCGCCCTTGACCAGCTCGACCTCTTCGTGATGCCGGGCGGCAGCTCGCCGCGCATCAAGCGCGATCTCGGCACGAACGGTACCGCGCGCATCAAGGACTTCATCCGCCGCGGCGGCGGCTATGTGGGCACCTGCGCGGGGTGCTGCCTCCTGCTTGACCCGGTCTACGACCAACGCCGCGGCATCGGTGTGATCCCGTTCTACCGGTCGGGCTCGAAGGGGCAGACCGTTCTGCCGGTGACGGTCAATGAAAAGGGCGCCGCGGCGCTCGGCCTCAACAAGGGCACCTATGGCCTTCGCTACAGCTACGGACCCGTGCTTGAACCGAGTACGAACGCGGTCGAGGGCGCGAAGTTCGAGGTGTGGGCCACGAACGCGGGCGACTTCGAAAAGCCCGGCGGGAAACCCGAAATGTACGGGCGCGCGGCGATCGTGGGCGGCACCTACGGGAAGGGGCGCGTGGTTGTGACTTCTTGCCACCCCGAATACTACCTCAACACGCGCGTCTTCGTGACGGGGGCGTTCGGCTATGTGACGGGGCGGCAGGTGACGCTGCCCACGCGTCCGCGCCGGGCGCGTGCCTATACGGTGGGCTACTATTCCGAAGACGTGATCGGCGTGGAGACGGCGCAGACGATGCTCGATCTCGATGCGAATCCCCTCTTCGACGTGTGGGCTTTGACGAGCGGCGACATCCGTGTTGGCGCGCTCGACCATGTCGATGCGCTCGTCTTCCCGCACGCGGAGAAGGACCTTCCTTCGGCGAAGACCTCGGCGATCATCAAGGCGTTCATCGCGCGCGGCGGCGTGTGCGTGGGCTGGGGCGGCGGATCGTATGCGCTTTCGAAGCTGGGCGGAAAGCCCCTCGCCTCGGGCGCGGCGACGCTCGACTACCTCCTCAAAGAGGCCAAGAAGGAGCGGTAGGCGATGAACCGTAAACTGTTGAGTGCGATTAGCGGATGATGATGACGCTGGACTGAGGCGGGCGGTTCCACGTGAGGCGGATGTCGTCGATGCCGATGGCGGCGACATTCGTTACACGGTCGCGGCGCCAGCGGAGGAGGAGGATCTCGCCTGGCGGGAGGTGAAGCCCGGCGAGGGGGGCGGATTGTCGCGCTTCGGGAAGGCCGTCGGGGGGCGCGTTCGTACTGGTGGCGGGCGTCGTGAAGGTGAGCGCGGGGACGGCCCTCCAAGGGCCTGGCGCATCGATGCCCGCAAGTGCGTTTGTGGTGAGCCACTCGACGGCAAGCGTTTGTTCGACCGTGTTTTTAACCCCGAACTGGCGGCCCGTGTAGGCGAGAGCGAAGTGCGAAAGGCGGAGCGGGGTGTCGTTCGTGAAGGCGACGCCGAAGACGGCGGTGTGCGCCTTGGAGCCCACGTTCATGCCGAGCGAATAGGAGGCGACCTCGCCTGTCGCCCAATAGGCGTAGAGCCCCTCTGAATTCATGGCGCCGG
Organism: Kiritimatiellia bacterium; assembly: GCA_045617985.1. Lineage (GTDB taxonomy): Bacteria > Verrucomicrobiota > Kiritimatiellia > RFP12 > UBA1067 > RUG572. Next base: position 6,705 of record JAZLJP010000217.1, read on the forward strand.
CATTTCGGCGGAGGCTGGCGGGCGCAAGGCCGTCTTGGAAAGCCTGCCATGGGCCGAGCGTCTCGTCGTTCGCCCAGGCGATGAGGTTGCCGCTTTTGGGGAAGAGGTTCGTGCAGGCGTCGAAGGTCTCCGTCCATTGGCTGCCGGCTTGCAGGGAGAGGCGCACGGGGCCTGCCGACTGCGGCGTTGGCGGCGGGGCCGCCGGCTCGAAAGTTCCGAATCCCGCGCTGACGACGTAGAGATAGGCCTTGCTGTTGCCGTTACGGCGGGCGACCAGTTGAAGGAGGCGCATGTTGTCCGTTTCGGCAAAGGCGAAGACATTCGTCGTGTGGATGTTGAGGGTGCGATTGGTGATGGAACCGATCGACCGCAGGCGAGTGTAGTCGGAACCGCACAACACCTCAAAAGAAGGTGCCGGGCTATTCGAACCCGTGAAGGAAACCACGATGGTGGCGGCCGTGGCCGCCGTGGTTTCCGTCGGGCTCGTTATTGCATCTCCATCGGCTTCGAACCGAAGGCCGCGATCCTTGTTGTAGACCGTAGCACCAAGATCCCAGCCGTTGGGCGTCCTGTCCGTCCGGAAATCGACGATGTGATTCGTCTCCCCGAACGTCGTTGCCCTGATGAACAGGCTGAAGGCAACGAGAGAGGTTGTGGTGTTCATGCCGATATTTTAGCACAAGAAATTTGCGAAAACAAGGCCGAAATGTGATATACTATCGGCATGGGTAAAATTCTTCCATTCCAAATCGTTTGTGCCGCGACCATGGCGTGGGCTTCGCTCAGTTGGAGTGACGAAGGCGCGTTGTGGTTTGGGGCGCAATTCTCTTCCTACGCGCTCGGCGAGGTGCTCTCCAATAGGGATGCCGTGGGAGGGCGTTGGATCGAGTGGGCTCCGTCAACGAGCGTGACGAATGTCGGTGCGGGGGCGATGCGCCTTGATACGGTGTCGTTTACGCAGGATCCGTCGATCGTCTTCGCCGCGCAGGCGGCGGCGGGCGAGGCGGTGTGGTCCTTCGATGTCCGTGTGAAGCCGGAGGCGGCGATGCCGTTTGACATGGAGGTCGGCAGCGGGTGCTGTTCGGTGACGTTCGTCGATGGCGAAGGGGGCGAAGGAATCGATTTCGCAGGCATCGTCGACGGCCGCTGGTATCGTCTTTTTGCGCTTGGCGTCGAGCCCGCGCTCAACGCATGGCATGACCTTCGCATGGAAATCCGCCGTTTCGACGGGGCGCCGTTTGCCGGTTTTTCGGTGAAGGCGGGGGAGACGTGGCTGCCGCTCGCGTCGAAGGAGAAGATGCGTTGGTTCCCGGTGCGTGAAGAGGTGGTGCGTGCGGCACGCGAAGTCGCAATCGGCGGGCGCGGCGAATTTTCCGATTTCGCCGCGCGGCGCGGCACCTCGACGGCCGAGACGCCCGCGCTCGTGTGGATTGGCGGCAGTGCCGGCGAGTGGACGGACGCTACGAAGTGGGCGCCCGCCGCGGGCGGGGCGGCGCGTGCGCCCGCCCCCGGGGATCTTGTGAAGATCGGCGGGGTGGTGGAGCTGACTCTCAACGGCGAGACCGCGAAGGTACGCGATTTGATGGCGCGCGCGGGCGCGGATGGAGCGGTTGAATTCCTCTCCGGCCACGTGGTGCCTACGGTGTCGCTCAAGACCACGCGGCCTTCGGTGACGAAGCCGCTTGAGGTGAAGGTGGCGTCGTTCAACGGCGCAACGCCGGCCGTGAGAGTGACCTGGAAGCGCTACGACCTCTATCATTCGCGGCAGGCGCTTCTCGGCACGTCGCCCACGCTCACGCTCGCGCCGGTCGACTACGAGCATTGGATTCGCTGCACGGTGGAGGACGAGGACGGTACGCGCCTTCTCGAGAAGGAATTCTATTTCTCGAAGCTGCCGGTCTTCTACCTGACGACCGACGACGGCCGCACGCCGAGCTCCAGCAAGGAAAAGCATACGGGCACGCTCTTCGTACAGGGAAATGCCGAATGGAAGAGCCCGTATGGCGACGGCATCGGCGAAGGCGGCGCGATGGAAATCAACGTGCGCGGCAACACGACCGCGAGCCAGGCCAAGAAACCGTGGAAGATCAAGCTTGATAAGAAGACGGAACTGTTCGGTTTTCCGAAGTCCAAGCATTGGGTGCTTCTTGCGAACTACTTCGATGAGACGAATCTCCGCAACAAGCTCGCCTACGACTTCGCCAATGAAATCGGGTCGATGGGCATGAAGTCCACGTGGGTCGACTGTTTCCTGAACGGCGAATGGCAGGGGCTTTATCTCCTCTGCGAACAGATCCGCATCGACAAGAACCGCGTGGATATTTTCGACTGGGAAGGAGCGGCGGAAGAGGCGGCCGATGCGATTGCGGCCGCGCACGCATTCAACGACGCGGATAAAGCCGCCCTCGAAGAGGCGATGACGACGAACCTCGGCTGGATCGATTCGGGGAAGGTGAGTTTCAAGGGGGGCACGTTCCGCGTCGACCAGGAGTGGCCCGACTATGCGGCGACGGTGGGCGACATTACGGGCGGCTATCTCTTCGAGTTCGACTGGTCGTATGACGAGGTGTCGCGCTTCCACATCTACTCGGGCAACCTCCAGCTCGATACGATGCTCAAGTCGCCGGAATATCTCAAAACGAGTACGCGCCTTCTGGACTGGTGCAAGGCGTTCCTGCAGAACTACGCCGATGCGATTACCTCCCCCGACGGCTACTCGAAGGAGGGCCTCCACTACTCCCAATACGCCGATATCGATTCGATGGTGAGTTATTTCTTCGTGATGGAGATGTTCGGCAACGACGACGCCCGCTACAAGAGCAACAACACCTACAAGGATCGGGGCGGGGCGCTCATGAAGTTCGGCCCGGTGTGGGATTTCGACTGGGGCGTGGGAAACTATCAGGTGCCGTATGCGCCCGAGCGGTGGCTCGTGAACCACAGCCTCAATTCCTTCTTCCGGGAGTGGTCGGACGACCCGTGGTTCTGTACGCTCCTCTGGGCGCGCTATCCGGCCGTGCGCGAACGGTTCGTGGAGATCATCCGCGCCGGCGGCCTCATCGACCAGTATTACGAGTATCTGCGCGAGGCGGGTGTGGCGAATGCCCAGAAGTGGACGCACCACTACGGCTTTGCGGGCGGCATCTACGGTACGGGCTCGCACCCCGGGCTCAAGGCGTTTTTGACGACGCGCCTTGCGTGGCTCGACCAGCAGTTCCGCGACGTGCCCACGCTCATGGAGTCGCTGAAGGGGGCCACCTCCTATGTGGTCGATGCGAACCACGATGGCGGCAACCCGATGCAGACGTGCCCGTACGTGGCCTCGCCGGCTATCCTCCCGATTCGTTTCGCGAATGCGCCGTGGAATCGGCTCTGCGACGGACAGTCCCTGCGCATGGCCTTCCGCCTCGGCGTGGGCGGCGTGGGGCGCCTCGGCGTGTTCGTGAACGGACTTCGCGTGGAAGAGGTGCCCGTCAAGGCGGATGGCCAGGTGGAGGTGGTCATTCCGTTCGAAAAGCTCACGGCGGGGCTGGGCGATCCGAATTGCGTCTCGCTCATCGCCTACAATGCGCAGGGCGGCATTCTCGCGCGCAACTATGCGCTCGTCACGGTTTCGGATTGGACCGATCGGGACGCGACGCAGCCGACCTTTGCGGAGGACGGGCGGCGCGTGCCGCCTATCCCGCATGAATGGATCCGCAATGCGGCGCTCGCCGTGTTGCCGTCCCTCGCGTTCGCGACGCCGGAGGAGTTCGCCGCCGCCGCGTGGAACCGGCCCTCCCCGTGGGGCAAGCCCACGGCGTTGTGGGAAGACTATGTCGCGGGCACGAACCCCGATCCCGCCGGGCCAGGCAGCACCTTCCGCATCACCTCCATCGTCGTTACGAACGGCGTGCCCGCCCTCACCTGGTCGCCCGACCTCGGCGCGGCTCGTCGCTACACGGTGGAGGGGAAGGTGCGTCTCGACGACAAGAGCGAGCCGTGGCAGGCCCCGCTCCCGCCCGGTGCCCGTTTCTTCAAAGTGAAAGTGAGTTTGCCATGAACAGGATTGCGAAATGTTTCAAGAAAGGGGCTCTGGCCCGTTGGATCGGAATGGGACTCGTGGGGGGGTGCGCGTGCGGGGCCTTGGCGGCGCCGCCGGCGGGGTTCCTGCGCGTCAAGGGGCCGGACATCGTGGACGAGGCCGGGCGGAAATTCGTCATCCGCGGCACGAACCTCGGCCATTGGCTCAATCCCGAAGGGTACATGTTCAAGTTCGGAAAATGCAACTCGCCGCATCTCATCGACGAAATGTTCAAAGAGCTGGTGGGCCCCGAGGAGACGGCGAAGTTCTGGCGCGCGTTCAAGGCGAACTACATCACCGAGGCCGACATCGCCTTCATCGCGGCGACGGGGGCGAACACGGTGCGCCTGCCGTTCCACTACAAGCTCTTCACGGATGAGGACTACCTGGGCCTGACGGGCCAGCAGGACGGTTTCGAACGCGTGGATGACGTCGTGCGCTGGTGCCGCACGCACAACCTGCGCCTCATCCTCGACATGCACGACTGCCCCGGCGGGCAGACGGGCGACAACATCGACGACAGCTACGGCTATCCCTGGCTCTTCAAGAGCGAACAGTTCCAACGCCAGTATTGCGCCATCTGGTGTGCCATCGCATCGCGCTATGCGAACGAGCCCGTCATCCTCGGCTACGATCTCATGAACGAGCCGATTTCGAATCGCCTTTCGGACATGCACGACCTCAACACGCGCCTTGCGAATGTGCAGAGGCGCGCCGCGAGGGCCATCCGCGAAGTCGATCAGCACCACATCGTCATCTTCGGCGGTGCGCAGTGGAACTCGAATTTCAAGCCGTTCGAGGGCTTTACTTTCGACGCGAACATGATGTACACCTGCCACCACTACGACTTCGGCAATCCCAAACTCGAGGAGTGGAAGATCAAGCGCCATGCCGACTTCCGCGATCGGGCGGGCGTGCCGATGTGGATGGGCGAGACGGGCCACAACTGGCCGGTGTGGTATCAGGCGATGGTCGAGACGATGGAGAAGTACAACATCGGCTGGACCTTCTGGCCCCTGAAGGCGCCGGGCGGCAGCGCATGGCTCTCGTTCCCCTATCCGGAGGGGTGGGAGGAGATCATCGTCAAATTCGCCGAAAGCGACCGTTCGAGCTATGCGGCCATCCAGAAGAATCGTCCGGATCAGGAGAAGGCGCTCGCCCTCATGAATGCCTACATCGAGAACTGCCGGTCGAGACGGTGCAAAGTCGATGCCGCCTATTTGAAGGCCCTCAAATTGAACGTGCCGGAAACGAAGCGCTGACAAGGCGGCTTGTGCCCATGGAAAAATTTCCGCTCGAGATTCTGTTTGAAGACGAGGCCATCCTCGTTGTCGATAAACCGGCGGGGCAATATGTGCATCCGTCGCCCGGCCATCTGGAGGATACGCTCATGGCCTCTGCGCTTGCGCATGTGCCGGGGATGCGCGGCGTGGGGAGCAGGGAACGCTCGGGCATCGTGCATCGGCTCGATGCGGAAACGAGCGGCGTGATGGTGCTCGCGAAAACGCAGAGAGCGTATCTCGCCTTGCGCGCGGCGTTCGAGCGGCACGTCGATGTGAAGAAAACCTATCTCGGCGTTGTGCATGGTGCGCCGAAGCCGCGCACGGGCACGCTTGAAACGCTCATCGGGCGCAAGGCGTGGGATGCGAAGCGCATGGCCGTGGTGGGCGAGGGGGCGGACGGGCAGCGGGCGGTGACGCATTGGACCGTTCTCGGGCGGCAGGGGCCTGTGGCGCTCGTCGAGTTCGTCATTGAAACGGGCCGCACGCATCAGATTCGCGTGCATGCGGCCCATCTCGGCCATCCGCTCGTGGGGGATGCGCTCTACGGCAACGCGGCCGCCGATCGCCGCCTCAAGCCGCCCCCCGCGCGCATGCTCCTTCACGCCGTCGCCCTCCGTTTCCCCCATCCCGTCACCGGCCGTTTCGTCGAATTCGCCGCCGAGCCCCCCGCCGATATCGTCTACATCGGCGGGTAGGAGCCCCCTCGGCCTGCGGCGCAAAGCACGGCGATCCGTTTCTCGCTGGTAAGCGAATCGTGAAGAGCGAAAAGCGTTTTTTACGCTGTCGGCCGGATAAAACTTTGGACTTTCCCGTTTCGTTTTGGTATAATATCAGGAGTCATTTTCAATCAAAAAATCCCTTGAAAAATTACGGTCATGAGCGACGAAGAGAAGAACGAAGCGAAAGTTGAAGAAGCGGCTCCCGAGGCTGCTGCCGGTGGCTTGTTGGAGGACGTGAACATCGTCGACGAGATGAGCCGCGACTACATCGATTATTCGATGTCGGTCATCATCAGCCGTGCTCTTCCGGATGCCCGCGACGGCTTGAAGCCCGTGCATCGGCGTTCGCTCTTCGGCATGTACAAGCTCAATGTGACTTCGGGCTCGAAGCACATGAAGTCGGCGCGTGTGGTGGGTGAAGTGATGGGCAAGTACCACCCGCACGGCGACTCGTCGATCTACGAAACGATCGTGCGCATGGCCCAGCCGTTCTCGCTCCGCGTGCCGCTTGTGGATGGCCACGGCAACTTCGGCTCGATCGACGGCGATGGCGCGGCGGCCATGCGTTATACGGAAGTGCGCATGCAGAAGGCCGCCGAGGAGATGCTTGCGGATCTTGAAAAAGATACCGTGGACATGATGAAGAACTTCGACGAAACGCTCGACGAGCCAACCGTGCTGCCGGCGAAGTTGCCGAACCTGCTTTTGAACGGCTCTTCGGGCATCGCCGTGGGCATGGCCACGAACATTCCGCCGCACAACCTTGGCGAACTCTGCGACGGCCTCAGCTACTACGTGGACCACCGCGACTGTTCGATCGACGATCTCATGCAGTTTGTGAAGGGGCCGGATTTCCCGACGGGCGCGATGGTCTGCGGCATGAACGGCATCCGTTCGATGTACAAGCTCGGGCGTGGCCAGCTCACGGTGCGCGGCCGCGCGGAGATCGAGGAATGGAAGGGCGATCGCCAGCGCATCATCATCACGGAAATCCCGTATGCGGTGAATAAAACCGAGATGATCAAGCACATGGCCGAGCTCGTGAAGGACAAGGTCATCGAAGGCATTTCCGACATCCGCGACGAATCGGCCGAGGATATCCGCATCGTCGTGGAATTGAAGCGCGACGCCGTGGGGCAGATCGTGCTCAACAAGCTCTACAAGCATTCGGAGCTGCAAACGACCTTTGGCGCGAACATGCTCGCGATCGACCAGGGCCGCCCGCGGATCATGAATTTGAAGGACTTCTTCCGCTGCTATGTGAATCATCGGTTCGAGGTGATCACCCGCCGCACGAAGTTCGAGCTCGCGAAGGCGCTCGCCCGCAAGCACATCCTCGATGGTTTGCTGATCGCCATTGCGAATCTCGACGACGTGGTGAAGATCATCCGTTCGTCGAAGAACCGCGAAGAGGCGAAGATCCGTTTGCAGGAAGCCTACCAGTTCAGCGACGTGCAGGTGAATGCGATCCTCGACATGCGCCTCTATCAGCTGACGGGGCTCGAACGCGAGAAGCTGGAAGCGGAACTCGCCGCGCTGCTCCTGACGATTGCCGACCTTCAGGCGATTCTCGCGGATGCGGCGCGCGTGTACGGCATCATCAAGGACGATCTCGCCCAGCTCAAGGAGAAGTTCGCGGGCAAGGAAGACGGCAAGCGCCGCACGGAGATCACGTTCGACGAGAACGAAGTGTCGCTCAAGGATCTGGTGGCGGACGAACCCTGCGTGATCACGCTTTCGAACCGCGGCTATGTGAAGCGCGTGGCGCTCACCGAGTACAAGGAGCAGAACCGCGGCGGGCGCGGTATCAAGGGCGCCCAGCTCAAGGAGGAGGATTTCCTGCGGCTCGTCTTCGTGGCGGAGACGCACGACTCGCTCATGTTCTTCACGAACACGGGCCGTCTCTTCCTCAAGGACGCCTACGAGATTCCCGAGGCGCCGCGCGCGAGCTTCGGAAAGCCGCTTGTCAACTTCCTCAATCTGCAGCCCAATGAACAGGTGCTGCGCCTTCTGCCGATCCGGTCCTTCGAGGGCGATGTGGACGTGATGTTCGCGACGAAGAACGGCACGGTGAAGAAGACGCTCCTCGGCGACTTCAAGAACGTCAACCGCAACGGCATCAAGGCCATCACGATCGACGAGGGCGACGAACTCGTGGAAGTGCGCCTCGTGAGGCCGGGCGAGGACGTGGTGATGATCACCCGCAACGGCATCGGCACGCGCTACAACTCGAACGAAGTGCGGCGGATGGGCCGTGCGGCCGGCGGCGTGCGCGGCATCTCGCTTCGGCCGGGCGATGCCGTTTGCTCCCTCGACGTGGTGGACGATTCGAAGACGCTCCTCGTGGCGACCGAGAACGGCTACGGCAAGCGCACGGAGTTCAGTGCCTACGAAACGAAGCATCGTGGCGGCATGGGCGTGACGGCGATCAAGGGCGCGGAGCGTAACGGCAAGGTTGTCTCGGCCCATGCGGTGCGCGACGACGAGTCGATCATCTCGATTACGTCCGACGGGCTCATGGTGCGCCAGCGCGTGGTGGATATCACCGTGGTCGGCCGCAGCGGCATGGGCGTAAGGCTCGTGCGGCTTACGGAAGGCGCGACGCTCGTTTCCGTTTCCGTGGTGGCGGCGGAGCCCGACGAGCAGCCTGCGGAAGGCGAAGGCGCAGCGCCGGAGGCGCTGCCGGCGGGCGAGGCGGCCCTGGCGGCGCCCCCGCCTGCGGAACCGGGGCCGGAGGCGCCGCCGGCGGAATAAGATTCGTCCACCTTTTTGAGTACAAGGATGCCAACCCGTGAAAAAGAAAGCCCTACCGGTCTTCGCTCCGAAAGATGACAAAGTCAAGTTGTTCCTTGCGAGCGGCTTCTTCCTGGGCCTCGCGCCGATCGTGCCGGGATCTTTCGGTGCGCTCGTCGGCCTAGCGTGGCATCTTCTGGCGCTGCCGTTCGGTTTCGGCGATGGTTTCGTGCGCCTTTGGTGCCTCGTTGGCGCCCTTGCCTTTGCGGTGATGCACTACCGCCTCACGCCGTGGGCGCAGGCGCGGTGGAAGAACCCCGATCCGCGGCACTTCGTTCTCGATGAAATCGTGGGCTATCTTTGCGTGCCGCTCTTTTGGGCCTTGCCGGCCGAGCCGATGTTCCCCGTGTGGGCGTATGCGATTCTCGGCTTTGTGGTTTTCCGCATCCTCGATGCCATCAAGCTGCCGGGGGCGCGGTATATCGATCGTCAGATCCATACGGCAAGCGGCGTATTGTTTGACGATGTGGTTTCCGCGATCTACACGGCGATTCTGGTGTCTGCCATTGCGTGGCTCGGGGCCTGAGGCGAAAGAGGAACGACGGCGCGATGAAGAAGCTCTTGCTGAGTCTGATGGCTCTGGCGGCGACGGGCCTTGGGGCGACGACCGTTTTCAGGCGTCCGATCGAACGCGTCGCTTCAATCGATCCGCTCAGATCTTCGGCTGTCTATGATTCGATGGCGATCGCGCTCGTCTATGAATCGCCGCTCGAGGTCGACTATTTTGCGCGTCCGTACAAGTTGCGCCCGTCGCTGTGCGACTTGCCGCAGGTTTCCGAGAACGCGCTCGAATATGTGTTCACGATTCGCGAAGGGGCGGCGTTCCATCCCGATCCCTCGCTCGGCAACAAGGGGCGCCCCGTGGTGGCGGCGGATCTCGTCTACTCGCTCAACCGCCTGGCCGACAAGAAGAACGCCTCAAGCGGCATGTGGCTGATGGACTCCGTCAAGAAGGTGGAGGCGCTCGACGACCGGCGTGTGAAGATCACGCTCAAGGCGCCGCGGCACGTCTTCCCGTGGCTCATGTCCATCCCCCACACGAGCGTGGTGCCGCACGAGGCCGTGGAAATGTACGGCGCGCGCTTCGGCAGCCATGCCGTGGGGTCGGGCCCGTATCGGCTCACCGAATGGTGGCGCAACCATCGGATGCGCTTCACGCGCGCGGCGGACTGGAACGGCTGGAAGAACGTGAAGACGAAGCCGTTCGACGTGTTGGATTTTCCCGTTGTCGACGATGCCTCCACGCAGTGGCTCATGTTTCTTTCGGGCGAGGTGGATCTGCTTCGGGGCATCGCGACCGACAACTGGGATGCCGTTGTCGGGCCCGACGGGAAACTCTTGCCGTCCCTTGCGGCGAAGGGCATACGCCTCTATTCCGTTTCGACGCTCGAAGTGGACTATTTGGGCGTCAACATGAAGGATCCCGTTCTTGGCCCCAACAAAAAACTGCGCCAGGCGCTCAACTGCGCGTTCGACTTCAACAGCTGGAACCGCTACTGCAACAATCGGCTTCTGCCGTGCACGGGCCCGGTTCCGCCGGGCGTGGAAGGGCGCCTTGAAACGCCGTTCGCCTACGGCTACAATGTCGAGAAGGCGAAGAGGCTTCTCGCCGAGGCCGGCTATCCGGGCGGCATCGATCCGAAGACGAACCGCCGCCTTAAAATCTCCGTTTCCTGCGGGCGCGCCAACCAGGAAGTGCGCGAGGAAATCGAGCTCATCCAGAGCTTCTACAACGTCATCGGCATTCATCTCGAGCCGCGCTACATGACGTGGGATGCGTTCCTGCAGGCCGTTGCCGACGGGCGTGTGGCGCTCTTCTTCATGGCCTGGCTCGGCGACTATCCTGACGCCGAAAACTTCCTCCAGCTCTTCCATACGAAGAACCGTTCGCCCGGTTCGAACCACGGGTGCTATTCGAATCCGGAATTCGACAAAGTCTACGACCAGGCGATGGCCACGCGCGATTCCGCCCGGCGCCTCGCCTGCTGGCGCCAGGCGCAGGAGATCATCCGCGAGGATTGCCCGTGGATTTTCCTCAACCATCCGAAGCGCTATTCGCTCGCCTGGGACGACGTGGGGAACTACATTCTTTCGGACTTCCCCTATGGAATGGAGAAGTTCTATTTTCTCAAGGAGAAGGGTGCCCTCCGCACTCAAACCCGTTAAACAGAAGGAAAGGTCCGTCATGTCTCCGCTCATGAGATTCAATAGCCTCCTCCTCGCGGCCGCCTGTGCCGTGGCCGGATGCGAAACCGTGAAAGAGGCGCGCTTTGCGCAAGCGCAGCTCGCTTCTGCGACGAACGACGTCGTGGCCGCAACGAACCGGCCCACGGGCCGCGTCAACCTCCTCGGCTCGCGCCTCCCCGAGTTCGTCGCTTTCGCGGCGACGAATCGGCCGAACCTCGAAGCCTCGCGCCTCGCGGTTTCCAATGCCGTTTTAACGCTCATTTCCGTGACGGCCGACCGCCATCTCATGGCCGACCTCTCGGGCGGCTATTCGCAAAGTACCGCCAACACGCACGAGTTCTCGTGGCATCAGAACCGCGGGAAAGGGACGGCCTCCGTCTCGTTCGATTTGCTCGTCTACGATTTCGGGCGGATCGATGCGCGTGAAAAGGCTGCGCGCGAAGACCTCATCGCGGCGAAGCGCGCCTACGCGGATGAAGAACTCTCCGTTTTCAACGAAGTGTGCCAGGCCTATTTCTCGCTCCTCCGGAACGATGCGCTTCTGGAAGTGGCGCGCACGAACGAGTTCATGCACGCCGAGCACTTGAAGCAGGCCGAACAGCTTTTCGGCGTGGGCGAGGCGAAGAAGCTCGACGTTCTGAAGGCCCGCGTGGACCTCTCGGATGCGCGGCTGGCGACGATCAACGCATCGAACGACGTCGTAAAGGCGGGCGCCGAATTCCTCCGTTCGCTGGGCCTGGAGAACGACCGGGCGACGCGCGCGGATGTGCTTGCCGTGGCGAAGGACTGCCTCGCGGAATCGAAGAACGAGCTCCCGATCACCACCTACACGGCCGCCGAGGCGTTGCAGCTGGCGCGTACGAATTCGCCCTCTCTGAGCGCGCTTCGCGCGAATCTGCGCGCGGCGATGGCCGATGTCGACTACGCGATCGCCGATTTGAAGCCGCGCGTGTCGCTCTCCTCGGCCTTCAACTTCGTCGATCCGGCGTGGAACTGGAGCTGGGGCTTCCAGGCGGTGCAGTCGCTTCTCGACGGCTACCGCAAGGAGGCGGCCGTGAAGATGGCGGTGGTGAATATGGAGACGGCGCGCACGAGCGTGGAAATCGCCGAGCAGAAGCTCTCCTACGATCTCGCCGTTGCCGCCGCGAATCGCGACAACGCCCGCCAGTCGCTTGAAACGGCGCGCATCGAAGTGGCGCAGGCGCGCGAGAATTTTGAAAACGTGATGATGCAGTATCGGGTGGGCGACGCCTCGCGGCTCGACTTCACCGATGCCGCCAGTACGCTCGCGAGCGCCCTCGGCGCGCGCGTGAAGGCGTTCTATTCGGCGGAGATCGCCGAGACGGATCTTGTGCGCCTCACGGGCTGTGACCCGTGGGCGAAACCTGCGCCTGTTGTACCACAAACCAAAACGTCCTTGGAGGAGTTGCTGCCATGAAATTCGTGAAAGTCCTGTTGAAACTCGTCATCTGGCTTGCCGTGTTGGGCGGCATCGGCTATGGTGTACAGTATTACCTGAAAACGAAGAAGACCGAAACGACCACGATCTCCTATCGAACGGCGCCGATTGTCCATACGGACATCTTCCGCACCGTGGAGGCCACCGGTACGGTGCAGCCGATCAAGGAAGTCGAAGTGGGCGCGCAGGTGAACGGCCGGATCGTGAAGCTGTTCGTGGACTACAACTCGGTGGTCACGAACGGCCAGATCGTGGCGCTCATCGACCCGCAGGTCTACGAGGCGAACTACAAGAGCGCGCTCGGCGAACTCCACACGAACGAGGCGAACATCAAGAAGTGCGAGGCCCAGCTCGTCCTTGCCGAGAAGACGCTCAAGCGCAAGCAGGAACTCGTGAAGAGCAACATGGCGCCGGTGGCGGACTACGACAACGCCCTGGAAGCGCGCGATACGGCGATCGCCTCGCTCGAAGCGGCGAAGGCGAGCGTGGAGCGCAGCCAGGCGAGTGTGAGCCAGGCGCGCGCGAACCTCAACTACTGCACGATCATTTCGCCGGTGAACGGCGTTGTGATCGTCCGTTCCGTTGACGAAGGCCAAACGGTCGTCTCCTCGATGAACGCCGTGCCGATCTTCAAGATCGCGACGGACCTGAAGCGCATCCAGGTGGAGGCGACGGTGCCGGAAGCCGATATCGGCAGCGTGAAGGAAGGGCAGGTCGTCACCTTTACGGTCGATTCCTATCCGGGGCTCAAGTTCAAGGGCGAGGTGCGCCAGGTGCGCATGGCCTCCACGACGACCTCGAGCGTTGTCACCTACCCGGTGATCATCGAGGCGGATAACATCGGCAGCAAGCTCTTCCCGGGCATGACGGCGAACATTTCCGTGCACATCGACGAGGCGAAGGGCGTTTTGGCCGTGACCTCGGCCGCATTCCGCTACAAGCCGGCGGCGATGCCGCCCCCTGCGGGGGCCGCGCAGGCGATGCCCGGCGCGCCGGCGGCGGCCGCGCAGGCGAAGCCCGCCGCAGCCGAACAGAAACTCGATGAACACCACAAGGCGCTCTATCTCCTCGATGCGAAGGGCGAGCCCGAAAAGGTCATCGTGGAAATCGGGCTCAGCGATGGTAATTTCACCCAGATCAAATCGCCCGCCGATCTTGATCATCGCGAAGCGGTGCTCGGCATTGCCATGCCGCAGGCATTCGGCAAGATGGGGCCGCAGGGCGGCGCGGGATCGTCGAATCCGTTCATGCCGAAGCATCCGGCGCGCCGGCCCACCAATTCCGGTAAGGGCGGCGGCCCGCGTTAAGCGAGCGGCGCTTCTCGTATTTCCTGCTTGCGGGCGGTGGGGAATTGTGCGATAATAAAAGAGTTTTCGTTTCGGCTGTTTGTTCGAAACGATGTTCGTAACCAAAAAGAAGGAATGAGTTCATGGAAATCGTGATCTGCAAGACGAAGGAAGAGGCGAGCCGCAAGGCGGCCGATCTCGTGGCGGCGTGCGTGAAGGCGAACCCCAAGGCGGTGCTCGGCCTCGCGACGGGTTCGACGCCGGTGGGCATGTACAAGTGCCTCATCGAAGACAACAAGGCGAAGAAGATCTCGTTCAAGACGGTGAAGAGCTGGAACCTGGACGAATACTGGGGCCTTCCCGGCACGCATGACCAGAGCTACCGCTACTTCATGAATGCGAACCTCTTCGATTCGATCGACATCGATAAGAAGAACACCCATGTTCTCAACGGCCTTGCGAAGGATTGGAAGAAGGAAGTGAAGGCCTACGAGGCCGCCATCAAGAAGGCCGGCGGCATCGACCTCCAGGTGCTCGGCATCGGCTCCGACGGCCACATCGCCTTCAACGAGCCCGGCAGTTCCCTCACGAGCCGCACGCGCATCGTGTTCCTCACGCCCCAGACGATCAAGGACAACGCGCGCTTCTTCAAGAAGCAGTCCGACGTGCCCACCCAGGCGCTCTCGATGGGCGTGGGCTCGATCATGGAAGCCAAGCGCATCGTCCTTCTCGCGTTCGGCGAGAACAAGGCCGATGCCGTGAAGGGCATGGTCGAAGGCGGCGTCTCCCAGTTCTGCACGGCCTCCGCCCTGCAGATGCATGAAGACGCCTGGGTGTTCTGCGACGAAGCCGCCGCGAAGAAGCTCAAGCTCCGCAAGTACTACGCCTGGCGCGCCGAAGAGGCGCTCAAGGCGGAACTCGCCTAATCGCGGGAGAAGGAGCGCCGCGATGAAACGGAATCTCACGTCTTGTTTGACCCGTGCGGCGCTCCTCGCCGCGCTCACGGCCGCCGCGACCTTGGGCGCGGCGGATATGGCCGATGAGGTGAATCCCCTCATCGGCGCCATTACCCAGGATCCCTCGAGCGGGCACGGCCTAGGCAAGACTTTCCCGGGGGCCGCAACGCCCTGCGGCATGGTGCAGCTCTCGCCCGACACGATCACCGGCGGCGACAATGGCCCCGGTTATTCCTATATGATGAAGACCATCGAGGGCTTCAGCTTTACGCATCTCTCGGGCATCGGCTGGTATGGCGAGTTTGGCAACCTCCAGGTCATGCCCACGACGGGGCCGCGCTGCTTTGACCGCGAAAAGGCCTGTTCGCCGTATTCCCACGATAAGGAGACCGCGAAGGCCGGTTTCTACCAGGTGCTGCTCCAACGTTACGGCATCAATGCCGAAATGACGGCGGCGCCGCGCGCGGGCATTCTCCGCTTCACCTATCCCGCCGGCGAAAAACGCCGCGTGCAGTTCGATCTCGGCCGCCGTATCGGGCAGAAATCGCGTTGGCTCCGGCATTCCCGCCAGACGATGAAGATCGTTGCGCCCAACGCCGTCGAGGGCGAAATCGTTTGTTCCGAAAAGGACGGTGGCTGGGGGCGCGGCGGCGGGCACGTCAACTACACGCTTCACTATCGCGTCGAATTTTCCGAACCCTTTGAATGCTGCGGCGCCTGGGAACACACCGCGCAGGGGATCGTCGAAAGGGACGTGCGGGAATTCGCCGGCGTCAACACCGGGCTCTTCGCGGAGTTTACCCCGAGCGCTAAACCGCTGCTCGTCAAGGCCGGCATCTCGTTCGTCTCTCTCGACGGCGCCCGCGCCAACCTCCGCCACGATCTCCCCGACTTCGATTTCGACGCCGCCCGGGCGCGCGCCCGCGCGCTTTGGAGCGACGCCTTCGCGGGCGTGCGCGTCGAGGGCGGCACCCCCGAAGAACGCGCGATCTTCGCAACGTCGCTCTACCATGCGCTCATCGATCCGCGCATGGTTGCGGATGTCGACGGCAAGTACCGCGGCAGCGACGGCAAGGTCTACCAGAGCGGCGTTTTCACGATGCGCACCGTGTTCAGCGGTTGGGACGTCTTCCGCAGCGAATTCCCGCTGCTCACGCTCATCCGCCCTGACATCGTCAACGACACCATCAATTCGATGATGCGCTGGATGGAGCTCGGCCCGCGCGATACGTTGCCCGTGTGGGACATCTTCGGCTGTACCTCGAGCTGCATGGTCGGCAACCCGATCATCCCGGTTATCGTCGACGCCTACGAAAAGGGCATCCGCGGTTTCGACGCCGAGCTCGCGTGGAAGCTGGCGGACCAGACCTCCCGGCGCCGCGGCAACGCCGATTGCGGCTGGTCCCCTGGCAGTCTTTCGCAGACCCTCGAATATTGCTATGACGACTGGTGCATGCAGCGTTTCGCCGAGATGTTGGGCAAACGGGACGAGGCCGCCCGCTATGCCAAGCGCGCGCAGTGGTACCGCAACTGCTGGAGCAAAGAGGTGAATTGGATGCGTTCGCGCAACCGTGACGGAAGCTGGTTGGGCTGGCAGGGCCGCAAACGCCATGGGCAGGGCTGCGTCGAATCCAATCCGTGGCAGCAGGGATGGTTCGTTCCGCACGACGTCTACGGTCTCGTCGAGCTGATGGGCGGCGCGAAGAATTTCACGGACGATTTGGACGCGTTCTTCAAGGCTGCGCCACGTGGTTTCCTCTGGAACGACGGCTACAACCATTCCAATGAACCCGTCCACCATGTGGCGTTCATGTTCCCCTACGGCGGCAAGCCGTGGCTCACGCAGAAGTGGACGCGCGAAGTGTGCGAGCGCGCGTACTTCAACGACGTACGCGGGCTCTGCGGCAACGAGGACGTGGGCCAGATGAGCGCGTGGTATGTGCTTGCCGCGAGCGGTCTCCATCCCGTGTGCCCCGGCAGCGGCATCTGGATTCTCACGAGCCCCGTGTTCCCCGAAGTTTCGTTCCGTCTCGATTCGAAGTATACGCGCGGCGGCCGCTTCACCGTGCGCGCAAAGGGCGCTTCGAAGGCGAACCGCTACATCCGCGAGGCGAAATTGAATGGCCAGGCGCTCGATCGGCTGTGGCTCACCACGGAAGAGGTTCGCGTGGGCGGCGCCCTCGAATTCACGATGGGCTCGGAACCCGAGACGCAGAAGTTCACGCGTCGGCCGCCGCGGTAAACGCACATGCAGCCGTTAGAAGAAATCCTCGCGACCGTGGACGTGGCGCGGCAAACGCTCACGGTCACGTGCGCGGGGCGTGTTGAGCGCGTCTATCGCGTCTCTACGGCGCGTGCGGGCGTGGGGGCGCAGGAGGGGAGCGGTAAAACGCCGCCTGGTCGCCATCGCATCGCGCGCCTCTTCGGCCACACGGCCGCGCCGGGGCAGGTGTTTGTGTCGCGCCGCGCGGTGAAAGGCGAAATCGTGCCGCGCGCGGCGTGGCAGGCGGGCGGCGAAAAGGATTACGTGCTCACGCGCATCCTGTGGCTTGAGGGCCTCGAACCAGGCGTCAATGCGGGGCCCGGCATCGATACGAAGGCGCGCTACATCTACATCCACGGCACGAATCAGGAGCATCTTTTGGGCACGCCCGCCTCGCATGGGTGCATTCGCATGGCGAATGAGGATGTGATTGACTTTTTCGACGTTGTGAAGAAGCATCGGAATCTGGTCGTTGACATCGTTTCCGGAAAAAAGGGGAAGGCGAGGGCGTGATGGAGATCGTTGCGATTCAACCGCATGGATTCTGTTCGGGCGTTTCGGCCGCGGTGAAAAAGGCCGAGGCCGTACTTGCGCAGGCGGGGGAAGTGTATTGCCTTCACGATCTCGTTCATAACGAAACCGTGGTCGCGAAGATGCGGGCCGAGGGGCTCAAGTTCGCCGAACGGCTCGAAGACGTGCCGGCAGGAAAGACCGTGCTCCTCTCGGCGCACGGAACGGGGCCGGAGGTACGCCGGGCGGCGACGGTGCGCGGCCTTCAAATCGTCGATGCAACGTGTCCGTTTGTCGCGCGCGTCCATCGTCAGGTGCGGGCGTATGCGGCCGAGGGGCTGCCGGTCGTCGTCGTGGGGCATGCCGGCCACGCGGAAGTGGCGGGCGTTGTCGCGGAAGCGGTGGATGCGGGTGCGCGCGTTGCCGTGGTGGCGAAACCGGAGGACGTGGCCGCGCTCCCGTTCGCCGCTGCGGAGGCGGTGGGGGTGGTTTCGCAAACGACGCTTTCGGGGGACGTCGTGGAACGCGTTCTCGCCGCGCTTACGGCACGTTTCGCTCGTGTGGATTCAACGCCGTCGGCCGAGGTGTGCACCGCAACACGCGACCGTCAGGACGCGGTGCGCGCCTTTGTGGCCGATGGCGGCGACGGCGTTCTCGTTCTTGGCAGCGCCGCGAGTTCCAATACGCGCCGGCTCGTGGAGATCGCCGAAGCGGCCGGAGCAAAAGCCTTTCGCGCGACAGATGAAACCGATCTCGCCGCCCTCGATTTCACCGGCATCCGTCGCCTTGGCATCACCTCCGGCGCCTCCACCCCGGAAGAAGTCTTCCAGCGCGTCCACAACCTCCTGCGAACGGTAAAACCAGCGTAATGACGGCGCCTTCGCCGTCGCAGGTCAGCTCGCGCACGACGGTCGCCTACCCAAGAGGCACTGACGACCTCTTTGGGGTTGGACGGCGTGAGGATTTCGGCGTGGAACGGTTTCATGCCTTGAGAATATGCCTACGGCGGCTAACCGCCGTGGTATCTGACGATCATCTCGGCGAACCACACGTCCGTGAATCCGCATTCGGCGAATTCGCCGAACACGCGGCTGAAGCGCAACTGCGACGGGACGAGCCCCGGGCTGTCCCATCCGCAGAGCCTGCGTGACAGGGGCTCGGCCCGGAGCATCCGCACGAGCTCCTTCGTGTCCTTCACGTTCAGTACGGCCTTGAGGAGGAACGCCTTGAATATCTTCAGGCGGCTGGCAGGCGGACGTCCGTTTCCCTTCCATTTCGCGTAGTCGAACTCGCCCCGGCCTGACCACCGCCTCGCAGACGGCCATGAACAGCCTGTGCGCGGCGTCGAGTTCGCCGATGTTGTCGTCGATCCAGGGGAAGAGGCCCTGGTTGAGTTCGTCCCAGAGGCCGCGGACGGTGTCGGTTCTTGAAGCGTTCATGGCCATATTGTACAACATAATTAAAGAATGGTCAAGTAATGTCTATAAAAAATCGCAATTACCCAACCGGAAAATTCGACGTTCCGCTTGCGTTCCAGTCGGGAAAATGCGATAATGTTTTTGCAACGCTTCTCTTGGTGCGTGATGTGTCGGTGATGGGTTTCATGTCGGGCGGCATGGTTGCCGGCTCTGTGTCAGAGGGGTTTTGCAATTACCTCAAGTTATCAATGTCCAAGATTGAAATTTGGAGTGAGCTCGAAAACCGTAGAAAATCGCTCTTTATCGTCAAGCAAATATCAATTTTGAATTGGAGAGTAGAGAAGTTGATTATACCTGTGTTATGACATGTCAAAGAAACGACGGCGAGGGCGCCGTCATTACACGTTACGGGGGGACGAACGGGCAAGATGCCCGTTCTCCCAGTTTTTCGAATCGACGCTGAATCCCGTTACCCGTCGTTCGGGGGGGAGAACGGGCAAGATGCCCGTTCTCCCAGTATTAGTGCTTGGGGGGGTG
>JAZLJP010000218.1:0-13701 GCA_045617985.1 Kiritimatiellia bacterium
CCCCAGAAGAAGCGTCACAAGCCGCCCGCCCAAGAGACCATGAAACGGCGAGCCCATCCCCCAAAGCGGCGAAAGCAGGCTGTAGACGAACGGCATCGTAGGCCCCTGGGTGTAGAAGAAATCACGGTAAGGCAGAAAACCCGCTCTCACCATCTGAGCCGCATAGAGATACCAACCCTCGTCTTGATTCAACCCGCCGAACCAGACCGCCGCAAACGAAAGACAAACCGCAACAGCCGCCGCCAGCAACGCCGGCGCGGCCAATGAATGACAAAATTGAACTATCCTTCTCATGTGAGAAGAATATTTTACCATTTTTTAGCGAACAAGGGAAATCGTTTTGTAAGCCTGTTCAAGACGGGCCATGGCCTCTTCAAGGACGGCCCGGCGGGTCCCCACATTGAGGCGCACGAATCCTTCGCCGCTCTTGCCGAACAAATCGCCCGCATTGAGCGCAAGGTGCGCTCCGTCTTCACACCAGCGCTTGAGTTCCGCCCCCGTGAGACCAAGACCGCGGCAGTCGAGCCAAACGAGGAACGAGGCCTGCGGCCTCATCGCGCGAAGGCGCGGCAGATGTTCGGCCACAAACGCGCACACATACTCGACATTCCCCTCGATATAGCGGATCACCGCTTGCCGCCAGGGTTCGCCATGACGGTAGGCGGCAATCGTCGCCTCCTCGGCGAGAAGCGGTGCAAAACAGAACTCGCCGGCAAGAAGCGGCGTGTAGAAGCGCTTGCGAAGGTCCGGATTCGGCACCACCGCATAGGCCGAAGCGAGCCCCGCCATGTTGAAGGTTTTTGACGACGCGCCGAAAGTTACACAAATCGCCGCCGCCTCGGGCGACACTGCGGCGAACGGCACATGCCGATGCCCGAAGAGCGCAAGATCGCAATGGATTTCATCCGAAAGCACAATGACCTTGCGCGCGAAACAGATTTCTGCAAGGCGCGCGAGCGTCTCCCTGGGCCACACGATGCCGCCCGGATTGTGCGGGTTTGAAATGAGCACCGCCTTGCAGGCCGGATCGGCATCGAGAAGCCGCTCGAGGCCCTCAAGATCCATCTCATAGCCCGTCGCCGTTTCCTTGAGCGGATTGTCAACGACGGTATGCCCCAATTCGCTCGGCACGTGCGTGAACGGCGGGTAGACGGGCGGCTGCACCACCAGCTTCTCGCCCGGCCCGAGAAGGTACTCGACCGCATAGGCAATCCCGCGCACAATGCCCGGCAAAAAGGCCAGAGCCTCCGGTTCCACCTTCCACCCATGACGAGCCTTCAGCCAATCGACGACGGCCGGCCGGAAATCAGGCAATTCGAACCCATAGCCGAGAACGGGATGCTCGAGCCGCTTCCGCACGGCCGAAAGGATGCAGTCGGGTGTTGCGAAGTCCATATCCGCAATCCAAAGCGGCAACAGATCCTCGCGGCCATAAAACGCCTTCAGCGCATCCCACTTGATGCACCCTGTACCACGCCGATCGATCGGCTTGTCAAAATCAAACTCGTCCATGTTAATCCTTTCTGACGGTTCTCGAGAACGGAGAAGTTTACTAAAAAACACGCCTTAAAACAAGCCCGAAAAAATCTTATTTTCCCCCTTGCTTTTTCAACTGAGATTCGGTATACTATACGGCGTTTTCACCACTTCGGGGATATAGCTCAGTTGGTAGAGCGTCTCAATGGCATTGAGAAGGTCAGGGGTTCGACTCCCCTTATCTCCACCAAAACTCGCGTTGGCGAGTTTTTTGTTTTCTTCGGAAACAACATTCGGCTCACGACTTACAAATTGCGGTCAAAACACGCAAGCGCGGTTCTTCCTCATTTCTTCTCGCCCTCGCCGGCGAGGATGTGGAAGTAGCGCTTCACAAGTTCGCGATATTCTTCGGGAACGCGCGTCAAGTCCACCGCTTCGGCATCGCCCAGGACGGCGCGGATGCGGATCCATTCTTCCGGCGAGAGGATGCCCTTGAGCTGGGTCGGCACAGGTTCGTTTGCGCGCAAGGCGCGGAGGCGCGCCGCGCGCAAATGGTGCTGCCCCGCCATCCGTTCGTTCGCCATCCCCTCCTCGCCGCGTTGTTCCTCGCCGTTCTGCGGTAAACCCATCTTCGCGCACTGCTCGCGCGCCGCCTGCTGGAGTTCATTCGCCGCCGCGCGCGCCGCCTGTGCGCTTGTTCCGGGCGTGGAAGATTCCCGCTCCTTTCGATCGGCCGGCGAACCGCCGTCATCCGGCTTGGCCTTCTCCGCCCGCGTCTGCTCTTCGGCGAGAGCCCGTTCGGCCGCCTTCGCCTTTTCCTGCGCCGCGCCGAGCGCCTTCGAGAGCTGCTCATTTCGTCCCTCGGGCGCCGGCGAACGCTTATTCCAATAGGCTTTGGAAAAGGCGTCATTCGCCTCGGCCGATTCGCCTCGTTCCTGATGGAGCGCGTCGATGGCCTCCGCCATCGCCTTGCGCGTCGCCTCCTGCGCCTCCGCGCGCATGAGCGCATCGGCCGCCTCGCGTTCGTTTTGCGCCGCCTTGCGTTCCGCCTCGCGCGCCGCCTTGTTGAGCCGCCGCAACGCATTGCGCTCGCTCTCCGAATAGGGCAAACGCGCCGCCTTCTGCTGGCCGTCCTGTTCTTGCCCGCCCTTGGGCTCATCGCCGCTCTTCTCACCGCCCGCCTGTTGCTGCTGCGCCTTCGCCTCTTCGGCCTCGCGTTGCGCGTGGGCAGCTTCCACCTTGGCCGCTTCATTGCGCTGCGCCTGCGCGATAGCGAGATTCTTTTCGGCCTCCTGCAATTTCTTCAAGCCCTCCGCCCGTGCCCGCGCACGATCCTTGGCGTCGTCGCGCGGCGTTTCACGTGCCTCATCCCGCGCACGCCGCGCGGCCGCGTGCATCTGTCGCGCCGCTTCGGCCAGTTTCGGCGAATCCTCGTTCCAAGACGCCCCCGTGGTCTGATTCGCAAGCGCCTCCTGCGTCCGCCGCCAGGCATGCTGTTCGGCGCGCGCGTCCGGCTGGGCCTGGTTCTGATGGGCCGTCCGTTCCTCGGCCTCATCCGCCAGCCGTTCCTGCCGCTCCGCCAGCGCCTGAATCCGTTCGAGGCTCCGCACCTCGCCCGCGCGCTTGCGCAATTTCTCTTCGAGGGGCCACATCCTGTCCCACGTCTTCACGAGTCCATCCGGCAGCTGCTGCGCGGCCTGGGCGCGTTCGGCGGCGTTTTCGGTATTCGCCTGCGCCTGTTCAACCTTCTCCGCCGCAGCCGCCATCTCGTTCTCCGCAAGCTCGCGCATCGCCTCCGCAATCGGCTCGAAGCGCCCATCCGCCTTGAAATCGCGTGCGAGCTTCTCCACCTTCTCTTTAGCCTCGTCGAAAAGTTTCGTCACCTCGTCCAGCTTGCGCTCGGCCTGCTCGTTGAACGCCCCATGCTCTTTCCGCACCTCACCACGCAGCTCATTTGCCCCCTTCACAGCCTGTTCGATGTTCTGCCGCGCCTTTTCAAGATCTTCGGCCGCCTCCTTCATGGCCGCATCGAGCGTTTGGCGCGCGTAGTCTTTGGCGTTGCGATCGAGCCGCACGCGAATGGGCGTCGAAGTGGCCGCATGCACGCCGCCGTAGGCCGGCGGGCACGTATCGTGCACCACCGCTTCAATGACAAACTCATTGATTCCCTCAAAATCCAATTCGGAAAGGTCGAGCGTCTTCATCCATTGCGCGTTTCCCCCTTCACGCGGCGCAAGCGCCCCCGCTGCGAGCGGCTCTTCGCGGCCCTGCACCATCACGCGCCATTCGGCCGCGGCAATGCCGAAGTCGTCGCTCGCCGCAAAGACGAGCGGCACGCGCCCCTGCGGCGGCAGCACGAGCTCGCTCCCCACCGGTTCCTGCACGGCCACGCTCGGCGCACGATCCACCGTCGTTTCCAACCGCCCCTCGCCCGCCTTCTCGCGGAAGCCCGCCTCGTTCGCCATCAGGAGCGTCCATGGCACGCTATTCGAGGCCGCGCAGGAAACCGTCCACTGCCAGGCATTCGTCGCCGGGCGTGATGCCGCCGCCCCCGCGAGCGCCAACTGCGGCGTCACCCCGGCCGGAGCACGCACGGCAAATGTCACGCGGCTCCCCACGACGGCACGCACGCAGGCGATATCGGCATTCGTGACAATGGACGGCACGCGGCCCGTATACGCCGGCCAATCGATCCTCGCCGCGAACGTTTCATATCTGGGATGCGCCACCACGTGCACTTCGTAGGCACGCGAAACCGCCGGCCCGAAATTAACCCGATACCGCCACACGGGCTCGGCGAGATCGGCCACCGTTTCGAAGGTGCCCTTCGCGTCCATCGGCGTCGCCCGTTCGCGATCCCACCCCGCCCGCGTCTTCCGTGAAATCCGAATCGTACGGCACGGCCCGAAATCGATCTTCGCCTGTGCGGAAATGACGATGTTCGAGCCCGCGAGCACCGTGAGGTCGCCCGGGCAAACGTCAAGCTGATCCGCATAGAGATTGCCCGCATCCTCCCACGGCATCAAGACGCGCCGCGCAAGACATTGCGTGAGATCGGGCTTGAGCGCATGTGCGAACGCAAAGAGACCGACAAGAAGAAAAAGCGGCAAGAACCAGAGGACG
The DNA here is from genome assembly GCA_045617985.1 of Kiritimatiellia bacterium. Taxonomy (GTDB): domain Bacteria; phylum Verrucomicrobiota; class Kiritimatiellia; order RFP12; family UBA1067; genus RUG572. The sequence continues at coordinate 4,600 of JAZLJP010000218.1, forward strand.
AGGCGCCCGAGCGGGAAGTCGCGCCGGCAATTGCAGGCGGCAAGCCGTTCATCGGTTTCCCGCGCAAGAAGCGCAAGCAAGGCGTCCGAGGCGCCCGTCGCCTCGCCCGATTGCTCGCGCGTCACCACGTCGACAAGCGTCGCCAGCCGTTCCTGGAGCTCGGGGTGCGCCGCATCGACTTCTCGCGCCAGTTGCGGAAAGGTCACCCGTTTGCGTATGAGGTGAACGAACGCCGCAAGCACCGCGCCCGCAACAGTAAGGTAAACGGCAAACGAGAGGGCCCATCGGACCCTCTCGTCGAAGATTGTCGCCACGGCGTCGACCGCCATCGCGAGCGCGAGGACGGCGAGCGCGATGCTGCCGACAAGCGCGAGAGCACGCCCCCGCCGAAGACGGTTCGTCCGCCGGCGGGCACACCGTAGATAACGGTCGACATGCTCGGGCAACGCGATCATGCGTTCGGCGTGCCGTTCTCCGGCGCCTGATTCGCCGCCGCCATGACTTTCGCGCCGAACGCGCCCACGAGAAGGCTCTTAAGGTCGATGCCAAGCGACTTCGAGAGACTGTCGGAAAGCTGCGTCGTCGTATCGATCACATTCCCCGCGATCTTCGCGGACTGGTCGCCGTACATCGTGATGCTGCCCACCTTCGAGTAGGCTTCCGCCACACCGCGCGAAATCGCCGGCAACTGTTCAACGAACGCCTTCGCCACCTGCAGCTGAAGGTCCATCTTCGCCGCGTCGCCGTATTTCGCCATGGCATCCGCCTTCCGTTCAAGGCCCTCGGCCTCGGCGAGCGCGCGCATGCGGATCGCCTCGGCTTCGGCCTCGCCCTTCGCGCGGATGACGGCCGCTTCGGTTTCACCCTTCACCTTTTCCGCCTCGGCGAGCGCCTTGCGCGCGTCGGCATCGCGTTCGGCCTCGAACTGCTTCGCCGCGGCCTGCGCCTTGAGCGCGTCCGCACTGCGTTCGGCTTCGAACTGCTTCGCCTCGGCTTCCTTCTGGCGCGTCACAAGGCCGGCATCGGCGCTCCGCTGCGTGGCGTAGAGCTGTGCGTCAGACTCCTGCTGCGTCGCATACTTGTTCGCCTCGGCCGTCTTCTTGACCTCGGCCTCGAGCTCGCGTTCGCGAATGGCGACGGCGCGTTCCTTCAGCTCGATTTCCTTTTCCTGCCGCGCGATGTTCGCATCGCCGAATTTGACTTCGCGGATCTTGCGCTGCTCTTCGGCCTGGATCGACTTCGCCGCTTCGGCGATGGCGGCCTGGGTATCGGCCTCCTTCTTGAGTTCGGCCTGCTTGATGGCGAGATCGGTCTGGCGCTTGGCGATTTCCATTTCGGCGTTCACCTGCGCATCGTTCGCCTCCTTTGCGGCGGCGGCCTTCGCCACGGCGATGTCGCGCTCGGCATTCGCGCGTGAAATCGCGGCAGCCTTGGAAATCTTCACGATGTTGTCGATACCGAGGTTTTCGATCACCTTGTCGTTATCGACGAAATTCTGCACGTTGAAGGACACGATCTCAAGGCCCATCGCCGCAAGGTCGGGCGATGCGTTCGTCTTCACCATCTCGGCGAACTTCTGCCGATCATTGACCATTTCCTCAAGGTGCATCTGCCCCACGATTTCACGCATGTTGCCTTCCAGCACTTCGCGCGCCACGCTGCCAATGTAAACGGAGTCGCGATTGAGGAAGTTCTGCGCGGCAAGTTTGAGCTTTTCGGGCTCGGACGACACCTTGATATTGACGACCGAATCGACATTGATGTTGATATAGTCAGCCGTCGGCACGGGATCGCTCGTTTTCACGTCGATGGAAATCAGGCGCAAGCTCACCTTGTCAAGCCGCTCCAAAAACGGAATGCGCAACGAAGCCTTCGCAATCACCACGCGTTTTTTCAAACCTGAAATGATGTAGGCCACATCTGGCGGTGCCTTGATGTAGCTCGAAGCGAACAGAATTACCAGCAACACGACACCGAGAACTTCCAAAACCAACGTACCGCTGATTGGGCTCATTGTTTGATCCTTTCTTATTACATTAGAAAACTGAAACGCAGACGATGGTATAAGTATACCAAAACGGATGTCATAAGAGTAGAAAAATCAATCGGATTTTGTAAAACGCTATTGGATTCGATCACCCCAGATCGGAACGACGGCTTCGCCGCCGGCCGCTTCGACATCCGCTTTCGCCTTGAACGCGTTTTTCCATGTCCACCGGGCGTGGCCCTTCGCGTGCCCCAGTTCGTTGATATGCGCAATCACCGTTCGTATCGGCTTAAAGCGCTTCACGCCGTCGGCCACCTTCATCCCGCAGTAGGGATGGACGATCCAGAGGTCGGGCCGGCGCGTGGGATTGAGCTTCTGCACGTTGTAGCAGTCGCCAGTATGGTAGATCACGAATTCTCCGATGCGGATTTCATACGGCGACGTAAAATCGACCAGCTTCGGGTTGTGGTCGGTGAACGAGGCGCGAATCTCGACGCCCTTCAAGTTGAACACCCTCGGTACGCGCACGAGGCCGCGCGCCTCCGGATCCTTGACGCCTGCATTGGGCAGGAAGTTCGAAATGAAAACCTTCCCTGCGCCGTCGATGGCCTTCACGTACGCATTCGTATAGTGGTCGCCGTGACGGTGGGTGACGAGCGCAAAGTCGATGAGCGGGGCAATCTGCGGGGCTTTCTGGTGGCGCAAATCGATGGTGAAACACGCCTCTTTCGTTTTCACGACAACGCCCATGTTGTAGACGAGCCACACGGCCGGCTTCGGACCCGTGACCACCGTCTCGCGCACCTCCTTCAACACCTTGTCGAAGGCCGCGTCAAGCCGGCCGAACACAAACTTCTGCGCCGGCGTCGAAAGTCCCTTGACACCCTTCTTCTGATAAAGCCGATAGTCGTCCGGCGTCACCTGGTCGATGGCGGCCTGGAGTTCCTTGTACGCGTCGCCGGGCGTCGCCGCGCTCCAACCGCGCTCCGCCATGAGAACGGCCGCCGCCGCGCCAATCGACTTGAGAAATTCCTGACGAGTCTGCTGATATGCCATTATTCAATCCTCCTAAACCTTTCGCGCGAATCGATAATTCGAATTGAACATCTCACCCATAATCGCCCTCCGGCTTTTGGAATCAACGGCCCTTCTGCCGGGCGGTGAAAACCCAGTCTTCGGAATCAGGCTTTACGGGCAGGGGAAGGTCGCCGTTAGGGGTGGATGTGAGGGCGAGCGCGGGGGCGGTTTGCCCCGTTCTCGGGTTGAACCAGGCGCAGGTGTAGTCCGCCGCGGGCTTGCAGCCCTTCAGGGTTCCTGTCGCGGTCGACGATCCATTGAAGTAGGCCACGTACAACGAGTCCCCCTTCGCCGCCACCGAAGCAACGGCACCGGAAGCCGGGGCAAAGAACGCCCCGGTGCCGAGATCGGGCTTCAACTCCCACCAGGGGAGTTTCTCGAAAAACCGGCGCATGAGGCCCACGTGTTTCGCACTCGGGAATTCGATCGCCTGGCACCATGGCACGGCCTTGTCGGCAACCGTGATCTTGTCAACGCCGTCGTGCGATTCGCGGTTGATGTCGTAGGTGCTCTTGTAGAGCCACATGTCGATCGCACCATAGCCATAACCGCAGAAGCCGTTCAGGAAGGAAATCCACCCCTGGGCGCGCGCACCGAAATCTTTTGTCCACAAGTAGCAGTAGCGCCCTTCGTAGTTGACCGCCGGGCGCTCCGACTGCCAGTATTCGCGCGTGATGCGCGTGTCAACGGGCTTCTTCAGCGCCGGGCTCCACTGCGCCGCCCACCAGGAATGCCCCGTGCGCGCCGCCACCTCGGGCGCGGCGAATGCCGAGTTGTGCACCGTCGTATGGCTCGTATTCTCCTGATGCCCCGAGAGCGGATGGGCGTAGGCGTCGTACTTGTGCAGATACGCGGCCACCTTCACCCACGGGTTGTCGGCAGCCGTGTAGAAATTATGCCACCCCTTCCGTTCATGGTAGAAGTCGTTGTCGATTTCCTGCGCAATCGTCCAAATGACGGGATACGCGCCGAAGCGGGCACTCCAATAGCGGCAGATCCGTTCCAACGCGGCGTCGTCCTTCGCAAGAGCCGGCGACATTTCAGAAGCGAAAAAGAACTCGGCGTTCGCGTGGACAAGCCCAGCCTCGGCGATCGCCTGGTAGTAGAGATCCGCATGCTGGAAACCGGCAATGTCCTTCGCGTCCACCCGCCCGTCGCGCACGTCGAACCTGCATCCGATCGGTTCCGACTGCAACACGGTGAATCCCTGCTCCGCACGGCGCTTCACCACATACTTGAAATGCGACGTCGCGCCCGTCGTGCCCGCGTGGGGCCCCGGCTCGTCGATCTCTTCGCGATAGAGCCCCCAATGCGTATCGCCGAGATAGAAGAACGGCGTACCGTCCGCGTAGGTGAAATACTTCTTCCCCGGGGGCGTCTTCACAAAACCGTGGCGGTAGATCGCGAGCGCGCCCGTGTAGGCGACGCTCTCGAACGTGCCGCGCCGGCCGTCGAGCGTCGCGTCGGCGGGGCAGCGCGCCGTCCACGTCCAAACGCCAGCAAGCGGCGGCGCAAAACGCACCTTGAACGTGTTTCCGCCATCCCAGAACGCGGGGCGAACGAGTTTCCGGCCAGTCGCGGGCTGTTCGAACACGACCTCGAAGTCGAGCGCGTCGCCTCCCCCGGCCGTGTAGTCGCGCGCGGCCGTAAAGGACCATTCCGCCACTTGCCATACGCTACCTTGCGTGGGAGCCTCGCCTTCACCGCCCCACCCGTTCAGCGCGAACGCCGCCAGAACGCACCCTATCAACATCTGTCTCATATCACAGTCCTCTCTCGCGTTTGACCGTTTCCCAGGCCGCGTTGATGCGAGCCATCTGGGCGTTGGCCTTTTCTATAAGTTCCTCGGGAAGCCCCTGCGCCCGCAGCAGATCGGGATGATATTTCTTCGCCATCGCCCGATAGGCCTTGCGCAATTCGTCCGTCGTCGCCGAGCGGGCCGTTCCCAACGTCTCGTAGGGATCAGGCGTGGCGGACGACGCCGACGAGGCGGACTGCCGACGCGAGCCAGAGGAGCTCGAAGATCTGGAATACCGCGACGACCCCGAGGAACGCGACGATCCACCGAGACGCCGCGCCCGCTCTTCCGCGTAAAGCGACGGGCGTACGCCGAGCGCGATGACAATCCGTTCAAGGATGCGCCGCTCCTCGTCCGTCACCACGCCGTCGGCGCAAGCGAGGTCCCAGAGAATATCGTAGAAGAGTTCACGCATCGCACGAGCCGGCGTGACATTCGCAAACTCTTCGGCGTATTCATAGATCGTGTGCTCGTCCCCCTTGGCACGACGAAACGCGCGGATGCAGTATTCGCGTTTTTCGGGCGTAAGGCCGAGCCGCATGAAGGCGCGCTCGCCGGAGGCGATTTCCGTCTCGTCGACGTGCCCATCGGCCTTCGCGAGTTTCGCGAGCATCGCCCCTGCGGCGGTAAGGAAGATGAGTTCCTTCTCTTCGGGGGAACGCCTGCGGCGCGCTCGCATCCGTTCCTGCGCCTCTTCGCGCATCTGTTTCCATTCCGCCCGCTCTTCGCTGCTGGTTTTGACCCGCTCTTCAATATAGCTACCTAACGTTGCGCCGATCAACATTCCGAAGCGACCGCCAAAGCACGCCCCACCGCAAGCGCCAATCAACATTCCAAGCCAACTCATGAATTCTCCTTCTGGATCAGCTTCTCAACTTGAAAGCCGTCAGATTCCCGCCGTAATCCGCGACATAGACGAGCCCCTTGCCAACGGCGGCAGCCGAGAGCACCGGCGCGCCGAGCGCGTGCCGGTAGACGATCTTTCCCGTAGCGGGATCGACCGCGCGCACAACGCCGTCCGAAGCGCCGAACCAGATCTCCCCACCCGCCATCACCGGCGCAACGGAGACGATCGACGTGGCCGCCGAAAGATATTCCGGCGTGTAGGCAAGCGCCGTTCCCACGGGCACGACCCACACGTCTTCCAGCGTTTCGCGATCGAGCGCAACAAGGCCGTACCCAACCGTGCCGAAGATCACCAGCCGCTCCGTGACGAGCGGCGTCGTGGCCACGTCCAGCGGGCCGAGTCCCGACTTCGTTTTGGAAGGCAGGGTGCGCTCGCGAATGATTTTCCCGGTCTTCGTTTCCAAGATCGCCACGGTATTCTGCGCCACCGCATACGTGCGCGCGCCGATGATCCGCGCCGTGGCGGCGCGAAACCGCCATGGTGCGGACTTCAAGGACCAGAGGAGCTTGCCGCTCGCCTGGTCGTTGCCGTAGAGGCCGTTCCAGTTGCAGCCGCCGATGACGACGCCGCCGCCGACCGCGAGCGCGCCGTTCTGCCCTTCTCCCGGGCCGTATCCGCCGTTCGACCAAAGTACGGATCCATCCGCGCGAATGGCCGTGAGGCTCCGCCCTTCGCCGGCGTAGACAACACCCTCCTGCGCCGCAAGGCCCTGGCAGAGGCCGGAGAGCCCCACCCCGTTTCCATACGAAAGATGCTTCTGCCAGCGCACCGCCCCCGTCCGTGCGTCGAGTGCGGAAAGATTCCCCTCAAGATCCTGCGCGAAAAGCGTACCCGCCATACAGGCGATGGCGTTGCGCACCACGTTGACGCTCTTGAAGCGCCAGAGTTCGCGCGCGAGGTCCGCCGTATAGGCGACCACGCCGGAATTTCCCGTCAAGCCCTCGTCGTCGATGCCCGCATACACGATATCCCCCGAAACGATCGGCGGGCACCAGAAGAGATTGCCGCCCACGTTCACGCTCGCAACGAGCCGTTCGTCCTGAACGTCGTTCGTCGCCGTGCGCACGCCGCCATCGGCGAAACGCGCTGTGAGGGCGACCTTCGCCTCTTTCGGGAGATTCGGTACATCCGCCTCCCACGCCCAGTCGGTACGCCGCCGCATCGAACCGCGCGCGAGTTCCCGTCCGTTCCGGCTCACAACGTAGTCGACGCCGAGCGTGCGCCCTGCCGAGCGATAGGCGTTCACCGCGAGGCGCGCCCGGGCCGCCGCCGCCACCGCAAGCGAGCTCCCCACGCCGCTCGCGCGCATTTCGCTCGTCACCTCGCCCTGCGCATCGACATGAACGAGCCGCCAGCCGGCATACGATTCATCGATGCCGCCCTTGTTCGGCAGGGCCGTTCCGATCGAAAGCCACGTCCCCTGCCGGCGCACGAAATCGACGTGCCAATGTCCATAGCACCAGGCCTTCAAGTTGGCCGCCACGAGATCGACGCCGCCGTAGTTCAATTGCGCAGTACCCGAAACGAGATCATGGTTGAAGCCGATGATCGGCGTACCGCTGGGCACGAGCGCGAGATCGTTCTTCAACCAGGCCGCCACGCGCGCAACGGAATGGTTCGGCCGCACGTCGCCCCATCGCATGGGCGTAACGATATAGTGCACGCCGCCGGCGTTGAACGAGAAATAGGTCGGCCCGTAAAGTTCCTCGAAGAGGTACTCGCCGAAGGGTCCCCCGGGGATGTGGTCGTGGTTGCCGATCGTGTAGAAAACGGGGCGCCCCATGTTCGCGGTGTTCATCAGCTTGATGTGGCTCACGAGCCCCGCACGATAGCAGATGTCGCCCGTATGCACGATGAACGCCACGTCCTCGGCGGCGGCAAACGCCTTCAACTCGTCCCGCCACCGTTCTTCCACCGCATTGATGCCGCTGATTTCCGAATCGGAAAAATGGATGAACCGATGGCCGCCCTCAGCATTCGTCTCCCTGCGTTTTTCGAGAACGAAATCATAGCCTGCGGTCTTGCCGGGAACGAGCCGCTGCCAGTAGGCGCCCGTGGGGAACCAGTAGCCGGATGGCATCGAAACAAAAACGAAACGCGCGTAATCGTGCGCCGCCGGAAGCGTGAAGCGTCCCTCGCCATCCGTCTTCACCGAAACGAGGCCGTCCGAAACAACGATATCCTTAATCCCCTGCCCATTGGGCAAACGAACCGTTCCCCGAATCGGCCCCTTCGCTGCAGCCGCAAAAACGGAATTTTCCCCGGCAACCGCCAACGCGGCGGCGGCACCTTCCAAAAACTCTTTTCTCGTCACTCTCATCATCCGTTTCCTCTGGGCCGAAAGCCCCGTTTTATCTCCAGGTCCACACTTTTCGCCTATCCCGATCGAAATGGAAATCCTAGAACCGTTCCCTCGCCGCCTCCACGACCACCTGTTTCTCATACGCGTCGTCCGGAGGGCAGCAGAAAATCTTTTCAAGCTGGTTTCGCGTAAGGCGATCATACTGCTCATCGACAAATCGGCACAGGCGATAATCCTTCTTCATCGCCAAGTCTTCCTCCAACACCATTCCCGAAAGCCAGTCAAGATCTCTCCTTCCCAGAATCGGCAAATGGTGGTAGGTTTGCGAGGGATCGTCGACCAATCTGAATGAAATCTCCGAATCGCCAGATTGAGAGGCGCCCCCCGGGCGCCACACTCTAGAATTCTTTACCCACACCGTGCCATTCGTCAGCGCAACACACGAGTCACCCGTGTTCGTCGCCAGAGCCCATGCGCCCGTAAACGGCCAAAGGCCATGAGCACTCGCACTCGCAAAAGAGCTCAAAACCAACAAAACAGTCATGGTAACATATTTCATGCCCCTAGTATAACAAATCCACCAAACAACTGTCAAGATTCCACCCAACCTAACCCAACGGGCGGGATACCACCAACCCAACGGGATCTCACCGACCCAATTGGATATCACCAACCCAGCAGAATTCCACCGACCCAGCGGAATTCCACCAACCCAATGAGATCCCACCAACCCAATGTGAACACGGGATTTTCAACGAAGATCATCTCTCATTCCTTGCTTTCCCACGCATTCCTTTCGTCCGCACCGTAATCTCATTTTCTCCTTGCCTTCCCCTCCCGCCTGTGCTATCATACGTCCCATGCGCACAAAATCCCCCTATTCCACCCCTCCCACCCCTGCTGCGCCCCCCCTGGCTGCGGCCTCCCCTGTAGCGGCTTCCCCTGCGGCGGCCGAACTCGCGGCCTGGCTTGCGAAGTACGAGCCCGTCGAGCGCGCCATCGTCGAGGCGCACGAGCGGCGCCTCGCCAGC
>JAZLJP010000219.1:0-24552 GCA_045617985.1 Kiritimatiellia bacterium
GCGACGGGCTTCGCGTGGGTGGTCGTCGAGCCGCGCGCGGTCGAGGTGACGTCGGGGACGCAGGAGTGGACGTTCGACGGCCAGGCGCACTCGAACACGGAGGTGCGGGTGACCTCCGGCGGCTTCGTGCCGGGCGAGGGCATCTCGACGAACGGCTTCCCGTCGATCACGGAGGAGGGCGAGATTCCCAACACGTTCGATATCACATGGTGGCCGAACACGCGGGAGTCGAACTACGACCTCTCGGTCGTGACGGGTCAGTTGACCGTTGCCCGAACGGATGCTCTGCTCACGGCAAGGTTGTCGTGGGTTTGGGATTCGGATTGCGGAGGATCGTATTTTGCCAGACTTCGTGTGGCGTGTACGAATGATCTCATCGATCATCTCGAGTCGGTTTCGTTCGTCGTGGCAGATCGTTATGCCCAAGGCGATCCCTCGTTGCTCGACATTGCGCTTTGGGATTCCTATCTGCCGCGGGATAAGAAGAACCCGAACTGGGGCGCCGTGCAGAACGTCTATGCTGAAGGAACCGCTTCCTATCGGCAGTATGTCATAACGAATGAAATTCCGTCGATCAAGCCGGGTGAAGAAATTCCGCAGGTGTGCGGCCCGACAGAGGCAGAGGTGGCCACGTGGAGGACGATTGCCGTGAATGATCCCGCGAGAATGGCGACAATCCGCCGGGGAACTCCCGAGTTGTTCTATCGCGAACGCAGCCTGAGCATGGATCCTTCGGCGGAGGAACTCGGCGAGGTCGGAAATGTCTACGTGTATGTCGTCTGGCAGACGAATGGACGTACATATTGGCTGCCGGTCGTTGGATGGGAGGTGACAAACCCCAACACGCTCCAGACGGTCAAGACCCCCTGGAATGGATATGAGTTCGATGTGCGCAGAGGACCTGCCGTGCCGGCGAAGCTGAATCTCGCGTTGGCGCTGGGGGTTCCGCTCGAAGGTTCGAACCCGATCTGCAAGCTTGCTGAATTTAGCGTGAAGGACGGGTTTGCGTCTGGTCTGATCGTGACGGCGGATGGAAATGCCTCGGGTTCGCCGACCGGGCGTGCACAGGTTTGGTTGCTGGGAACGGAAACGTTGGGTACGCCATTCAAGAAGGCTGCACTGCTGAAGACGGACGAGAAGGGGTGGTTTAGGGTTGATGCAGGGAAATACAAGTTCTTTAAAGTAACGGTGGACGTCGATCCTGATTGTAATCTGCTCAAGTAAGAAAAGGAGAATCTATAATGACTCGAAAATCCTTGATTCCCGTTACGAGTGCTGTTGTCGGATTGTCGGTGTCCATTTTAAGCGCTGAAGTCTTTGATGGCGGATGGCGGATCTCAGTGGGTGGGGCGTACAATGCTCCCACCAAGGTCGGTTTGCGTTTTTCGCCCATCAAGTTCACCGGCGGAAGAGTGGCGCCGCCGGGCGGCTATCCGACCCGGGCGGATGCCGAGAAGATTGCCGCAGGAACGGCGGTGTCGGATACACGCCGAAACTATACGGCTGACGGAAAGGTCTTCGTAGACACGGAAGACTATCGGAGCGCCAAGGGCGGGATGGAAGCCGGAACGTGGAATGCCCAGGTTCCGTACGACTCATGGGATGGCGATTCGTTTGTCCTTGCTTCGGCTGACTATGTTGAAGTCCGCCAAGTCGGAAGTGGGCGAGGGGAACTCAAATTGAAGGATTCGGATGAATCGGCTATGCCGGGCGTGTCCGTTGAGCTTTCCCGAAACCTTTACCACAATGCGGAATACAAGTTCGGCGTTGATATCGCCTTCCTGTTTTCCTATTTCTTCCAGACGGATCTGTTCAAGACAAGGTCGTGCGCGCAATCTGATCTGTATGAGAGGAAGCATGGTACGATAAAGTCCACCATTTCACCGGTTTCGGGCGTTAGAGAGGAGATGTGGCGGGATAGCGAGGGCTATTACGGTGCGGGTTCCTATTATGGGCCAGGTCCGGTTTTCAATAACCCGATCATGTCTGCCGTTGACGGGCCTACGACTTTGATTTCCAATAGTTCGTGGTTCCGTGCCAGGGGAGATTACCAGGATCTGGAAATGGCTTTGGCTCTGAGGCCGTATTATGACCTCTTTGACTGGTTGCGCCTTTACGGTACGATTGGAGCGGCGGTTTCCTGGTCCGAGTTCCGTTTGAAAGTTCGGTACAACGGCAATAACGCGTACTCGCGGTATAGACGGCGTTATGATGATTGGGACGTCCATGGCATTGCCGGCCTTGGCTTGTTGGCGCGCTGGAAAGACTTCACCTTTGGTTTTGATTTCATGGCGCGGTTCCTTCAGGATGATCTGTCGATCCACGATCGAATTGTGCGGGGGTCGCTTGAGCGCAGTGAATGGATGTTCCGTTGTATGCTCGGCTACGAATTCTAAGGTTTGCCATGCGTTCTTTCCTGTTCTGCCTCGTGGCTGCCGTGAGTTTGACGGCCAGTGCCGCGCCGGGTGACACGATTCGGTTTGCCTTGCCCGGTTGGGTCGAACTGGAGCTTGTTGAAGTCGGCGGCACAAGCCGGTTGCCATTGCAGTATCTCTATAAGCGGCAAAATCGGGAAACGTTGACCGAGGTTTCCGCACCGACCTATTGGATCGGCAAGTATGAGGTAACACGGAAACAATACAAGGCCGTGATGGGAGAGGAGCCGTCTGCGGGATCTGACGACCGATTGCCCGTCGCGCATGTGAAATGGAAGGATGCTGTCGAATTTTGCGATCGATTGAATCAAGTCGTTCATGGTGAGATTCCCTTCGGATATCGGTTTGATCTACCGACGATCATCGAGTGGGCTCATGCCTACAGCGGCGGAACGACCAATGTCTTCCGATATTCAGGCAGCGATGACCTTGACGCCGTTGCCTGGCATGGTGCCGGGAAAGAGGGTAATGCCGTTGAATACGGCACGTTGCACCTCCCCGGGCTGAAGTTGCCGAATGCCGTCGGGGCCTACGACATGAGCGGGAATGTGGCGGAATATGTTTTCATTGCCGATGCGAGGGGTGGAAACATTCGCATGGGCGGCAGTTACATGTGGCCCGAGAGTTATTGTGAACTGGGGAATACGGCAGGGGTCGCCCAGGGTGGTGCGTCGCCCGATCTCGGTTTCCGCGTTGTTTTGGTGCAGACGGGAGCGAAGGAACTGGGGGGGCGAGCATCTGCGATGGGAACGAAGGGGCGGGTGCTTCTGCGTTCGGCTTGTGTTGCGCTCGCGCGCAAGTACCTGTCGATTGCCCTGGAGCAGGGCGGGCTTTCGGACGCGGAAGCGAAACTTCTGAATGATGATTGGGTGAAGGCCGACAAGGCGTGCGGATATGATGTCGGTACATGGTCGGAACTGCTGGCCAAGTTGTCGGAATCGCTTGGTCGATTCGGGTATCAGGTAGAAGACTATTTTCGATTTTGGGATGCGGATCCTCGGGCGGACGACTATGGGGACTTGCAAAAAGTGACGCGAAATCTCTATCGTCAGCGGGGCGTCTACGGCATGAGGATGGAGGCACGCGATTTGCCCAAGGAGATTTCCGGCCTGTTCGCGTCTTCGCCCCTCTCGAAAGTGCAGGCGGCGCTCTGTGACTTTACAGGTGACGGGTTGAAAGATCTGGTTGTCGAGCTGCCTGGGCATACGGATTCGAACGGCGTTCAGTATGGTTTCTTTGAACGAATACGAGAGGGCGGCTATCGACTTGTGGATGAACCAATACGGACCGCCGGCATGTGCATCATTCCTACGGAACGGAATAAAGTCGTATTTCTGACTTTGGTCAAACGGTCGGATGATCTGCTGATGCCGGGGGTGATTGATTGTGTTTGTGCGAACGGGAAGTCTGGTCTGACGATCGGCTGGCCGTTTGAACGTTCGTTCTCTCTGTGCGATCAAGAATCCTTGAAATCCCGCTTGCCGTTTGTCGGTAAAGGAAAGCAAGGTCGCGGGCAAAGTACGGCCGCTGATATTCTGGCGCGTCCGCTATGCTGGCCGTGGAGATGAAACGCCATGTGTCAAGGGCGGCAGTATACTATCCGCTTGTCGGCAATTGTTTCAGTGCACGTTAGTTGCAAGTTGTCAAGTTTGTTAGCTCGCTTTCTCGAACACTTTCGCCTTGCAAATCAAAACGGGGTTTGAGATGACGGCTACTTCTCTGAAGGTTTTGTAACTACCTCGCAATTGATTATTCGTATATTTCGCTTGCAGGGTAACTTGTAAAGGACATCGAAAGCAGACGTGGTAGTAAAATCGGATTTCAGGTTTCAGACAAACTTGTCAATCTTCATGGTATAGGTTTTGGTGCAGGCGAGGGAAGAGTTGACATTCTTGTTCCGTCTTCGGCGACATTCTGTTGTCGGAGATTTGCATTCGTCAAGGAATTAATTCATCAGTTGAAAAGTGAGTACGCCTCAACAGACACCTCAGCAAAGAGTTTGATAGAAGCGATAGAATCTGCCATGAAGGTGTTTGATACAAATCCGCTAAGTTGTTCGCTTCATATTGAGATCTTCTGTTTTTTCTGTGCCTTGGAGATTCTTCTGCCGTGGGGGGAGAATGGTGAAATGCGGAAAAAGCTCTTGGATTATCGCGCAGAGGGATTACCGGATTTGCTTGTTGCCCAGGCTTTTCGCGTTCCATTGACTGTTATACAGTTTTTGTCGAGAAGTGATTACTTGAGGTTATCACAAGACATCAATAGGGGTTTATGACTTCGCGGGGGACAGCTCCCCCCGTGAAGGATCGCATGGGGGTAGACCCCGTGCTAGGGATGAAGATTTCGGCTCGGAACCATTCCGCACCGAAATCTTCGTTTTATCGGGTGGTCGAACGGACGATATCGCCTTTCCGCGTCCGGCAGTAACTGAATTCCTTCTGTGGTAAGATTATGGTGCGGACGAAATCCTAAACGGCGTTATGTGTTGAGACAGACTTTGATTGTTTGGCGTCGCCGTGTAGTGGATATTGTCCATGATTTGCGTAAGCGGGAGTTGGTGAATGTCTTCGGGGCCGCTCGGATTGTGGTAGACGACGAATCGAAGGGAGGATATTTCTCACTACCGAGTGTTTTGTGCCGTTTTCGCGATGAGGGCATGAGGTATGAAACGGAATTTTGTAAAAATTGTCAGCATTGGGACAAGTGCGGAAAAGAACCATGTGATTTGAAATGGCCAAGCGAGACTAATTGTTGTGCGCAAGACAACAGTCCCACATGTCCGCAGTCCCTGGCCTCCAGTACCTCCCCACACGATAAGGGGGGGAGTAGTACGCAGAAGGTTGAAAAAAGGGGTAAACTCCGGGAGGTTTCGCCCTTTGACCATGAGGGGGAATTTGTGGTACAATACTCGGTATGAAATTCTTTTCCGCACTTCCGCCTCAACCGGTCGCGCTCTCGGACGCGGCGCTTGATCGGCGTTATTCTTTTTTGCGCTACCGTCAGGTGGCGACGATGCTTGTCGTATATGCGCTCTTCTACGTGTGCCGCCTCGCGTTTTCGGCCACGAAGAAGTCGCTGATCGAGCAGGGCGTCTACTCGGCGCAGGAGATCGGCTATGTGGGCGCGGCGATGCTCTGGGCCTATGCGATCGGAAAGATTCTGAACGGCTTCTTGGCCGACCATGCGAACGTGAAGCGGTTCGTTGGGTTCGGGCTCTTCGTGACGGCCTTGGCGAACATGCTCGTGGGCTTCCACATGCCGGCCATGGTGCTCATCGGCGTGTGGTTCGTGAACGGCTTTGCGCAGGCGACGGGCGCGCCGTGCTGCGTGGTGTCGCTCTCGCGGTGGTTCGCGAAGAAGGAGCGCGGCACCTTCTACGGCATCTGGAGCTGCTCGAACAATCTCGGCGAGGCGATCGCCTACGTGCTCACGAGCGTCGTGATGGTGAACGTGGCGAAATTCTACGGGGCCGACATGGGCTGGCGTTCGGGGTTCTGGGGCGCGGCGTTTTGCGGGTTCGTGGGCATCGGCCTCATCAAGCTCTTCTTCAAGGACTCGCCTGAAAGCGAAGGCCTGCCGCCCGTTGCCGTGTGGAAAAACGAGCCGGTGGACGCGGGGGAAAAGAAAGCCGCGGGCGACGTGAAGAGGGGCCAGAAACTCGCCCTGAAGAACTGGGCGGTGTGGATGATCGCGATTTCGGGCGGACTCTTCGCGGCGAGCCGGTATGCGATCATCGACTGGGGTATCTTCTTCCTGGAAGTCAAGAAGGGCTATCCGAATACGACGGCGGCCTCGATCATCACGGTCAACTCCATCGTGGGGGCGGTGTCGTCCTTCCTCTCGGGCATCATTTCCGACCGTTTCTTCAAAGGCAGCCGCAACGAGCTCGCGCTCATCGCGGGGCTCATGAACGTGACGGGCCTTTCGCTGATGATGCTCGTGCCGGGGCAGCACCTCTGGGTGGATGTGACGGCGATGGTGTTCTTCGGCCTTGCGGTGGGCATTCTCCTCACCTTCCTCGGCGGGCTCATGGCCGTCGATCTCGTGCCGCGTCTCGCGGCGGGCGCGGCGCTTGGCATCGCCGGGCTCGGCAACTACTTCGGGGCGGGCCTCCAGAGCATCGTCTCGGGCTTCTTCATCACGAAGGACGCGGCGACGAATAAGGCGGTTCTCCTCTCGCACACGTTTGCGAACGGCTACACGCTCGACTACATCTCGATCTTCTGGATCGGCATGGCCCTTCTTTCAGTCATCTGCGCGCTCTCGGTGTGGAAGCAGCGCCCGCAGGTGGAGATGAAGGCGACGGGCGAAGGAGCGCAGGCATGAACGGCGCGACAGTGACGCGGCGGGATTGGCTTATCGGAGCCGCGGCTCTGGCGCTCGCGTTCCCGGCCTTGGGGGCGAGCCGCCGGGCTGTGGCCGAGGCGGCCGAATGGAAAAAGCGGCTCGTGAAGGTTCGTTCGAGCCTTGATGGCACGAACCAGCCGTGCTACTTCTGGGCGCCTGAAAAGGCGAAGGAGACGGCCGTGCCGCTCATCGTGGGGCTGCACACGTGGAGCGGCGACTTGCTCCAGTACGCGCACTACCAGACCGTGCTCGCGTACGCGAAGAAGGCGGGCTGGGCGTTCGTGGGGCCGAACTTCCGCGGCCCTAACTCGACGCCGCAGGGGTGCGGCTCCGATCTCGCCGTGCAGGATATCGTCGATGCCGTCGGCTACGCGAAGGCGAAGGTGAAGATCGATCCCGCGCGCGTTACGATCATCGGCGGCTCTGGCGGCGGGCACATGACGCTTCTGATGTGCGGCCGCCACCCCGACGTGTTCGCGGCGGGGGCGGCGTTCTGCCCGATTTCCGATTGTGCGCGCTGGCACGCCGATTCGCTCGCGGTGCATCCCGGGCGCGGCCGCGGCTACGCGAAGATGCTCGTGGCGGCCTGCGGCGGAACGCCTGCGGAAAAGCCCGAAGAGTACCGGCACCGCTCGCCGCTCACCTTCCTTCCGGCGGCGCGGAAGGCGGGCGTGCCGATCTATATCGCAACCGGCATCCACGACGGCTGGAAGGGGTCTGTTCCCGTTGGGCACGCCATTCGCGCGTTCAACGCGCTTGCGGACGAGGCCGACCGCATCACGGAGGCGCAAATCGACGTCATCGAAAAGACGCAGGCGCCTCCCGCCGCACTTTCCTATCACGGCGCTCCCGATCCCTTCTATGCCGCGAACGCGCGCATCCATTTGCGCCGCACCTCGGCAAACGTGCGCCTGACGCTCTTCGAAGGCGGCCACGCAGGCAACTTCCCGGCCGGTTTCGATTTCCTCGCGCGCCAGCGAAAGGGCCGCCCGGCCGATTTCACCCTTCCCGCAACCGCCGAAGGAAAGGCGGAGGCGCTTCGAAGATAGCCGGTGCCTGGTGCCTGGTGCGTGAGAATGAAACCTTCTTCCCGCTAACCCTTCAAAACCAAAGGAACACACAAATGAAAATGAAAAAGATTCTCTTCTCGCTTGCTTGCGCGGCGCTCGCGTTCATCGCGGCGGCCGAGCCCACCCGTACGGAGCTTCTGCGCCAGAAGCTTGCCTCCGGCGATCGCAACTACGTGTTCGTGGCGATGCACCGCGGCGACTGGCGGAACTATCCCGAGAACTCCAAGGACGCGATTCTCAGCTGCATCAAGCTGGGGGCGGACATCGTGGAACTCGACGCGCGCATGACGAAGGACGGGCACTTCGTACTCCTGCACGACGATCGCCTCGATCGTACGTCCAACGGCAAGGGCAAGGTAAAAGACCACACGCTCGCCGAGATCAAGAAGCTCAAGCTCAAAGCCAATCAGGGCGGCAAGAATGCGGCGGTGACCGACTACGAGATTCTCACGCTCGAAGAGGCGCTCGCGCTCACGCGCGGCAAGATCCTCGTGAACATCGACAAGTTCACCGCGCATCCGCATGAGATCCTCGATACGGTCAAGCGTATCGGCGCGCTCAAGGAAGTGCTCGTGAAGTCCACCCACAGCGCCGAACAGGCGAAGGGCCTTTTCAAGGAGTATTGGACGAACGTCGAATCGGGAGAGCTCCTCTACATGCCCGTGGTGCAGTTCTGCTGGGGCCGGCAGGACCACGCGGCGAAGATTCTGCCCACCTGGCTTGCCATCGAACCGCGCGCGACTTCCATGTACGAAATCTGCCTTGAAAGCGAGAAGTTCCTTCCCGAGCTCAAGAAGGTCGCCCAGGCGAAGGGCGCGCCGCGCATCTGGATCAATACGATGTGGGAGATGCTCGACGCAAAGCATGACGACAAGAAGGCGCTCAAGGATCCCGACGCCAATTGGGGCTGGTGCATCCGCGAGGGCGCAACGATGCTCCAGACCGACTACGGCAAGGAGATGCTCGAATACCTTACCCGCATCGGCCGCCACACGCTGACGAAGTAAGAAGAAAAAAGACCCTCCTTTCCGGAATCCGGAAAGAAATCGCGGCCAGGGCGTTCGCTCTGGCCGTGCGTGTTCTTTTACGGGCCGATTGCTTTCCGTTTTGACTTTGAGGCATGGTTTATGTTAAACTTATGAGTCGCAAGAAGAAGGAGAATAAATCGTGAAGATCACAAAAACATGGGCGGCGCTTGTTGTGGCGCTGCCGCTCGTTGCAAGTGCGCTGCGTCCGCCGGCCGTTCCGCTCGTGTCGGTGGATCCGTTTTTCAGTATCTGGAGCGCGGCCGATCGCCTGACGGATGTCGAGACCACGCATTGGTCGGGCGCGCAAATGCCGATTTCGATTCAGCTCACGGCAGACGGCAAGACGTGGCGCCTGTGCGGCCGCGCGCCCGAGGCCGTGCCGGCGCTGCCGCAGACCGGCCTTGAGGTGCGTCCGCTCGAAAGCGTGTACACGTTCGCCGAGGGCGGCCTTGAGGTGAAGCTCTCCTTCGTGACGCCGAAACTGGTGGACGATCTCGACCTCTTCTCGCGGCCGGTCACCTACGTGACGGCGCGCGTGAAGGGCGCGAACGCGTGGAAGCTCGATGCGGCGATTTCGCCGAAGCTTGCGACGAACGACGACCGCGCGCCGATGACTACGAACCGCTGCACGGTGGCGGGCCTCCCCGCGATCTCCATCGGCCGCGTGAGCCAGAAGCCGCTTTCGATGAGCGGCGACCACGTGCGCTGCAACTGGGGCTACGCGTGGCTCGTGGGCCCGAGCGCGCCGGCGGCCGGCGAGGCGCATTTCCTCCTCGCGTACGACGACATCGAAGCCATCCAGTTCTTCGGCGAGAATCTGCCGGCCTGGTGGCGCCGCGACGGCCTCGCCTTCACCTCGATGCTCGCGAAGGCGGAAGTGGAACGCGCGGCGGTGCTGAAGCGCGCGGCGGCCTTCGACAAGGAGTTCACGGCCGACCTCGTGAAGGTGGGCGGCGTCAAGTACGCCGAACTCGCCGCGCTTGCCTACCGCCAGACGTATGCGGCGTGCAAGCTCGCGGCGGACCGCAACCACCAGCCGCTCTACTTCTCGAAGGAGAACGATTCGAACGGCTGCATCGGCACGGTGGACATCCTTTATCCGCAGTCCCCCCAGATGCTCCTCATGAGCCCCACCCTCTTCCGCGCGATGCTCGCGCCGGTGCTCGTGTACGCCTCGCATCCGCGGTGGCCGTGGCCCTTCGCGCCGCATGACCTCGGGCGCTATCCGCTCGCGAACAAGCAGCGCTACGCCGGCGGCGAAACCTCCAAGCGCGAATCGGCGCTCATGCCGGTGGAGGAATGCGGCAACATGATCATCGGTCTCGGCGCGCTCGCCGAAATCGAAGGCACCGCCGAATTCGCGGCGGGATGGTGGCCCACGGTGACGAAGTGGGTGGAATACCTCGAGAAGTTCGGGTTCGATCCCGGCAACCAGCTTTGCACGGACGACTTTGCGGGCCACCTCGCGCACAACGCGAACCTCGCGGCGAAGTCCATCGTGGCCATCGCCTGCTATGCGCGCTTGGCGGAGAGGCTCGGCGAGAAGGCGGCCGCGGCGAAGTACGGGAAGCTCGCGAAGGAGCTCGTGCCCAAGTGGATGGCGGCGGCCGAGGGCGGCCGGGCGGGCGGCTACCGCCTCGCCTACGACCGCGCCGACACCTGGTCGATGAAGTACAACCTCGTGTGGGACCGCGTTCTCGCTCTCGGCCTCTTCCCCGAGGAAGTCTACACGCGTGAAATGGCGGCCTACCGCAAGCTTGCGCAGCCCTTCGGCCTGCCGCTCGACAGCCGCAGGCTCTGGACGAAGACCGACTGGGAGCTCTGGTGCTCCACCTTCACGGGCAAGCGTGCCGACTTCGACTGCATCGTCGATCGCGTGTGGCGCTTCGCGAACGAAACGCCGAGCCGCGTGGCGTTCTCCGACTGGTACTGGACCGACTCCGGCAAGTACGTGCACTTCATCGGCCGCAGCGTCATCGGCGGCGTGTTCCTGCCGATGCTCTACGACAAGGCGCTCTGGAAGAAGTACGCCGGCCGCGACACGGCGAAGACGCGCCTCTACGCGCCGCTCAAGGCGAATCAGGGCAAGGACCTCGCGTGGCTCGCGCCCGAAGGCCGCAGCTCGAACGAAATCACGTGGAAGTATACGACCGAAAAGCCGGCCGCAGGCTGGGAGAAGCCCGGCTTCGACGACAGCGCCTGGAAGACGGGCGTGGGCGGCTTCGGCACGCGCGGCACGCCTGGCGCCAAGATCGGCACGGTGTGGAATTCGCCCGACATCTGGCTGAGGCGTTACGCGAAGCTGGAGAAGGTGCCGGCGGAAAAGCTCTACCTCTCGCTCCATCACGATGAAGATACGGAACTCTTCTTCAACGGAACGAGCGCGGGCACGTTCAACGGCTACACGGCCGCCTACGAGACGTATGAGCTCCCGGCCGAGGCGAAGGCCGCGCTCAAGGCGGGCGCGAACGTGATCGCCTCGCACACGCATCAGAACGACGGCGGCCAGTATGTGGACTGGGGCCTTGCAACGGAAAAGCCCGCAGGCACGTTCAATCTCGCGACGTTCAACCTGCGCTGCCCCGCCGATAAGGGCGACAATGCCTGGTCGAACCGTTTCCCGCGCGTTCTCGAAGTGATCAAGCGCAACCGCTTCGACATCATGGGCGTGCAGGAGGCGACGCCGCTCCAGCGCAAGAACCTCGATGCGGCGCTCGAGGGCTGGGCGCGCGTGGGCCTCGGCCGCGGCACGAACGATACGGGAGAGGCGATGTGCATCTACTATCGCAAGGACCGCTTCACCTGCCTTGCGACGGATACCTTCTGGCTCTCCGAAACGCCGCGGGTGCCGGCCTCCAAATCCTGGAACGCGGCCTGCACGCGCACGTGTACGTGGGGCCTCTTCCGCGACAGCGCAACGGGCCACACCTTCCGCTACTTCAACACGCACCTCGACCATGTGAGCCCCGCCGCGCGCGTTGCCGGCATGAAGGTGCTCCTCGCGGAAATGGGGCGCGTCGCGCAGGGCGAAACCGTGTTCCTCACGGGCGACCTCAACGACAGCTTCGAGCGCATCCCCGCCGCCGAGCAGAAGCGCCTCCTCAAGGGGTGCGGGCCGCTCATCTCGCAGGAGATCACCTTCGAGCATCCGATCTTCGCCGTGTCGCAGACGCTCTACGATACGCTCTTCCGCACCGAGAAGCCGCACGAGGGCACCTTGCGCACGTTCCACGCCTACAAGCCCGATCACATCTGCCGCATCGACTACGTGTTCGCTTCGGGCAACGTGCGCGTTTTGCGGCATGTCACATGCAACGACCGCCCGGGCGGCAAGTTCCCGAGCGACCATGACGCCGTGATGGTGAATGTCCAGATTCGTTAATCGATCGATCCGTTAAGAAAGAAGGAACAGAGATGAAAAACATGAAAGACTATGAGTTCTGGTTCGTCGTAGGAAGTCAGTTCCTCTACGGGCCTGAAGTGTTGGCGACGGTGGCGAAGCGCGCTCAGGAAATGGCGGATGCGTTCAACGCCTCGGGCAAGCTGCCGTGCAAGGTGGTCTACAAGGTGACCGTGAAGACGCCCGAAGAGGCGACCGAGACGATCAAGGCCGCGAATGCCGACGACGCCTGCGCGGGCATCATCACCTGGTGCCACACGTTCTCGCCTTCGAAGATGTGGCTCAACGGCCTCAAGCTTCTGCAGAAGCCCTGGTGCCATCTCGCCACGCAATACAACCGCTCGATCCCCGACAAGGGCATCGACATGGACTTCATGAACCTCAACCAGGCGGCGCACGGCGACCGCGAGCACGGCTTCATCGGCGCGCGCCTTCGGATGACGCGCAAGATCATCGCCGGCTTCTGGCAGGATGCCGATGTACAAACGCGCCTCGCGAGCTGGATGCGCGTGGCGGTGGGCGTGGCGTTCTCGAAGTCGCTCAAGGTGATGCGCTTCGGCGACAACATGCGTAACGTCGCGGTCACGGAAGGCGACAAGGTGGGCGTGCAGGAAGTGCTCGGCTGGCAGGTGAACACCTGGCCGGTGGGCAAGCTCGCCGAGTACATCGACGCGGTGACGGATGCGGAAGTCGACGCGCTCATGAAGGAGTACAAGAAGCTCTACACGTTCAAGACGAAGAACCTCGCCGCCGTGCGCTACCAGGCGAAGGAAGAGATCGCGATGAAGAAGCTCCTCGACGAAGAGGGCTGCGCCGCGTATGCGAACACCTTCGAAGACCTCTACGGCATGGAGCAGCTGCCGGGCCTCGCCTCGCAGCGGCTGATGGCGCAGGGTTACGGCTACGGTGCGGAAGGCGACTGGAAGGTCTCCGCGATGACGGCGATCGTGAAGAAGATGTCCGAAGGCCAGAAGGGCGGCACGGCGTTCATGGAAGACTACACCTACGAGCTCGCGAAGGACAAGGAATACTCCCTCGGCGCGCACATGCTCGAAGTGTGCCCCACGATCGCGGCGGCGAAGCCGACGATCGAAGTGCATCCGCTCGGCATTGGCGGCAAGGCCGACCCGGCGCGCCTCGTGTTCGAAGGTCGCGCGGGCAAGGCGATCGTGATCTCGCTCGTGGATATGGGCGGGCGCCTCCGGCTCATCGTGCAGGACATCGAATGCGTGAAGCCGATCTACAAGATGCCGAACCTCCCGGTGGCGCGCGTGATGTGGCGGGCGATGCCCGACCTCAAGAAGGGCGTCGAGTGCTGGATCACCGCCGGCGGCGCGCATCACACCACGCTCACGTACGACGTGACGGCGGAACAGATGCACGACTTCGCGGCCATCATGGGCATCGAATTCGTGCACATCACCAAGGAGACCACGGTCGAGTCGCTTGAGAAGGAACTCTTCTACAACGATCTGGCCTGGAAGCTCCGCTAACGCTTAATCTAAAAAAGAGGTTATAAGAATGGGTATCATCGACTGGCTGGTCATTGGCGCGTATTTCGCGCTGCTTGCGGGCGTCGTCTGGTTCACGAAGCGGAAACAGGAGAACGCCACCGACTTCTTTCTGGGTGGACGCAGCGTGGGATGGCTCGCCATCGGCGCCTCGATCTTCGCGGCGAACATCGGATCCGAACATCTGATCGGTCTGGCCGGTTCGGGCGCGGTCGCAGGCCTTTCCCAGTCGCACTGGGAATTCCATGCGTGGGTACTCATTCTGATGAGCTGGGTGTTCCTCCCGTTCTACTACAAGAGCGGCGTTTCCACGATGCCCGAGTTCCTCGAACGGCGGTTCGGGCCTCGGGCGCGGTGGATTCTCTCGCTCGTGTCGCTGGCGGCCTACGTCTTGACGAAGATCTCCGTGACCGTGTATGCGGGCGCGCTCTTCTTCGAGACGATGCTGCCGGAAATTTCGCTCACCATTGGCGGCACGACGATCGGCTCGTTCTGGATCGGCGCGTTCGCAACGGTGGTGCTCGCCGGCGTCTATTCGTCCTTCGGCGGGCTCACCGCCGTCGTCTATACCGACCTCGTGCAGACGTTCATCATCCTCGCCGGCACGCTCTCGGTGACGGGCTTCGCGCTCTACTATCTCGGGCACTCCGGCGTGCAGATCGACGGCCAGGCCGCGAATTCGATCTGCGACGGCTGGGCGGTGCTGAAGCAGACGATCAAGTCCACGGGCAACGTGGAGGCCTTTGGGCTCTGGCACTCGCTCACGCATAAGGCCTTCCCGTGGCTCGGCGTGGTGGTCGCCTCGGTGACGATCGGCATCTGGTACTGGTGCACCGACCAGTTCATCATCCAGCGCACGCTCTCGGCGAAGGACATGACCAATGCCCGCCGCGGCGCCATCTGGGGCGGCTTCCTCAAGCTCGCGCCGGTGTTCCTGTTCCTCGTGCCGGGCATGCTCGGCTTCGCCCTCCACCACAACCACGTGGCGATCGGCGGCGGCCAGATCTTCGCGATCCCGCTCAAGGCGGGCACGCAGGCGCTGAACGGCGATACGGTGTTCCCCACGCTCGTGCAGTCCCTTCTGCCGGTGGGCTTCCGCGGCCTCGTCGTCGCGGGCATGATCGCCGCGCTGATGAGCTCGCTCGCGTCGCTCTTCAATTCCGTCTCCACGCTCTTCACGGTGGATGTCTACCAGAAGCTGAAGCCCACGACGCCGCAACAGCAGCTCGTGACCATCGGCCGCATGACGACGATCGCGATGACCGTGTTGGGCCTCATCTGGGTGCCGATCATGAAGGCGATTGCGGGCGGCGGGCTCTACCAGTACATCCAGGCCGTGCAGAGCTTCCTCGCGCCGCCGATCGTGGCGGTGTTCCTCCTCGGCCTCTGCTGGAAGCGCTGCAACCTCCGCGGCGCCACGTGGGGGCTTTCCATCGGCTTCATTCTGGGCATGGCCAAGTTGGCCGCGAACGCGATCAGCCCGGGCCCCGATGGCTATGCCTTCATCCAGGATTTCTATTTCTCGGGCATTCTGCTCGTCATCAGCTTCGGCATCGTCATCGGCGCCTCGCTTTCGGCGCCGGCGCCGACGGCCGAGACGCTCAACGGCCTCACGTTCGCCTGCCTCGACGACACCTTCCGCAAGGAGAACCGCGCGTCGTGGAACAAGTGGGACGTCATTGCCTCGGCATTTGTGGTGGGCCTCGTGATCGCTGCCTACGCCTACTTCTGGACCTGGCTCAACTAGTTCGGCGATTCTGCTTGAGGGAGAGGCGAAATGAAAGTGTTCGTGGCCACGCATAACGCGCACAAGCTCCGTGAAATCGGCGCGCTCCTGCTCGGCTTTGAAATCTGTGCGGACGACCCCGACGCCGAGGAAACGGCCTCGACGTTCGAAGGCAACGCGCTCATCAAGGTGCGGGCCATCGCTTCGCGCCATGCCGAGGCCTGGTCGATGGCCGATGATTCCGGCCTCGAGGTCGCCGCTCTCGGCGGCGCGCCGGGCGTCCACTCGGCGCGCTATGCGGGCGAGCCGAGCGATACGGCCGCGAACAACGCGCTCCTCCTCAGGAATCTCGCGGGCGTTGAAGACCGCGCGGCGCGGTTCGTCTGCACCGTGGCGCTCGTCGACCCCGCGGGCCGCGAACAGGTGGTGCGCGGCGAATGCCGCGGCCGCATCGCCTTGTCGCCCTCGGGCGCGGGCGGGTTCGGCTACGACCCGCTGTTCATTCCCGAGGGCTACGCCCGCTCGTTCGCCGATCTCGGCGAAGCGGAGAAGAACAGGATTTCCCACCGCTCCCGCGCCTTGGAACAGGTGAAAAGAATTTTACTCGGATAAAGGATACACATGACACGCGAAGAAATCGAAAACAAAATCAAGGAGACGATCGTCACCGCCCTCGACCTCGAGGATCTGACGGCGGCGGATATCGAGACGGAGGCGCCCCTCTTCGGCGAAGGCCTCGGCCTCGATTCGATCGACGCCCTCGAACTCGGCATGGCCATCAAGAAGGCGTTCGGGGTGACGTTCTCCTCGAATCCCGCCGACAACAAGAAGATTTTCCATTCAGTTAAGACGCTCGCTGATTTCGTCCAAACGCCGCAGTGAGAGACAAGAGAAAAGGAGAGGACCAATATGACCGAAGCGGAAATCGAGACGACGATCAAGAACATCCTCGTTGAGGAATTCGAGTGCGATCCGGAGAAGCTGAAACCCGAAACGAACCTCTTCACGGAGCTCGACCTCGATTCGATCGATGCCGTCGATCTCGTGGTGCGCCTCCAGCAGGAGACGAAGAAGAAGGTGAACCCCGAAGACTTCCGCCAGATTCGCACGCTTGCGGATGTGACGAAGGCCGTGGCGAAACTGCTCGCATGCGACTGACCCGCAAATACTGGGGGCTTCTCGTGCTGGCGGCGTGCATCGCCGCCGCACTTGTTTTCAAACGCTTCGTTTTCGTGGCGTGGTACCCGGTGTTCATGAGCGGCGTGATGGCAAGCGCGTTCGGGCTCTCGCTCTTCGGCGCGGAGCCGCTCTGCTACACGCTCGCGAAAAAGATTCCGCCGCACATTCTGCCGCCGGGCGCGATGGGGTATTGCCGGCGCTACACGCTTTTCTGGTCGCTCTGGCTCATCGTGAATGGCCTCATCGCAATCGCCACGATCTTCGCGCCGGGGCCGGAGTGGCATCTCAAGAAGGCCGGCATCGACGTGCCGTGCGTGTGGGTGGTGTGGAACTGCGTGCTCTCCTATTGCGCGACGGGTCTCATTCTGCTCGTTGAACGGTTCATCCGCCGGCGGCGCTTCGCGGCCGTCTTCCACACGTCGGGCTCGACGGCCACGCCGAAGCGGATCGTCAAGGATTTCTCGACCCTTGCGAAGGAAGTCGCCTACCATCGCGCCCATCTCGCCTGCCTCGCGAAGGGCGAAGGGCGCCCGGTGTTCCTCGCGACGATCGAGCCGCAGCACATGTACGGCAGGCTCTGGCGCGAGCTCCTGCCGGCGGCGACGGGCTGTACGGTCGATCCGGAGGTGATTCTCACGCCCGAAGCGCTCCTTGCGAAAATGCGTGCGGCCGAGCGCGTGTTCCTCGTCACCACGCCGAGTTTCCTCGAGCGTTTCTGTAGGTATGCCGATCAGTACGAGGTGCCGCAGAACTGCGTGGAGATCACAACCTCCGGGTCGCTCCTGACGGCGGAAACGAGCGCTGAAGCGAAGCGCGTTTTCGGCCGCGCGCCGCTCGAGATTTTCGGCAGCACGGAAACGGGCGGCGTCGCGTGGCGCCGCCAGGATGCGCCGAACTCGGCCTGGCAGGTGTTCGACCCCGTGAAGGTGCGGGTGAATGAAGAGGGCCGCCTCGTTGTTTCGTCGCCGTTCTCGGTTGAACGGGATTTCGTGATGGGCGACGGCGCGGAACTCGCCGCAGACGCGCGCAGCTTCAAATTGCTCGGGCGGCGCGACCGGCTTGTGAAGATCGCCGAGCAGCGCGTGTCGCTTCCCGAAATGGAAGCGAAGATGGCGGCGCTTGACGAGGTGAAGGAAGCGGCCCTTGTCGCGCTCGACGGCCGATACGGCGCCGAACTCGGCGCGGTCGTCGTCCTTGCCGAGGGCGTTGACATCGCGCCCGGGAAGAAGGCGCTTGCGCTCGCCCTGCGGCAACGCCTGTTGCCTCTCTTCCCGAAAGGGACTGTCCCCAAAAAGTATCGCTTCGTCCACGAACTTCCGCGCAACGCGCAGGGGAAGGTGCAGGCCGCCAAGTTGCGCGAGGCGTTTGAAATGAATCTCGTGGAGCCGTTCGTCTCGCAGGTCGTCCGCACGGATGCGGCGTGGCGGGCGCATCTCGTTTTCGATGCGGATGCGCCGTATTTTGAAGGGCACTTCCCCGGCTTTGCGGTGTTGCCGGGCGTTGTGCAACTGGGCATGGCGCACCATTTCGCCGAACTGTTCCTGCGCCGCGCCTTCACGCTCACGTGCGTGAAGAAGATGAAGTTCACGCACGTGATCGTGCCGGGCGATGACGTCGTACTGTCGCTTGAGAAGAAAGCGGAGGGCGAGATCGTTTACGAATATCGGAAGGGGGATGCGGTATGCGCGAGTGGCGTATTGTGCTTTTCAGTATCGTGATGGGGATTGCAGGCGGGATGGCTGGCGCCTCTCCGCTCGATGCGACGATGCCCCAGGCGGCGGCGGGAACGTTCGTCCAGCGCAAGACGCTTGCGGATGTCGAAGTGACGATCACCTCCACGGGAACGTTTCGCTTCGAGAAGGGGAAGTTCTTCACGTGGCAGACGCTGAAGCCCCTCCCCTCGACGTTCATCGCCACGCCCACCAACTATACGCTTGTCGTGAACGGCAAAACGACCACGCGCCGCCTCAAGACGAACGTCGATGAAATCGCGAAGATCTTCGAAATCAAGGAAGTGAAGGACTTCGTGAAAGGCGTGACGGTGAAACCCGAAAAGGGATTCCCCGAGACCGTTCGCGTCGATTTCAAGAACGGCGACCGTCTTGAGATTGAGATGAAGAGATGAAGGTCGCGCGCATTCTCTTCTGCCTGGCAGTCGTTGCCCTTGCCGCCGCGCTCGTTCATCGTCCGCCACAGGGCGTGGAGACGGATCTCTACAGTCTTGCCGATTCGCGGCAGGGGGGCGCGCTCAAGGCGATTGCAGAAGGGCTTGCCACCTCAGGGCGCGTGCTTCTTGCGGGCGAAGACCTCGAAGCACTCACGGCGAAGGCGCGCGAGATTCGTGCCGCTTTCGACCAGCCGCCGATGGTCGACTCTAAGGAGACGCTCGCCTATCTCGATTCGCACAAGGCGGGCTTGCTCGCGCCGGAGACGCGCGCGCAGCTCCTCGCGGGGAAATTTGCCGATGTCGCCCAGGCCGCGGCGGCGCGGCTCTTCGGGCTCGTTCCGCCGCTCTTCAGCGTGAAGGGCGATCCGTTTCTTCTTGCAACCGACTACGCGATGGCGCTTGAATCGAATCTCGCCGCAGGCTGGTCGCTTGAAAGCGGCTTTCCCGTCTGTACGCGGGATGATGTCACCTACCTTCTTCTCACGCTCGACCTCGCCCGCGTGGAGGCGGTGCGGCTCGTCGCGTTTCTCGATGACTGCGCGCGCCGAAATGCCGAGCCCGCGCCGCCGATTCGCATCTGGTGCGGCGGGCCGCCGTTCCATGCCGCGCGTTCGACCGTAAGCTCGAAGCGCGAGATCAATTTTCTCTCGGGTCTCTCGCTCTCTCTCGTGGTGCTTTTCGGGTGGCTTCTCTTCCGTTCGTTCCGGTTCATTCCGCATCTGCTTCTTGCCGAGGCGGTGGGGTTCGCGGCGGCGGCGGGGGCCCTCTTCGCGGTCTTTCCGCGGCCGCACGTGCTTACGTTTGTCTTTGGTACGTCGTTGATCGGGCTTTCCGTCGACTACGTGTACCATGCGCGCAAGGCCGGCGGGGCGCGCGCGATTTTGCGCCCGCTCACGCTCTCGCTTGCCACAACGGTCGCCTGCTTTGCGCCGCTCTTTTTTGCCGACGTGGTCGTTCTTCGCGAGATGGCGCTCTTCACGGTGGCGGGGCTTGTGGCGGTGTATGGATTTGTGGTGGCGTGGCCGGGGGGCGCGGGCGCGAGGACGGATGTAACGCCGGCGGCGGCGCCGCCGCGCGCCGCGCTGCGCGGCCTTAAGCTCGCCTGCGGGGTGGCGCTTCTCGTCGTGGTGCCGCTTGGGATCTTGCGCCTGAAGGTCGTGGAAGATCCGGCGGCCTTCTATCGCCCGGCGGCCGACTTGGCGGCTGGTGAAAAGAAACTCTTCGAGGTGAGCCCCCTCCGGGCGCAACGCTTCGTGTTCGTGGAGGGGAGCACCCTGCAGGCGGCGCTTGAACGGGAAGAGGCGCTTGGCGTAAAGGGCCTTTCCGCGATCATCCCCTCGCTCAGGCGGCAGAGGGAAAATGCGGATTTGATTGCGCGCCTGATCAAGGACCAGGGGCGCGCCTACACGGCCGAGACGGGCCTCAAGATGCCGCAGGGGGAAACGGGCGGCTTTCTCGATCCCGAGGCGCTGCCGGAGGGTCCGCTCCGCGCGATGGTGCGCTCGATGCGCGTTGCCGGCGGCCTCGTTGCGCCCGCGCCTGCCGTCGTTCCGCCCGGCGTACCTGTGATCGAACCGCGCGCGGCCCTGGCCGATCTCTTCCACCGCTTCACGGTGGCCACGTGGAAACTCCTTGCGGCCTCCTTCGGCGTTTTCCTCGTGATGCTCGTTCTCTTTTTCCGCCGGGCGTTCTTCCGTTTCACGGCGCCCGTTCTTTTGGCGCTCGCCACGACGGCGGCGGCGCTCGGGTTCCTGGGTGTGCCGATCACGTTCTTCACGCTGCTCTGTTTCTTCGTGTTGATGGGCCTTGGAATCGACTACTCGATTTTCCATCGCAGTTCGCCTCGGCCGGAAACGCGGCGCGTCGTCTTCTACGCCTTTCTCACGAGTTTTGCGGGGCTCGGGCTTTTGGCCGTCACGTCGTTCCCGGTTACGCGCGCGATGGGCGTGACGTTCGCGATCGGTTTGGCCGCCATGTATTTCTTCTCGCGTCTGCCCGTAGGCGGGAGGCCGAAGGAGGCGCCCTCTCTTCCTTGTGAACCGTGGCATGCGCAGCGGGAACAGAGCGCGGGGCGGTGGCGGCTTCAGGCGATGTGGCTCGCCTATCGCTTCTGCGGGAAGAGCGCCCTTAAGATTCTCTGCGTGCCGGTGATGGCGTTCATCTATCCGTTTGCGCGGCCGGCGAAGGCGGCGCTTCGCGCGTTTGCGGCGGTGTGCGGCCGCCCCGTTTCGTCGTGGTCGATCTTCTGCCATCTCCTTGGCTTTGCCTGGTCGCTCGCCGATAAGTTCGATGCCTGCACGCTCAAGAAGAACCTGCCGAAAATGGCGGTGCGCGACGATGCTTCCGCCCGTGCCTTCCGCGAACGGATCGCCGCGAAAAAAGGCGCCTTCCTCATCTCCACCCATCTCGGGACAATCGAAGTTCTCCCCGCCCTTGCAGCTCGATCCGGTCCATCGGCCGATCCGAACGCGCAAACGATCTCTCCGCCTCTCGTCCACGCCTTCCAGCAGATGGGGCATGATGCGGTGTTTACGGAATTCTTCATGAGGCATTTCGATACGCGCGCCTTCGCCCTGCATGCGGTGGAGGCGATCGGCGTGGAGACGGCGGTGGAGATGCAATCGGCCATCGCCCGCGGCGACCTCGTCTTGATGGCGGGCGACCGGGTGAGCGCGGGTTCGAAGAAAACGTTGAGGCACGATTTTCTCGGGCGTTCCTGCGCCTGGCCGAAAGGCGTCTTTACGTTTGCGAAGTTGATGGAGGCGCCGATCTTCTTCGTTACGTGCGTCCGCACCGGGTGGAACGCCTACGAGGTTCACTTGAAACAATTCGAGCAATCGAACACGGCGTCATCCCTGCTGGCCGAGTATGTGGCCTTCCTCGAGGCGGAAGTGCGCGCTCATCCGGAGCAATGGTATCAATTCTACGACTTCTTCGGCTGCGGAGAAGAGAAGAGGAATGTCTGAATGCTGGAAAGTCTGCTCGTCGTGGCCCGTCAGGTGGGCATCCTGTTTGCGTTGATGGCGGTGGGGTTCGTCTGCAACAAGCGCCGGATTCTTGTGGCGTCGGGCGTGAAGGGGATCGTGGAAGTGCTCATGCTTGTTGTGACGCCCTGCGTGATCGTGCAGGCGTTCCAGCGGCCGTTTGAAATCCATCTTCTGCAGAGCCTGGGGTGGGCGCTCGGGATCGCCGTCTTTTCGCATGCAATCGGCATTGCGGCCTCTACGCTCTGCTTTCGCTCGCCCGACCGTGGCAAGACGAGCGTTCTCCGGTATGCGACCACCTTTTCCAACGCGGGGTTCATGGGCATTCCGCTCGAGTACGCGCTTCTGGGCAATGACGGCGTCTTCTTCGGGGCGGTGTACGTGACGATGTTCAATATCGTCTGCTGGAGCTGGGGGCTCGTGACGATGTGCGGGAGCTTGAAGGAAATCCGCACGCGCACGCTCTTCGTCAATCCCGGAACGGTGGGCGTATTGTGCGGGCTGCCGTTCTTCCTCTTTTCGTTCCGTCTCCCGGAGGTGGCGGCGGTGCCTGTGAAGATGCTCTCCGATCTCAATACGCCGCTCGCGATGGTGGTGATCGGGTATTATCTTGCGGAGGCGTCCTTTGGCGCCGTCATTCGTTCGGGAGCGGCGTATGGGGCGGCGGCGCTGCGGCTCGTCGTTCTCCCGGGAATCGTCCTTGCAGCCGTATGGGCGCTTCATCCGTCTGACGGCACGATGGCCGTTGCCCTCGTCACGGCGGCGAGCGCTCCCGTCGCGGCGCTCACCACGGTCTTCGCGGCGAAGTACAATCGCGACGTCGCCCTGTCGGTGGGCCTCGTAAGCGGCACGACCCTCCTTTCGATCTTCACAATGCCGATCCTCGTAGGGTGCGCGCTCTGGCTCTTCAAATAAATGATGCTTCAGGCATAAGCGTGGGCCGTCTATCGCCTTTCAAGGCTTTATGAAGTACGCAGATGCCTTCGGCATGCGCGGTATTGGCGAAATCCGATCCGGCTACGACGCCCGCGCCATTGGCAATTCCATGGCAATCTTTGACCGTCTGTTTGTGCGCGGGCGCGGGCCCTTGTGGGCGGCTTCGCCGTCGCCTTCGGCGACCTCCCCTCCGCTTGCGCTTCGGCGCATTCCGCCGGAATCGGATTTCGCCAAGATGTCCGTGTCGTCGGTCCCCTTAAGGATCACGCGATTGATTCCACGTCTTAAAAGCTCCAGCCCTTCACCGTTCAAACTTGCCGAAAACCGTTTGTGGCGTAGCCCTCGCCGTAAGTGGGGTTCTCGTTTTGCCAATGAATTGCGATTGGGCGAGGGCGTTGGAATGCACCGAAGAAGCTTCGCTTCGTAGGGGACCCGCGCGAAGCGCGCCCGAAGGGCCCGCAAGGGGGTGCGCCACAACGGTTTTCGGCAAATACTGCGTATGCCGAAGGCATCTGCGTACTTTATAAAAGACGACCCACACCCGAAGAGCCTGAATTATTCAGATGCGCCAAAACCGAACTTCCCGCTAGTGGAATGCTAATATAAATGCTATAATAACGCCCGTGGACGAGAAGATGATCAATGAATGTGGCGCGGGCCGATATCGGGGCGACGGGCGATTTGCTCGAGCGCGCGTTGAAGCGTTCGGGTTTGATCACGGAACTTTTCCAGAAACGGGGATTTCCGTTGGTGGTTGTTGGTGGGAGTGCGGTAGAGTTTTATGAAACTTCAGGAATTGAAGAGGAGCATTGGCAATGGCGGAACGTGAGCCGATTGTTCTGACGTGGAACGAATGGAAAGCCGCCCGTGCCTGAGAATCTCGCTGGAAAACTCTGAAAGGAAAAGACAATAATCATGAAGACAACGTTGTTTTGCTTGATGGGGATGTTGGCGATGGCTTTGGGCATGGGACGCTTGACTGCCGAGGATCGGGCCGCGCGCGTGCGCGTGCAGCCGACCGTTGGCGATGCGACGGCGGCGATTCAGGGCGAAATCGACCGGGCGTTTACTTCGGGCGGCGGCACCGTGGTGCTTGGCAAGGGCGAGTGGAAGGTCAAGGCCCTGCGCGTACGCAGCCGCGTGACGCTCTATCTCGAATCGGGCGCGACGCTACGCGGGTCGCGGAATCCCGAGGACTATTTCATCCTCGATGCCGACAAGGTCGAACCCGTGCCGCAAACCCTGATCAAGCACGATGGCTGGAAATGGGCGGATGGCGCCGCGAACGATGCGTGGGTCCGTTTCACGGGCAGCCGTTGGAACAACGCTCTCATCCGCCTTCTCGGCGCCGAAGACGCGGCGGTCGTCGGCGAGAAGGGCAGCGTGATCGACGGCTGCGATCCGTATGATCCGCTCGGCGAGGAACACTACCGCGGCCCCCACGGCGTGAGCGCCATCCATTGCAAGCGCCTCACGTTGAAGGGCTACACGATCCGCAACACCGGCAACTGGGCGCATCGCATTGCCGAGACGTCGGACCTGCTCGTCGAAAACGTCACCTGCGAGGCGGGTCACGACGGGGTGCACGTGAGAGGATGCGACCGCGTCGTCATCCGCGGTTGCGTGATGAAGACAGGCGATGACTGCGTGGCCGGGTTTGGCAATTCGGATGTGCTCGTGGAGGATTGCTACCTCAACACCGCCTGCAGCGGCTTCCGTTTTGCGGGAACGGGTGTGACGATTCGCCAAGTCGGAGGCCAAGCGGTCTT
>JAZLJP010000220.1:0-59664 GCA_045617985.1 Kiritimatiellia bacterium
CGTCGATTTCATCCAGGTTTCGCAGAACGACTGGAACGGTGCCTGTACGTGTGACCGTTGTCGGGCGATGGAGGCTGAAGATGGTGGCGCGTCGTCGGGCCCGTATCTGCGCTTCGCGAATGACGTGGCGGCGGCGATTGAAAAAGACTTCCCCCAGGTACGGGTGGATACCTTCGCCTATCAGTTCACGCGCAAGGCGCCCACGAAGACGCGTCCGCGCCACAACGTGGTGGTGCGGCTCTGCGACATCGAATGCGATTTCGCGCGTCCGCTCGAGGGCGGCACTTCCGGTGCGCGGGACGTCAATGCGACCTTTGTGCGCGACCTCGAGGCCTGGCGCAAGGTTGCGGACGGCAACCTCTTCATCTGGGACTATCTCGCCGACTTCACCTCCTACATGATGCCGCATCCGAACCTCTACGCGATTGCGCCCAACATCCGCCTCTTCGCGAAGAACGGCGCGGTGGGCGTGTTCGAACAGGGCGACGCGCTTTGCTCGTGCGGGTCCTTCGCGCCGCTGCGGCATTATCTCACTTCGCATCTTCTGTGGAATCCGGCGGCGGACGAGCAGAAGCTCATCGCCGAATTTCTCGAGGGCTACTACGGCAAGGCTGCCGCGCCGCATTTGAAGCGCTTCCTCGACCTGCTCGACCGCGGGGCGAAGACGAAGAACATGAAGATCCCCTGCTATCATCCCGGCGCGCCGTTCTGGACTGCCGACGAAAAGCTCGACGCCGCCGCTTTCATGGATGCGGCGGAACGGGCCGCCGCGGCAGACGGGACGGACTGCGCGGCGCGGGTACGGCGCGAGCGGCTGTCGGTCGACCACTATCTGCTCCTCAACTACGACATCCTGCGCGATCGGGCCGCGCAGAGCCGGCGCGCCTGGACGCGGCCCGCCTCGCGCGCGCAGGCCGTCGAGAACTGGATTCGCGACGTGAAGGCGGAAGGCGTACGGGCGGTCCACGAAACGACCGAAGCCGCCGCGCGGGACCGCTACTTCGAAAAGCTTCGCGGTCCCGAGGTGAAAATCATCCGAAACCTCTCGCGTAAGACGGTGCGCCTCGGCGAGATGCAGGTGGGGTTCGCCATGGGATTCAAGAACAACACGCGCCTGGCGGCGGAGGCGATGCGTACCCTCGGCGTTGTCACGAATGGAACAACGGTGGTGGCGACGTGGAAGGGGCATCCTCTCTGCGGCGACGACTTTGTCGTGACGGCGTCCTTTACGCTTGATGCATCGGGCGGTTTCACGTGGGGCGACTTCACCTACGCCGGCAACACCAACGCGCAACACGTTACGCGCATCGTGTTCCCGGAAGTCTACGTGCCGCGCGGGCCGAACACCGCGCTCTTCGTGCCGAAGATGGCGGGCGCGGTGCTCCGCCCCGACTGGGCGCGCTGCACGCCGCGGCAGAATCTGTACGAGATGGGGCATTTCCCCTCCTTCCGCTGCATGGCGGCGCTTGAAGAGGGGAAGCCGGGCTATTTCCTCGATCAACGCGGCGAGGCGCGGCGCTATTCGACGGGTCTGCAGATCATGAACGGCCCGGTGGCGGATACGCTCGTTTTGCGCAGCTTCTATCTGCCGCCGCTCACGGACGATCTCGCCCGCGCCGGCGCCCTGCCGTTCGGCGGCACGTGTACGCCGTTCGTCGGCGGTTGGTGGGAGGCGGCCGAGCGCCATCGCGCGTGGATGAAAACGCAGGATTGGTTCCAGCGTGCGGCGAAGCGCGACTTCTCCAAGTTCCGAGACATCGACCTCTGGATGTGGGGCCGCGGCGGCATCGCCGTTTCGGAGCCGCCGGTCTTGTGGTTCATGAAGGAGACGGGCCTCAAGGTCGCCCTCGACTGGTACTGGTGGCACAACGTGCCCTACGACACGTGCTATCCGTTCTTCTGGCCGCCGCGCGACGGCGAGGCGGCCTTCCGTGCGTCGGTGGCGCGGATGAAGGCGGCCGGTGCATTCGTGCAGGTGTACACGAACGGCATGCTGTGGGACTGCGACGACGCGCGCTTCGCCGAAGGGGGGCTCGAATCGACGCAGATCCGCGCGAACGGAAAGATCAATTCGGCCGTGTACAATCCCTTCACCCGCCAGGCACAGGCGCACATGTGCGGAGATGCGCCGATCTTCCAGAAGAAGATGCGCGCCTTGGAGAAGACGCTCGCCTCGACGGGGCTCGATGGCGTCTACATGGACATGATCAGCTGCGCCGCGAACGGCGCCTGCTACAATCCCCGGCACCATCACGCGCCGGGCGGGGGGCGCGCGATGACGGATGGGTACCGCGCGTATGTGCAGAACGTGCGGGAGGATAATCCCGGCTTCCTGCTCTCCTCCGAGGCGCCGAGCGAGGAGTATCTCGATCTCTTCGAGGCCTTCATCATGCTCTATTCCAGCTGGGAGCGGAATGGCCTGGGCACGTTGCCGCACGTTGAACCGGTGCCGGCGGTGAGCGTAATCTACCGCGGCGCGGCGGTGCTGTTCGGCTCGTTCGCGACGCCGGGCGGGATTCCCGGCTGGGATCCGCTGTGGGGCCCGAACCCCGACAAGCCCGAGGCCGAAGAACAGGCGGCGAAGTATCCGGACCAGTTCGCGGTCGAGTTCGCGCGCGGCGCGGTGTGGGGCGTGCAGCCGATGGTGCACAACTTCGTGATGCGGGATGTGGCGAATCCGCGGCTGAAGGGCGAAATCGAATTCATGAAAACGACGGCGAAGTTCTGGCACGACCATCGCGATTTCCTCTTCGACGGCGAGATGCTTCCGCCGGTCGTGCTCGCCTGCGCGGCGCAACGGGTGGACTTCCTCAATGCGAGCTCCTATCGGCGGCCCCACCAGAGCGGCACGATCACCCAGCCGGCCCTGCCGGTCGTTTTCCATAGCGGCTGGCGGGCGAAGGACGGGCGTGAGGCGGAAATCCTCGTGAACTGGTCGCGCACGGCGCAGGCGTATCGTTTCACCCGCAACGGCAAAGTCTTCGAAGGCACGCTCCCGCCTCGAACCTGGTCGGCGGCAAGGTGGTGATGATCGCCGTTCTCCTTCCACTTTCGCGGTTTTAAAAAATCCCCCTTGACGGAAACAGAAAACTAGTGTAAACTGTTCAACATCAACCCGTCTCTAGACGTGTGTCGGGAGCGGTTCTGTTGAATAGATCAAAAGGATGATAGAAGATGGATATCTATGTTGGTAACCTCGCTTACGCGACGACTGACGATGGACTCAAGGCCGCGTTTGCGGCGTATGGCGATGTTACCTCCGCACGCGTGGTGACCGATCGCATGACGGGCCGTTCCAAGGGATTCGGCTTCGTTGAAATGCCTGATCGCGCCCAGGCGCAGGCGGCTATCGACGCCCTCAACGGACAGCCCCTCGACGGCCGCCCGGTTCGCGTGAACGAGTCGCAGCCCAAGCCCCGAACGGAACGTCGCGGTGGTTTCGGCGGTGGCCGTCGTGACCGCGGTGATCGTGGCGACCGCGGCGATACGCGTTGGTAAAGGAAGCGCTTCAAGCGCGAATGAAGAGGATTCGGCCGTTGGCCGGATCCTTTTTTGTTTCTCCTTTTCGTTTTTCAACGGCGGCGGAATGTGCTAAACTATTCTCCATGAGAAAATTAAAAATGGCGATGGTTGGGGGCGGCATCGGCGCCTTCATCGGTAAAGTGCACCGCGAGGCGGTGCGCATGGACGGCGGTGTGGACGTGGTGGCGGGCATGTTCAACCGCGATGCGGCCGCGAACGCGGAAGTGGGCGCGCGTATCGGCGTTGCGCCCGAGCGGCTCTACGCGAGCTGGCAGGAGGTGATCGCGGGCGAGGCGGCACGTGCGCCGGGCGACCGGGCGGACTTCATCGCCATCTGCACGCCGAACCATCTCCACTATGAAATCGCGCGCGCGGCGCTTCTCGCGGGCTTCCACGTGATGTGCGAAAAGCCGATGACGCTTACGGTGGAGGAGGCGAACGAAATCGAAGCGCTCGTTGCGAAGACGGGGCGCGTGTTCGGGCTCATGCACACCTACACGGGCTACCCGATGGTGAAGCTCGCGCGCGACCTCGTGAAGCGCGGCGAGCTCGGCAAGATCTGCAAGGTCACGGTGGAATACTGCCAGGGCTCGTTCCGCAAGATGGATTTTTCCGTGCCGCTCGACAAGCGCAACAAATGGAAGATGGATCCGAAATGCTCCGGCAAGAGCTGCTGCATGGGCGACATCGGCATCCATGCGGCGAACCTCGTGGAGTTCGTGACGGGGCTCGACATCACACATGTTCTCGCGGATCTTTCGTCCTTCGTCGCCCCCAAGGGGCTCGACGACGACGGCAATGTGCTTCTTCGTTTCGCGGGCGGTGCGAGGGGCGTCTTGACCGCTTCGAAGATCGCAACGGGCGAGGAGAACGGTTTGCGCCTGCGCGTGTACGGCGATAAGAAGGGGCTCGTGTGGATGCAGGAGGATCCGAACGTGTTGCGCGTCAGGGCGCAGCGCGAGCCGGAGCAGACGTGGAAGCGCGCGAATCCCTACGTGGCGGCCGTCTCGGAAGCGTCGATGCGCGCGTCGCGCCCGCCCGCCGGGCATCCCGAGGGCTACATCGAAGGTTTTGCGAACCACTACCTCAACTTCTGCGATACGATCCGCGCCGTCGATGCGGGCGAGGCGCCGACTGCGGCGATGCTCGATTTCCCGAACGCGCGCGATGGCGTGCGGGGCCTGCGGTTCATCGATGCCGTCGTCGCCTCCTCGCAGGCGGGCGGCGTGTGGACGGCGGTGTGAGGAGCGAGCCGATGAACGTGAAGATCGATCCCACTTGGCGCGCCGAACTCGCAGATGCGTTCGAGAGCCCCTCGTTCGCGCAGCTCGCCGCGTTTGTGCGTGCGGCCTACGCGAAGGGCACGGTCTATCCGCCCGGGCCGCTCATCTTCGCGGCGTTCGACCGTACGCCCTTCGACAAAGTGCGCGTGGTCGTGCTGGGGCAGGACCCCTACCACGAACCCGGCCAGGCGCAGGGCCTTGCCTTCTACGTGCCGCCGAATGTGCGCACGCCGCCTTCGCTTTACAACATTGCGAAGGAGCTCTGCGACGAATATCCGCAGCCGGGCGGCGCCATCAAGATTCCGAATCTGCTCTCGTGGGCCGATCAGGGCGTACTGCTTCTGAACGCCACGCTCACCGTGGCCGCTGGCGAGGCGGGAAGCCATCAGGGGCGTGGTTGGGAGACGTTCACCGATGCCGTGGTGAAGCGCCTCTCCGACCGGCGGGAGAATCTCGTCTTCCTCTTGTGGGGATCATACGCGCAGAAGAAGGGAATGGTGATCGACCGCACGCGCCATCTCGTTCTCACCTCGGCCCACCCCTCGCCGCTGTCGGCGTCGCGCGGCTTCTTCGGCTGCGGCCACTTCAAGAAGGCGAACGCCTACCTCGCCGTGCAGGGCGCGGGCGAGATCGATTGGCTCGGCTAGGGGGCGTCAGTCGTCGAGGGAGATCGGTTTCCGGCGTTCCTTCTTTTCGCTCTGCGCGTGCTTGTCGGCCAGCATGCGCTGCTTCTGGCGGCGCGAGCGGCGGCGCTTCTGGCGGCGTTTCTTTTCACGGGCCTGCTGCTCGGCGCTCTTGCGCCCCTGCTCGCGCGCGAGGATCATCTCGGCGAGGGCGCGGCGCGCGAGCCAGCGGTTGATTTCGCGCGAACGATTCTCGCCGCAGCGTACCTGGAGGCCGCTGGGCGGATGGAAAAGACGCACAACAGACGAGGTTTTATTGGTTTTTTGCCCGCCGGGGCCGCCGCCGAGGATGAACGATTCCTCGAGGTCGTCCTCGTAGAGGAACGCCTCGGCCATTAATGTTTTAATTTTTGCGATTGTCTCAGGGGTCATCATAATGCTATACTCTTAGGTGCCATGTCAAAAGCTCTTATACCACTTGCAGACGGTTTCGAGGATATCGAGGCCGTATCGATCATCGACATCCTCCGCCGCGGCGGAGTTGAAGTCGTTACTGCCGCGCTCGGCGAAGAGACGTTCGTTCGCTCCGCGCATGGCATTCAGATGGAAGCCGACGCGCTTCTCGAAGATGTCCTCGAAAACGAATACGAGGCTATTATACTACCTGGCGGCGGAGAAGGCACGCAAAATCTTTTGGCGTGTGCGCCGCTTCTGGAGCGGTTGCGCCGCCAGAAGGAGATGGAACGTTTGGTCTGTGCGATCTGCGCGGCGCCGACAGTGCTTGAAGCGGCGGCCGTGATTGACGACGAAGACGTGACGTGCTATCCCTCTTGCTCGTCGCAGATGGGGCGGCGGGTGCAGCCGGTGCCGGTCGTTGCCGATAATCTCGTCATCACGGGGCAGGGGCCGGGGTCGGCGGCGCTCTTTGCGCTCGTTGTCTTGGCGCATCTCGAAGGCGAGCGCGTGGCGCATGGCGTTGCGAATGGGATACTCGTGAATTTTTCGTAAAGTTGAGAGGAACATGAGATGAAGAAGGTCCTTGTGCATGTGCTCGCCATTGTCGGCGTTGCGGCGCTTGTTGTGGGCGGATTCAAGCTCTGGCAGGTGCGCCCGTGGCGTGTGATTGCCTCGGTGAACGGGCATGCCATTACGGCAAGCGAGCTGGAGTTGCGTGCGCAGACGTTGCTGAATGACGCGCGTCGCGTAGAGAACCTCATGGTGCCCGCGGGCCGCGAGAAGGAAGCCTTGGGGCATTTCCGCCGTCAGGCCACCCAGATGTGGATTGTGAAGGAAGTGCTGCTCGCCGAGGCGCTCGCGCGGGGGTATGAAGTGACGCCGGCGGACGAAAAGGAATCGCTCGTACAGATGACGGCGCGCCTCAAGTCGCGGAAGCTTACCCCCGAACAGTTCTTCAAGGAGGGCCCGATCCCCGAAGAACTTAAACGGCGTGATTTCCGGGAAGGCGTGCTCATCAATAAGTTCACCGCGAAGGAAGTGCGCGATAAAATCAACGTCGAGAAGAACGAAATCGAAGAGCGTTTTGTACAGCTGCAGAGGGTGGAACTCCTGAAGGCGAAGCCGGGCGTGAAGTCCGAATCGAAGGTTTCGCGCAAGTTCGCGCTCGACTCGCTGCGTGCCGAGCGTTTCCGCCAGGGCTTCCGTAACCTCTTCCGCGATCTTTACACGAAGGCACAGGTGAAGTGCCCCGAGTATCCGGAAATGGAAACGCTTGAAGGTGTTTCGCCGTCGCGTCCGGAAGACGAGTCGAACCCGGCGGCCGCTCCAGCTGCGAAACCGGCGGCCGCTCCTGCCGCGCAACCCACGGCCGCTCCCGCTGCGAAACCGACGGCTGCTCCTGCCGCGAAGCCGACGGCCGCTCCAGTTGCGAAGCCGACGGCTGCTCCTGCAGTACCTGTTTCTGCTCCGAAGGCGACGAAATGATTCGCGTCACTACGGCGGGAGAATCGCACGGGCCGTGCCTCACGGTGATTGTGGAAGGTTTGCCCGCCGGGCTGGCCTTGGATGCGCGCCTCATTCGCGAGGACCTCGCGCGGCGCCAGATCGCCCTCGGGGCGGGCGCGCGCATGGCAATCGAAACAGATACGGCGGAGATTGCGGGGGGCGTCCTTGCGGGCGTCACGACGGGGGCGCCGATTGCGATGACGATTGCGAATGCGAATCATGTGGCCTGGAAGGGGAAGGCGGTGCCGGCCTACACGGCGCCGCGCCCGGGCCACGCCGATTTCGCTGCGGTGGTGAAGTATGGTTATGATGATATCCGCCCGGCCCTGGAACGTGCGTCGGCACGCGAGACGGCGAGCCGCGTGGCGGCGGGAGCCTGCGCGCGGGCGCTTCTCAAGGCGTTCGGCATCGAAGTGAAGGGCGCCGTGGAAACGATCGGGCGCGACGCGCCGGGCGGTTCGTCGGCGGCGGAAGCGGCGATTGCGGCGGCGCGGCAGGCAGGCGAGACGCTCGGCGGCGTCATTGCGGTGGCGGCGCACGGCGTTCCCGTGGGGCTTGGGTCGCATGTGTCGCCCGAGAGGCGGCTCGATGCGCGCCTCGCGTTTGCGGTGATGTCCATTCCCGCCATCAAGGGCGTGGAAATCGGCGGCGGATTCAAGCTCGATCGCGATGCGGGCGGCGTGACAGGCGGAATTTCAAATGGCGAGCCGCTCACGCTGCGTGCGGCGATGAAGCCGATTCCGACGACGCTCAAGCCGCAGCCCACGATAGACCTCGCGACGGGCGAGCCGTGCGAGACGACGTACGAGCGAAGCGACGTCTGCCCCGTGCCGCGCGCGGTGGTGGTGGTGGAAGCGGCCGTTTGCACGGTGCTCGCCGAGGCTCTCATCGAAAAGCTCGGCGGCGATTCGCTCGCCGAGATGCGCCCGCGTTTCGAGGCCCTGCCGAAGACGCGCCGCCTCTCGAAAGAGGCGACCGTTTTCTGGGAATAAAAAAAACTTAAAATTCCCCCTTGCGCACCACGGAAGGATTTGATACAATACACGCCGTTTTCACGATACTAGTGCGAGCTTAACTCAGTTGGTAGAGTGCCACCTTGCCAAGGTGGTTGTCGACGGTTCGAATCCGTTAGCTCGCTCCATTTTTCGTGAGGGCATGTGAATGGGAGCATAGCTCAGTTGGTAGAGCAAGTGACTCTTAATCACTGGGTCGTGGGTTCGAGTCCCTCTGCTCCTACCATTCACAAAGCAGGCGTGGCTAGGTAGCTCAGTTGGTAGAGCAACGGACTGAAAATCCGTGTGTCGCCGGTTCGATCCCGGCCTTGGCCACCAATTCAACCCGCGAAAGCGGGTCTTTTTTGTTTTAAGCGTATGTTCGGTATGAAAACGCTTCTCTTCTATACGGGTGCTCGGTCTCATCCGCTTGGTCCTCTCCGCGTATGCTGAAGGCATCTGTGTATTTCATAAAGCCTTGAAAGGCGAAAGACGACCCACACTGAAGTCTCATTTTACATTTGCCCGCTAGGGGGAAAGTTGGTAAAATAGTTTCAACCCAAAGGAAAGGAACTGCGATGAGAAAAGAGATGTGGTTGGCGATTGCCGCCGTTTGCGCGGCCGGTGCCGTTGGCGCCGATCAGAAGGTTTGGCTTGATGAACTGCCCCTCAAGGACATGATTTGCGGTTGGGGCACCACGCATGCGAAGCGTTCCGTCGACAACAATGCGCTGAAGATCGGCGAACAGGAGTTCGCGCGCGGCGTTGGCACGCACGCCGAATCGGTGGCGTTCTACGATCTCGACGGCAAGGCCCTTGCGTTCGATGCGGATGTGGGCGTGGACGCGGAAGTGGGCGCGGATAGCGATAAGTCGAGCGTGAAGTTCCTCGTGCTGGTCGATGGCCGCGTGGCGGCGCAGACGAAGGTGCTGAAGGGCAAGCAGCCCCCCGTTCATCTCCATGTCGACCTCGCGGGCGCAAAGCTCCTGGAGCTTCATGTGACGACCGCCGGCGACGGCGACCACTTCGACCATGCCGACTGGGCGAATGCGTATTTCACGATGCAGGACGGGGCGCGCCCCGTGCCGCGGCGGCTCGGCACGGAGCAGCT
The DNA here is from genome assembly GCA_045617985.1 of Kiritimatiellia bacterium. Taxonomy (GTDB): domain Bacteria; phylum Verrucomicrobiota; class Kiritimatiellia; order RFP12; family UBA1067; genus RUG572. The sequence continues at coordinate 9,494 of JAZLJP010000220.1, forward strand.
CGGCATTCTTACGCCGGCCGTAGGGCCGGCGCCGCGCATCAACGGCGCGAAGATCTACGGCGTGCGGCCGGGCCATCCGATCGTGTGGCGCCTCCCGGTGACGGGCGCGCGGCCGATGACGCTCAAGGCCGAAGGGCTGCCCGCAGGCGCGACCTTCGACCCCGAAAAGGGCATCCTCGGCGGCGCCGTGGCGCAGGCCGGCACGTATCGCATCACGTTCACGGCCTCGAACGCGAAGGGTTCTGCAACGCGCGTTTTCAAGCTCGTGGTAGGCGATAAGATCGCGCTCACGCCGCCGATGGGTTGGAACAGCTGGAATTGCTTTGCGCACGCGGTGACCGAAGAGAATATCCGCGACACGATCGACGTGTTCGTGAAAAGCGGCCTTGCGGACCACGGCTGGAGCTATGTCAATATCGACGACTACTGGCAGAACAAGCCCTCGGCCAAGAACGATCCCACCCTGCAGGGACCGGAGCGCCATCCGGATGGGTCGATCGTCGTGAACAAACGCTTCAAGAGCATGAAGGCGCTTGCGGACTACGCGCACGCCCAGGGCCTCAAGATCGGCCTCTACTCTTCGCCTGGCCCGTACACCTGCGGCGGCTGCGTGGGCAGCTGGAAACACGAGTGGCTCGATGCCGAGACGTATGCGAACTGGGGCTACGACTACCTCAAGTACGACTGGTGCAGCTACGGGGGCGTGGCGGTGGGCTCGGGCCATGGCCATCTCATGCTGCCGTATCGCCTGATGGGCGAAGCGCTCAAGGCGCAGAAGCGCGATATCGTGTTCTCGCTCTGCCAGTACGGCATGGGCTACGTCTCCACCTGGGGTGAATCCCTCGGCGGCCAGTGCTGGCGCACGACGGGCGACATCACGGATACGTGGGGCTCGATGAACGGCATCATCCATCAGCAGATGGATTCGTGGCCCTACGCGCGGCCGGGCGCCTGGAACGACCCCGATATGCTCGTTGTGGGCCGCCTCGGCTGGGGCAAGGTGCGCGCGAACCGCCTCACGCGCAACGAACAGTACACGCACATGTCGCTCTGGGCGATCTGCTGTTCGCCGCTCCTCATCGGCTGCGACCTCACGCAGCTCGACGACTTCACGCTCTCGCTTCTCGCGAACGACGAAGTGATCGAGACGAACCAGGACGAACTCGGCGCACAGGCCGCGTGCGTTGCGAAGGGGCCGCGCGCGGAAGTGTGGGCTAAACCCATGAGCGACGGCTCGCTCGTGTTCGCGCTCTTCAACACCTATGCGCTCAACACGCGTGTGACGGTGGACTTCAATTCCCTCGGCTTGGAAGGCCGCTGGCGCGTGCGCGACCTCTGGGCGCAGAAGGACCTCGGCACGTTCAGCGACCACTTCTCCTCGGACGTCTTCTCGCACGCGACCACGCTCGTGCGCCTCTTCCCGGAGGAGGGGGCGGGCCTCTGCAAGGGCCTGAAGGACATCCGCGACAACGCCGTCTACCGCATGTTCGCGGAGAAGCGTGCCGTGGATAAGCCCGGCTATGCCGCGCCGGTGAAGCCGCCGTGCGAGGATTGCCCCTCCACGCGCCACCAGATGAAAGATTGAAAACGTAAAACGTAAAATGTAAATGTGATATGAAAAAGTCAGTCGTTGCCATCTGCGCGGGTTTGGGCATGGGGTTCGTTTGGGCGGAGGCGAATGGACCTGCCGATACGACGTTTGCCGAGCTGCGGAACTTCCGTGCGCCGGCGCAAAGCGCGGTGGAACGCGTGCCCGGCTTCCTCTGGCTTGAAGCGGAATCGTTCAAGGACTACGGCGGCTGGTCGCTCGACACCCAGTTCACGCACAAGATGGGCAGCGCCTATCTTCTCGCGGCCGGGGTGCTCGAACCGCTCGCCGCCGCGAAGACCACGCTTGCGATCCCCTCCGCCGGCGTGTGGCGCGTGTGGGCGCGCACGAAGGACTGGCTGCCCGAGTTTTCGCCCGGCACGTTCGCCGTGAACGTGGCGGGCAAGCGCGGGACCACGCTCGGTGCCTCGCGCAAGGGCGGTTGGCGCTGGGAACAGGCAGGCGATTTCACGCTCGCAGCCGGCACCGTGAGCGTGGCGCTTGAAGACCTCTCGGGCGCGTTCGCCCGCTGCGATGCGCTTCTCTTCACGCGCGATCTCGCCTACACGCCGCCCGAAGAGGCGGTGGCGCTTGCGGCCACGCGCCGGAAGATGACGGGAACGGAAGAGAAGATTGCCGACGGCGGGGCGTACGATCTCGTTGTCGTGGGGGCGGGGCCGGGCGGCCTTGGCACGGCCCTCGCGGCGGCCCGTACGGGCGCGCGCGTCGTTCTCGTTCACGACCGGCCCGTGATGGGCGGCAACTCCGGGTGCGAGATGGGCGTGTGGATGGAGGGCGCGGCCGTTCATGGCGTGGGGAATAAGCGAGAGTCGGGCCTCGTGTGCGAAGCGACGATGCGCCGCAACCGCCACCCGGGCTGGACCTATAGCGACGCCTATCGCGAGATGGTGGACGAGTTGAAGGGCCGCCTCGTGGAGGTGCCCAATACGCGCGTACTTTCCGTGGAGAAGGACGGCGCGCTCATTTCCGCCGTCGTCGGCCGCGATACGCTCACGGGCGAGGCGAAGCGTTTCCGCGGGCGGCTCTTCATGGACGGCACGGGCGACGGCTGGATCGGCTACTTCGCCGGCGCCGAATACATGCATGGCCGCGAGGCCCAAAGCGAGTTCAACGAGAAGCCCGCGCCCGAGGCGCGCGACGATCTGCTCATGAGCGGCTGCATCATGGATAACTGCCTCGGCTATCGCTTTAAGCACACGGGGAAGGCGGCCCTCTACACGACGCCCGCATGGGCGCGCGTATTGCCGCCCGATTTTTCGCACCGCATCCATCGCCTCCATTCCGAATGGTGGGTGGAACACGGCGGCCGCTTCGACGAACTCGCCGATCCCGAGCGCGCCCGCGACGAACTCGTGCGCATCAATTTCGCCTACTGGGGCTGGGTGAAGAACGCCTCGCGCCTCAAGGGCAAGGCGGCGGACGCCGTGTTGACGGCGATGCCCTACAAGAACGCGCGCCGCGAGGGCTACCGCCTCGTGGGCGACTACGTGCTCACGGCGAACGACGCCCTTGCGGGGCGGATTTTCCCCGACCGCATCTCCTACGGCGGCTGGCCGCTTGATACGCACGATCCGCTCGGCGTCGAGAATCCGCACGGCAACGGCTACTGGAAGTGGCATCCGAGCGTGCCGACCTATTCGATTCCCTATCGCTGCCTCTATTCGAAGAACGTGCCGAATCTGCTTCTCGGCGGGCGCGCCGTGAGCGTGACGCACATCGCCCTCGGGAGCGTGCGCGTGCAGGCGACGCTCTTCCAGCTCGGCCAGGCCGCCGGTACGGCGGCGGCGCTCATGTGCGAAAAGAACCTGATGCCGCGCGAGTACGGCGAACACTACATCGCGGAGCTCCAGCAGCGCCTGTTGAAGGACGACCAGTACATTCCCGAATTGAAGAACGAAGATCCGGCCGACCTCGCGCGCACGGCGAAGGTGACGAGTTCGGGCGAGGGGCGGCGGCGCGTTTTCGACGCGCGCGATCCGGGCCTGCGGCGGGCCGATGGACTGAAGCACGACTGCACGCCCTGTCGGCGCATCGTGTGCTTCGCGCGCGGCGAATTGCGCCGGCTCGAGGCCGTGTCGCTACGGCTCGTCAATGCGCAGGCGACGGCGCGCGAGCTTGCGATCAACGTGTATGAAACGGACTCGAACCGCGCGGGCCCCACGGACCGGCCCGTCGCGACGATGAAGGGCACGATCCCGGCGGGCGGCCGCGACCTCGTGCGGTTCACGCCGGCTGCGCCGCTCGCGCTCACGAAGCGGTTCGTGTGGGTTGAAATGCCGAAGACGAAGGACGTCTTCTGGGCGCTGCGCGAGGGGACGACGGGCCCGGCGGATCTGCGCGGCTGGGGCTTTGGGAACGGATGGACGCTTCGTGTGGGCGAAGAGTATGCGTTCGTGACGGAGCCCGCCCTTGAGCGCGTGCATGCCGACGACGCGGCGGCGGTGATCGACGGCGTTGCCCGCCCCGAAGGCGGATCCTACCACGGGTGGCATTCCGATCCCTCCTTGAAACTGCCGCAGTTCATCGAGCTCGAGTTCCCGCGCGCCGTGACGGCGAAGGAAGTGCGCCTCGCGTTCGACCCCGAATTCTCCGCGCGCCATGCCGCGCCGCGCCCGCCACAGCTCGTGAAGGCCTATCGCGTGGAGGCGCGGGTGGATGGCACGTGGAAGACGCTTGTCACGGTGCCGGATAACGAACTTCGCCACCGCATCCACACCTTCCCCGAAACGACCTTCGACCGCCTGAAAATCACGGTGACGGCCACTTGGGGCGACCCGGCGGCAAGGATCTTCGAAGTGCGCGTCTATTGAAACCGGTCAAGCGGCAGTTTGAGCGCCCGGCGTAGGCGTGTGGCGTTCGCGCGTTCAAACGCCCGTGATCGGGAAACGAAAGGAATGGAATAAGATGAGAACTTCCGGGTCGCTGAACCGTTTCTTCCTGTTGGTGGCCTCCCAGGTCTTTTGCGCATGCACTCTAGCTGCGGTTGCCAACATTTTTGATATTCGATTTCTTGGAGATGTCGCTCTCCTTTTATGGATTGGCCTCAGCGTGGTTTTCCTCGTCACGGAAAAATGTCGTATGATCCTACGAGTGGTCCTTGCCGCAGGAGCATGCGCTCTCTCTTTAGCGATATGCCTATTGCTTCATTCTGCATATAGGTGTTCGGCTACAATGTAAAGTGTACGGGTGAGTAAGGGTAGATTACCCGTTTTGTCGGTAATAAGTTGAGTTACGGTTGCCGTGGAGGGTGTTTTGAGATTTGGTGTTCTGTTCCGCTTCGTGTGAATTCCAGTTGGAAGGATTGATTTTCAGCCTTATTTTTGCTATAATGCGTGTCGCCTTGGGGGTTTGAAATGAGGTTCGTTATTCTGATGCGGGGGGGGGCTCCAAGGTGGGAAAAACATGACGGCGGATGAAATAGAGATTCTCATTGCGAAGCATGAAATGCGGCATATTGAGTTGAAGGAGAGTTTCGATGCGGAATGCATTGAGACGGCTTGTGCGTTTGCCAATGCGCAGGGCGGGCGCATTATCATCGGCGTCACCGATTGTGGCGAGCCGTCAAAGGGCTTGTTACGGCGCGAGGCGTTGCGCGACTATGAGAATCGGATTGCGACCGCCACCGAGCCGTCCGTGGCCGTTGACGCGGAGAAGGCCGTGTTTCGTGGGCGGGAGATCGTGGTTTTGCGTGTGATGGAGAATCCCCTGAAGCCCGTCGCCTATAGGGGACGGTGTTTCATGCGTAAAGGTAGTGTCAATCACCAGATGACTCCGACGGAAATTGCCGAATGCCATTTGAAATCGACGGGTGGATCGATGGACGCCGTGTTTGTGGCGGGGGTGACAAAGGACGATTTGAATGAAGCGGCCATTCGGCGGTATATGCAACGTGCAGTTGCGTGTGGGCGTCGCAGTTTTCAGGCTGATGCCGATCCGTGGAAGACGTTGCTCAAGTTGCAGTGGGTGAAGTCTGAAACGGAAATCATTCGCGCCGCGTATTTGCTTTTTGCCAAGGATCAGCAGGAGTACTTCTCTTGGTCGTTCATTCATGCCGGTGCGTTCAAGGCCGATGGCGCCTACATCCTCGATTCCTGCGATGTGCGCGGCAACATCCAAGATCAGATTGAGGAAGCAATCTCCTTTGTCCAGCGTAATATCCGTTACGAGATTGAGATTAGCGGCAAGGCGGTTGATGACCGTTGTTTCGTTTATCCCATTGATGCCCTGCGCGAGACGATCGCCAATGCCGTTTGCCACCGTGACTATGGCATTGGCAATGACATTCAGATCAAGATTCTTGAAGATTCCCTCGTCGTTCATAGCCCTGGTCAGTTGCCGTTTGATGTTACACTTGAAACGCTCGAAAGTCCTTTGCACGGTTCTTTCCCGCGTAACAGGATCATTGCGCAGGCGTTCTATGACATGCACATTGTCGAGCAATATGGTAGCGGCATCCAGCGTATCAAGGATGCATGTAGGGCGAACGGTAATGATTTCCCGACATGGGAAAGCTTGTGCGGGATATTCTCAACGACCTACACGATTCGTCATCGTAATGACCTAAAGCCAAATCGGATGGCGACCTGGGAGGCTACGGAGGATGCGGACAATAATGGTGGCCTGAAAAGTGGCCTGAAAACGGTAGACGTTGCTATTGTCGCTGCTATTGAGAGAAATGCAAAATCTACGATCGTAGATTTGATGGGCATTACCGGCTTGTCGAGGAATGGCGTAAGAAAAGCGATTGTCCGGCTGAAGTCCATTGGTGTCATTCGCCGCGTTGGCCCCGATAAAGGTGGTCGGTGGGAGATCGTTGAACAGTCATCTTCAAACGGAGGAAACGGCATTAGCTCGTAATAGGAAAACCTATACCGGTCGCGGCATCGGAGGCGGCCGGCTTCCCACTGCGTAACGACGGCACCTTCGCTGTCTTGTTCCAGGAGCGGGAGATGCCGAGGGTGGGAAACCTAACCTCGGCAGCGTACGCGAATTCAGCGTATGACGCTTCATGCAAAACTTCGCCAAAGTAATAGTCAAAGCGGAATACGGTGGATCGCGCTACGTGGAGTATATCCACGTGGCGTGTTTTCATCATTCATGTTTTGACACGGGCGTTTGGCGATGCCTTGCATGAGACGTGGGTGATTGGGAACACGCCACTCTTCTTTTCCCGCAGAGGTGAATGGCATTTGTTGTGCGGGGATAGAGGTTTATCAAATGGTAGAGACTCGAAATGTCGTCTCGCAAAAACCGGTTTTGACTGGTGTGTCTCATTGTTTCGCCGCCTTGAAATATTCACTACACGGTTTTGCCGCGTGTTTTAAGCAGGAAGCGGCATTTCGTCAAGAGTGTGTACTTGGTGTTCCACATTTCATTATGCTTGGCGTAGTCCAAATGGATTTGTGGATGCGGGTTTTGCTTGGAGTGTTGTGGTTTCTCCTTGTTGCCGTAGAGTTGTTGAATAGCAGCATAGAGGCCGTAGTGGATCTCGCCTCTCCGAAATATCATGAATTGGCGAAGAAGGCTAAGGATTGCGGTTCTGCTGCCGTTATGTGTTTACTAATGTTGATTGTTGGATGTTGGATTATCGCATTGGAGGGACTCAGATGAAACGGTACTCTTCATTCTTGTTCGTTCTGGTACTGTTTGGAAGTCTACACGCATACTGTGCGATTTCAAAGTTCGGTTTTCAGATGGTCGATCTTCCGCCTGTTCAATTTTTTTTGTTTTCGCTTTGGAGTTGTATTCGTGATATTGTGACCTATACGTTGTTGCTTTCTGCTTCCGTGTTTATTTTTGGACGTTTCGCCCGCTGGGTCGTGCTAGCGATATGGACATACATCGTGGTAGTTGTTTGTTCTTGCGTTTATGTGGATAGAGTATTTCATGCCAGCTTATCGTCCATTTGGATTGAATTACTTTTGAACACAAGTGTTGATGAGGTGACGGAGTTCTTGAAGATGTCGCTTGGCCTTTGGCAAATTGCGGGGGTGATTTTGGTTTGTATTGTAATTGCGTTTCCATTCCTTGTTCTTTCACGATTGCCTACGCAAAGATTTTCAAAACGTTCTATTTTGATTGGCGTTGGCCTTATGATGCCGTTTCTATTTATAAATGTAATTGTGATGAACTGGCATTGGGGTGTGGCACAAATGCCGTATACCGAATTTTTGATTTCAAGTGTCATCTCTTACGGGAAAGACCGTGGTTTTCGCCATGCGTGTGAGAATCGTGGGTTGCCGTCAACGATTGGTACAAATGTCACGACTAACGAGTTACCCGATGTCGTGATCGTCCTCGGTGAGTCTGCTACTCGTAATAATTGGCATCTGTATGGCTATGAAAGACATACTACGCCTCGGATGGACGAGGTTTGTGCATCTGGAGACGGAGTGGCCCTGAAGGATGTTGTCGGAATTGTACCTGGCACGGTATCTGCTTTAAGTTTCTTATTGACCGATGTGACCTTTGAGACGATGGGAAAAGGGAATTGGACGCTTGCCGAGGTTTTGCGTAGGGCTGGGTACAGGACGGTTGTGATATCGAATCAGCAGACGTGGAATGGAAATACATCTTTGCTCGGAAGCATATTCAATGGATGTGAAGAGCGAATCTCGATGTTCGCAGAGAAAAAAGGTTTGTCGCATTACGACGAATCAATGATACCTTATCTACGTTCGAAACTTTCAGCGTCTAGGCCGCATGCGGTATTCATTCATCTGGCGGGTATGCATTATCCTGTTCACGACGCTTGTCCTGAATCAGAGAAATATTTCACGGATAATGTTGAAAGAAAAGTACTTGATGGTTTGTCTGCATATAATCGCGACCGCAGAAACAGATATGACGACGGCATCCTTTACGAGGATAAGGTTCTAGGAATGATAGTAGATACGTTGAAAGAGGGTAGTCGACCTTCCATTATGTTCTTCATAAGCGATCACGGGGAATCGCCAAGATCGGATGGTTGGCGTGTTTATACTGATAAAGATGTTTATGAGTTACCATGTGTGATTTGGATGTCCAAACAGTACCGTAGCCGATTCGCCAAGACGGCATCGTTGCTTCGTACAAGCGTCAACAAACCCATCCAACCCGACTTGTTGGCTGGTGGATTATTGGAATTGGCGCAAATAGAGATATCAAATCTGAATGTCATGTCATTCCTTCATTCCGATTTTAAATGTCGATACCCAAGGAAGATTGACAAAGGTCGTTTAAATTACGAATGAGAAGGATTGATGGGATATGATTCTTGCCGTTAAATGAAGGGTGAAGTACGTTTCCGTAAGTGCAATGGGCGGTCGCTCGGCGCGCTGTAGTGGGGGGCACCACGGAAAACACTCAAAACCGGCTGCGGCCGGACGCGGAAGGCGATTTGAAATCTACGCTCCGCACACCCATCGGCCTTGTGCCCGACCTCCTCTTTCTTCTGGCGAGGGTGAGTTGCCGGTGTCGGGCCCGAAGGGTGATTTTTCAAACTGCCTTCCGTGTCCCGCGAAGCGGGTTTCCGCGTGTTCGGTGGTGAAAAACTCAGATGCGCCCTGGATAAACTCCAGTTGAATCTCGGATTGACTGGTAGGGGGGATTGTGATAGAATGGCGGTATCGATTTGGAAGGTGTCTGTTCACTTGAGGAGGACGGTTATGGGAAAAATAGTCTGGTTGGCGTTGGTCGCCATTTGGGGTGTGTTCACGCAGACGTGGGCGCGTATGGTGGATGTCGTGTCGCCTCCTCTTGAAGAACGCCCATCCGAACGGCTGCGTGCTGTTGTTCCGGTAAGTTTTGCGAACTGTGTAAATCGAATCTGAGATGAAGAAAAATCTGTTGTCTGTTTTTGGGTCTCTCGTTCTCGTGAGCGGGGTGTTCGGCGCGGTCAAGCCGGACGCCACCGCGAAGGATGCGATGAACTATCGTTTCAACGTGTGCGGTACGCCGATCGTGTTTGCCGATCATAAGATCGACTGGAACGCGAACCCCACTTACAACAACTACTGTGAGTGGCCGTGGCAGTTCGCCCGTCACTGGTTCCTGCGCAATCTTGCCGATTACTATGTGGCAAGCGGCGACGAACGTGCGGCCCAGACGTGGGTGGATATCGTCACGAGCTTCATCGACAACGCGCCGCCGCCGCCAGAGGGAACGGCGTACAATCGCACCAAGTCGTGGCGCACGCTCGATACGGGCTTGCGCGCGAGCGTATGGGCGCTCTCCTTCCCGAAGATCGAAAAGTCGCCGGCAGTGACGCCGGCGTTCCGTGCGAAGTTCTTCGCGTCGGTTGCGGCACATGCGCGCCGTCTGCAGCCGCATCTTGCGACCAACAACTGGCGCTTGATGGAACTGCACGGACTTCTCGATCTCGCGTTGACCTTCCCGCAGTTGCCGCACGCCGACGCCTGGCGAAAGCAGGCGGAAGCGGAACTGTCGGCGGAAGCGGCGCGCCAGGTTTATCCGGACGGTTTCCAGTTCGAACTGACCTCGGGATATCATGGCATCCTCCACGAAACCTACTACCCGCTTTGCAAGCAGTACATGGAACGCGGTCTGCCGATTCCCTGCGGTTTTACGAACAATCTCGAGAAGGCTTACGGACTCTATGTGAAGCTGGTGCGTCCGGATGGCTGCCTTCCGGCGTTGAACGACGGGGGCTACACGAAGATCTCCGGGATCCTTTCCCGTGCGCGTGAAATCTTCCCGCAACGCGCCGATTTCCTCTGGGGTGCGACGCGCGGAAAGGAAGGAAAACCACCGGCGTATCTCTCGCTCGCGCTGCCCTATTCCGGCGCGGTCGTCTTCCGTTCGTCGTGGAGGCCGGATGCCGTGTGGGGCTATGTGGACATGTCGCCGTGGGGGTATAGCCACCAGCATGAGGACAAGCTCAATTTCGTTCTCTTCGCCTACGGGAAGAGTCTGCTCGTGGAAGGTGGTACGTTCCATTACGATTCCTCTCCGATGCGCCGTTACGTGCTCTCCACGCGGTCGCACAACACGATCCGCATCGATGGAATGGACCAGTGTGCGCGGGCGAGTTGGAAGTGGCGTGAGGAGATGCTGAACGAAAAGGCACCGCTCACATTCAGGACAACGCCCGCGCGCGATGTAGCGAAGGCCACGTTCGACCTCGGTTACGGGTCGGCGAGGAAGCTTGACCGTTCGGTTGTGCACACGCGCACGGTCGAGTTCATCAAGGATGCGCCGGAAGGGCCGTTCTTCCGTATCACGGATGAACTCGTGGCGTCCGATGCGCGCGAACACGCCTACGAACAGCTTTGGCATCTCGAGGATTGCGCCTTCACGATGGAGAAGCGGGCCTTCGTGGGCGACTTCGGCGGGGTGACGCTCAAGGCCGCCTTCACGTGCGAGGGTTCTGACGGCAGGCTGATCGACCAGATCGGCCAGGAAAATCCCTATCAGGGGTGGCTGCCGAAGGGCTCGCAGGCGACGCGCGTCCATCGCGCGGTCCATACGCCGACGCTCGTCGGCACCTTTAAGGGGCGTGCCAGACTCGTGGCGGAGTTCCGCCCGATTCGTCTGTCGGCGAAGTGAGAGGTGCCCATTCTCGTCCTTTTGACGGTTTTACTGTTTAGGGTCTTATCATTTTCTAGGGAATTGTGGTATAATACCCCCCTACCAAAAGAAAGATCAAGACAATGAGCATTTTCAAAGCATACGATATTCGCGGCATCTATGGGCAGGATCTCACGCAGGACGATTTCTACAAGATCGCCCGTGCGTACGCGTTGTTTGCGCAGGTGAAGAAGGTTGTGGTGGCGCGCGACTGCCGCAAGAGTTCGGATGCGCTTTTCGATGCGTTTGCGCAGGGGCTTGTGGACGAAGGCGTGGATGTGATCGACATCGGCATGGCTTCCACCCCCATGAGCTATTTCGCGAACGCCTTTTTCAAGGCCGACGGCAGCGTGATGATCACGGCCTCGCACAATACGAAGGAATGGAACGGCTGCAAGCTCTGCAGGGCGAACGCGGTGCCGATTTCCGGGGCGACGGGCATCAAGGACATCGAGAAGATGGTTGCGGCGATGGATATGAACGAGCCGCCGCACGGCGTGGGCGAAATCACGAAGGTCGACATCTCGAAGGAGTATGCCGCGCACGTGGCGAAATGCCAGCACATGGCTAGGCCCCTCCACATCGCGGTCGACTTCGCCAACGGCATGGGCATTGCCGAATCGGCCGCTTTCGCCGGCTCTCCCCTCACCTACGATGCGCTCTACGACACCTACGACGGCGACTTCCCGAACCATGAAGCGAATCCGCTCAAGACCGAGACGCTGAAGGACCTTCAGTCGCTCATGCGCGCGAATCCGGGCAAGTACGCCTTCGGCGTCGCCTTCGACGGCGATGCGGACCGCGCGGGCTTCCTCGATGAAAAGGGCGACGTCATTCCGATGGACTTCATGACGGCGCTCGTTTCCGGCGACCTCCTCGCGAGCAATCCCGGCGCGGCCTGCTTCTACGACCTGCGCTCCTCCAAGGTGGCGAAGGAAGTGATCGAAGAGGCCGGGGGCAAGCCGATGATGAGCCGCGTGGGCCACAGCTTCATCAAGGCGCAGATGCGCGAGAACGATGCGATCTTCGCAGGCGAGCTCTCGGGCCACTACTATTTCAAGGCGAACTCCACGGCGGAATCGAGCTCCATGGCGACCTTCGCGCTTGCGAACATCGTCTCGAAGAGCGCCAAACCCCTCAGCGCGCTCATCGCGCCCCTGCGCAAGTACGCGCAGAGCGGCGAAATCAACTCCAAGGTGGCCGATGCGGCGGCCGTGCTCGCGAAGATTCGCGCCACATTCGCCGATTTCTTCGAATTGGACGGTGTTTCGGTGGATCGTTGGGAGGCGGAGGGCTGGTGGTTCAACGTGCGCATGTCGAACACGGAACCTCTCGTGCGCCTTAATCTCGAAGCGAAGACGGCCTCTCTCATGGAAGAAAAGCGCGACCAGCTGCTTGCGCTCATCCGCGGGTAGACGATTTTTCATCTTTTCCCGCTTCATTCTTCGGCGTTTTTGCTATAATATTCGCCCTTATGAACTCATTGGCTAAAAAGTTGAATCAGACGCTTGGCCCCGTGGCGGACATGCTTTCCCCCGCCGGCCGACGCCTCTATTTCCCCTACGGGGGAATCCTCGGCCAGGGGGCCGAGGCCAAGAAGTGCGCGATCAATGCAACGATCGGCATGGCGTTTGAGGAAGATGGTTCCCCGCTCGTCATGGAGTGCTTTGCGAGCCAGGTGAATCTGGACCGCAAGGCGTTCCTCTATGCGGGCAGTTTCGGCCTGCCGGCGCTGCGCGAGGCATGGAAGAAGGCCCAGATCAAGAAGAACCCCTCGCTGAAGGGCGTTCTCTATTCGAACCCGGTGGTGACGAATGCGCTCACGCACGGGCTGCGTATCGTGGGCGAACTCTTCGCGGGCCGGGGCGATACGGTGGTCATTCCCGATCTCTATTGGGATAATTACGCGCTCGTCTTCGGCGAAGCGTGCGGGGCGGCGATCGAGACGTTCAACACCTTCAAGAACGGTGCCTTCGATTCGGCGGCCCTCAAGAAGGCGCTCCTCGGCGCGGGCGAGAAGAAGCTTCTCATCCTCAACTTCCCGAACAACCCCACCGGCTACACGGCGACGGATGAAGATGCGCCGCAGATCGTGGCGGCGGTCAAGGCCGCAGCCGAAGCGGGTAAGAAGGTGGTTGTGGTGCTGGACGACGCCTACTTCGGGCTCGTCTACGAGAAGGGCGTGCATGGCGAATCGCTCTTCGCCGATTTCGCGACGCTGCACGAGAACGTGCTTGCGGTCAAGCTCGACGGCTGCACGAAGGAAGACTACGTGTGGGGCCTGCGCGTGGGGTTCATCGCGTTCGGTTTCAAGGGCGCGACGGCCGAACAGCTCACGGCGCTTGAGGCGAAGGCGGCGGGCAACGTTCGAAGCTGCGTTTCGAACATCACCTCGCTCGGCCAGAACATGGCCCTCGCGGCGCTTTCGAGCAAGAACTACGCGCGCGAGAAGCGCCAGAAGTACAATGTGTTGAAGGCGCGCTATACGACGATCCGCAAGATTCTCAAGAAGCATCCCGAGTATGCGGACGCGTTTGAAGTGATGCCGTTCAACAGCGGCTACTTCATGTGCGTGAAGCCCATCGGCGTGGAGGCGGAGAAGGTGCGGCGCACGCTCATCGAAAAGTATTCGACGGGTACGATCGTCCTTTCGGGGCTCATCCGCCTGGCGTTTGCCACGGTGCCATGTGCGAAGCTGCCCACGCTCTTCGAGAACGTGGCGGCGGCGGTGCGTGCGGCACGGGGCTGAAGAATCAGAATTGTGAGGAATGAGAAGAATGAATAACTTGACGGCAGACGAACTTCGCGAGATGTATCAGAGCTTTTTCGAGTCGAAGGGCCACGCGCGCATTTCCGGCGCGAGCGTGATTCCCGAGAACGACCCGACTGTTCTCTTTACCACGGCGGGCATGCACCCGCTCGTACCGTACCTGATGGGGCAGATGCCGCATCCGGCCGGGACGCGCCTGACGGACGTGCAGAAGTGCGTGCGTACGGGCGATATCGACGAAGTGGGCGACGCCGCGCACCTGACGTTCTTCGAAATGCTCGGCAACTGGTCGCTTAACGACTACTTCAAGAAAGAGGCGATCAGCTGGAGCTTTGAGTTCCTCACCACGAAACTCGGCTTCAAGCCCGAACAGCTCAACGTCACGGTGTTCCGCGGCGAAGGCAAGGAAGGCGACGAAGGGTACATCCCGGCGGATGAAGAGGCGGTGGCGATCTGGAAGTCGCTCGGCATCCCCGAGGAGCGCATCTTCCGCCTGCCGCGCGAGGACAACTGGTGGGGCCCGGCGGGCACCACGGGCCCGTGCGGCCCCGATACCGAAATGTTCATCGATACGGGCAAGGAGAAGTGCGGGCCGGATTGCCGGCCGGGCTGCCACTGCGGGAAGTACATCGAAATCTGGAACGACGTCTTCATGCAGTACAACAAGAACGAGGAAGGCAAGTTCGTGCCGCTCGGGCGCCACAACGTGGATACGGGCATGGGCGTGGAGCGTACGATCTGCATGATGTCGGGCGCGTCCACGGTGTACGACACGGAAATCTTCGCGCCCATCATGGCGAAGATCGATGAGCTTTCCGACGCCGCGACGGTGGCGAAGCTCGATCCCGCAACGGCGCTCAAGAGCCGCCGCATCATCGCCGACCACATGCGTACGGCCACGTTCATCCTCTGCGACCCCAAGGGCGGCGTGAAGCCCGGCAACATCGGCGCGAACTACGTGCTGCGGCGCCTCATCCGCCGGGCCGTGCGCTACAGCCGCTTCCTCGGCATCGCGCCCGGCTTCACGGTGAAGATGGCCGAAACGATCTGCGCGAAGTACAAGCACGTCTATCCCGAACTCGAAGTCAACCTCGCCACGTGCCGGCTCGACCTCGAGACGGAAGAAGCGCGCTTCAATGCGACGCTCGACAAAGGCGCGGCGATGTTCGCGAAAGTCGCCGAGCAGCTCAAGCTCCATGGCCAGTCGCAGATTTCCGGCAAGACCGCGTTCAAGCTCTACGACACCTTCGGCTACCCGCTCGAGATGACGCTCGAGCTCGCGAAGGAACAGGGCCTGGAAGTGGACGTGGCCGGCTTCGACGAGGCGAACAGGAAGCATCAGGAACTCTCCCGCACGACGTCGGCGGGCTCGTTCAAGGCGGGCTTGCAGGATAACTCCGCAGTAGTCACGCGCATGCACACCGCCACGCACCTCCTCCACGCCGCGCTTCACAAGGTACTCGGCCCCACGGCGAACCAGAAGGGCTCGAACATCACGGCGGAGCGTTTGCGCTTCGACTTCACGTGGCCGGAGAAGATGACCGATGAACAGATCCGCGCGGTCGAAGATCTCGTCAACGGCTGGATCAAGGAGGGCATCGCCGTTACGAAGAAGATGACCACGGTCGAAGAGGCGAAGGCCGAAGGCGCGATGGCGCTCTTCGGGTCGAAGTATGGCGATCAGGTGTCGCTCTACTCGATCGGCGACGTCTCGAAGGAAATCTGCTGCGGGCCGCATGTGGAAAACACGGCCGAACTCGGCAGCTTCAAGATCCAGAAGGAGCAGAGCTCCTCCGCCGGCGTGCGCCGCATCAAGGCCGTCATCGGCAACCTCAGTTGATGGCGCCTGGTGCTTGGTGCCTGGTAGGGCGCGCACACCGTGCGCGCCGCTCCCCTCCCGGCGGGCGCGGTGCTCCCGCCCTATCGGCGTTACGATACATCAAGGACAAAAACCAAAACCGCTTATGTCGAACTTGGCAGCCATCGAGCCGCTCTATGCGGCGTATGTTTCAACGTTTCGCGTCAATGGAAAATTGCCGTTGATGATGGAGTTGAAACGCCTTCACACGGCCGAGGTCGTGGCGAACGCGAAGGCGATCTGCGCGGGCGAGGGGTTCGACGGGGAAACGGCGCGCGTATGCGAGCTTGCGGCGCTCTTGCACGATACGGGCCGCTATGAGCAGCTCAAGCGCTACAACACGTTCCGCGATTCCGATTCGATCGACCACGCCGTCTTCTCTCACGACATCGTGGTGGAGAAGGGGTGGCTCGATGGCCTTGCGCCCGTCAGGCGCCAGGCGATTCTCGATGCCGTTCTCTTCCATAACCGCCGCGATTTGCCGCCGCATCTCGACGCGCTCACCCTCGCGGCGTCGCAGACGGTGCGCGACGCGGATAAGCTCGACATTTTCCGCGTGCTCGAAGATCGTGTGAAGAACACCGATTGGCGCAACGACTGCCAGGCGTTCTGGAATCTCTCCACGACGGCGCAGCCGAACCCCGCCGTTCTCGCGGCCATTCGCGAGCGCCGTCCCGTGGACTATCAGAACATCCAGTCGCTGGCCGATTTCGTTTTGGTGCAGGTGGGTTGGATGGTCTCCGGCCTCGCCTACCCGACCACGCGCCGTCTCTGCGCCGCGCGCGGCCACCTCGCCTTCCGTCAAAACTTTCTCCACGAATTGACCGACGATCCCGCCATCGACGAACTCTGCGCTCTTGTGGGGCGGTAAGAGCCGGTGCCTGGTACATGGTGCCAGGGCGCGCACACTGTGCGCGCCGCACTCCCTGCGGCGGGCGCGGTGCGCCCGCCCTATCGGTGTCACGACGCATCTGGCACCAGGCACCAGTCACGACGCACTTGGCACCAAGCACCTTTTCACTTTCCCTCCAATGGAATATTTTGTATACTATCACCTGTCTTGGAACACCTAAATTGGAGAGACGAGTGAAAGCTTCCGAACTTGCGAATAAATTGGGCGGCGTCCTTGAAGGGGACGACGTGGACCTGTTGGCGTGTGGCGGCCTTGAGGAGGCGCGCGCGGGCGATTTGAGCTTCTGCAAAGACCCGAAGCATGTGAAGTTGGTGGCCGAGACGAAGGCGTCGTGCGTGCTCTTGCCGCCGGATTGGACGCTTGGTGCGCCGTGTTCGATCATCCGCGTGGCGGATCCCAACCACGCCTGCATGGCCGCTGCCGCGCTCTTTGCGCCGCCCGCGCCCGTGCGTGCGCCCGGCATCCATCCCACGGCGATCGTCGATCCGAGCGTGAAGCTCGGTGCGAACGTGCACGTGGGCGCCTACACGATCATCGAGAAGAACACGGTCATCGGCGACGGGGCCGTCATCGAAGCGCAGGTTTTCATCGGCGAATACTGCAGTGTGGGCGCTCTCTCGCATATCTACCCGCAGGTGACGCTGCGCGAAGGCACGAAGCTCGGGAAGGGCGTCATTCTCCACTGCGGCGTGCGGCTCGGCGGCGACGGCTCCGGTTACAATACGACGTTCGAGAACGGCCTTCCGAAGATCGAGAAGATTCCGCAGCTCGGCATCGTCGAGCTTGGTGACGGTGTGGAGATCGGCTCCAATACGACGATCGACCGCGCGCGCATCGGTCGCACCTACATCGGCCCGATGACGAAGATCGACAACCTCGTGCAGATCGGCCACAACGTGAAGGTGGCGGGCTACACGGGCATCATCGCGCAGGCGGGCGTCGCGGGCTCCACGCAGATCGGCACGGGCTGCCTCATCTGGGCGCAGGCTGGCATCTCGGGCCACATCAAGATCGCCGACGGCGTGCAGGTGGGCCCGCAGGCGGGGGTACCGCAGTCCCTGGACGGTTCGCTCAAGTATGTGATCGGGGCGCCGGCGATGTCGATGAAGGACATGGCCGCCGTCACGCTCGCGCCGAAGATGATCCAGAAGACGCGTGCCGAACTGAAGGCGCTCAAGGCCGAAGTCGAGGCGCTCAAGAAGGCGTAAAAATGCGCGCGCTCGCGGAAATTCTCGAAGAGGTGAACGCCACGATCGCCGCCGCCTGCGCGAAGGCGGGGCGGCGGGCGGGTGTCGGCGGGATCATCGCCGTCACGAAGACGCACGGGCCCGAGGTCGTGCGCGAGGCCTGGGAGGCGGGCCTTGGCATCGTGGGCGAGAACAAGGTGCAGGAGGCCGCGTGGAAGCAGCCGCTTGCCGTATCCGGCCCCGACTGGCACTTGATCGGCCACCTTCAGAAGAACAAGGTGCGCCCGGCGCTTGCGCTCTTCTCGACCTTCCATTCGATCGATTCGGTGGCGCTCATCGACCGCCTGCAAACCGTGGCGGAAGAGGTGGGGGCGCGGCCGCGCATCCTCCTCGAAGTCAACATGAGCGGCGAGCGCTCGAAGGATGGGATGCGCCCGAACGACGTGCCCGCCGCCGTCGAGCGTGCGCTCGCGTGCCCGCACCTCACGCTTGAGGGCTTCATGACGATGGCGCCGTTCACGCCGGCCGACAAGATCGAAGAGACGCGCCCCGTCTTCGCGGGCCTCCGCGAGTTGCGCGACGCGATGGAAGCGGAGTTCGGCATTTCGCTGCCGCGCCTTTCCATGGGCATGACAAACGACTACCGCATCGCCGTGGAAGAGGGCGCCACCTGGATCCGCCTCGGGACGGTGCTCTTCGGCGAGCGGCCGAAGGCGAAGCCGATGCGGCTCGTGGATGCCGGCGACGCGGGCGAGAGCGGCGAAGGCGATGGGGCGTTCGATCGGGTGCTTGACTGATGAAACGTGCGCTTCTCATCCTCGGATTCATTTGTGCGGGTGCGGCGGCGGCGGCGTCTGCGCCCGCTCCGTTCAAGCCCACGCTCGTCTCGCGGCTCGTCGATGCGAGCGAGGGCTCGCGCGCGCCGATCAAGCGGATGTGGTACGCGCCTGACGCTGCCGTAGCCGATGCGGATTGGCCGTTCGATGTCGCCCGCGTCGAGCGTCTCCTGGAAAAGACGCTCCAGCAAGGGGAGGATGGCACCTTCCGGCTCAAGCGCGATGCGGCCTCACTGGATGCGCAGGCGGCGGCACAGCGGGCGCTCGAATACGTGAACCGTTTCATCGCCGAATGGAGCGTATTGCAGCTCGATGCGAAATTCCCGCGCTGTTCGGCCCAGACGATTAAATCGCTCGGCGCCTTCCGTGAAGAAATCGATCCTTCGTTCTGGATGAACTATGCGATCTTCACGAAAGGGGGCGCGATGGGCGGCGGTTCGATGAAGGCGGGCGGCTGGATAACCGCGTGGCAGATCACGTCGGCGCTCTACCTCGTTCTCACGAACGAACTCGGTACGAAGGGGTGCCCGCGCGAGTATCAGTTCGTGATGTGGGACGGCAAGAAGGATTGGCCGATCGTGGGCTTCAACAGTTTCCCGGATGCCGCGCGCGTCGCCCTCGTGAAGCGCATCCTCACGGTACCGGCGGCCGTCAACAATCTTGCGGTTCTCCTGCATTCGCGCGAGGCCAACCGCACGCAGTACCGGCGCGAGTACGTGGAGTCGCTTCTTCGGCGCGCGGCCGGGCTTGGGTGCGACGCCGCCTTCCACAACTTGGGCGTGCTCATGGAGGAGGCGGGGCGCAAGGACGACGCGGCGGCGTTCTATAGCCGCGAGGGAACCGTTTCGAAAAAAGAGGAGAAGCCCTAAGGCCATGTTCGCCGCACGCGCCTATCTGCTCGACATCAGCCGCGACAAGGTGCCCACGATGGGCACCTTGAAGCTGATTGTCGATCTGCTTGCGAAATTCGACTACAATCAGCTGCAGCTCTACACGGAACACACGTTTGCCTATTCGCAGCATAAGGTCGTGTGGGAAAACGCATCGCCCTTGACGGCAAGCGAAATCCGTGCGCTCGATGCCTACTGCACGATGAACGGCATCGAACTTGTGCCGAACCAGAATTCCTTCGGCCACCTCGAGCGCTGGCTCGTGCATCCCGAATACAACGCCCTCGCCGAATTGCCGAAGGGCGGTGCGCCTTTGCCATGGGGCGGCTTCAAGAAAGACCCCACCACGCTCTGCGCCACCGATCCGAAGGCGCTTGAATTCCTCGACGGGCTCTACGGTGAACTGCTTCCGAATTTCTCCTCGAAACTTTTCAACATCGGCTGCGACGAAACATTCGATCTGCTCGGCGAGGGCCGGAGCGCCGCCGCCGTGAAGGAACAGGGCGAAGGGCGCGTCTATCTCGAATTTCTGAAAAAGGTCGCCTCTCTCGCGCGTGCGCACGGGAAGCGGCCGATGTTCTGGGGCGACATGATCTTGCGCCATCCCGAACTCGTAGCGGAACTGCCGAAGGATCTCATTGCGCTCGATTGGGGCTACGAAGGCAACCATCCGTTCCTCGCCGAGGCGGAGAAGTTCAAGAAGGCCGGGCTCGACTTCTACGTGTGCCCGGGTACGAGCGCGTGGAATTCGCTTGCGGGGCGCGTGGAGAACATGCGCGAGAACATGCAGGCGGCGGAGCTCGCGGGGCATCGTTTCGGCGCGAAGGGCTTCATGGTGACGGACTGGGGCGATGGCGGGCATTGGCAGCCGCTCGCGGCGTCCCTCCCGGGCCTCATCCTCGGCGGCAATTTCGCCTTCACCGGGGCGAGCGCGGGGAAGATGAATCTCGAAGAGGCGCTGAACGGCGTGATGGGTGTGCCGCTTGGCGGCACGCTCCTGCGGCTTGGCACGCTCTATCTGCGCGGCGGCGCCCTGCGGGCGAACGCGAGCGAACTCTTCCGCATTCTCGCGAACGACCGCGGCTACTCGCGCCATCCCGGGCTCACCGATTCGGTGCTCGCCGAAATCTCGTCCATCGCCGAAGGGTGCCGCCATGCGGCGGCGGCCTATGCGGGGGGCGCCTACCCGAACGTGTGGGCGCAGGAGATCATGTATATGGCGAACCTCGTCGACGCAGCCTGCAACCGTCGTGACGAGAAACGCCTGCGCTTCCTCCGCGAGGAACACGACGAGGTGTGGAAGCTCCGCAACCGCATCGGCGGCATGGCGGATTCCGCCGCAAAACTGCCGCGCTTCTGATCCCGTGCGAGGAGAGGGTGGGGGCGTCCGTGAATCGTGTAAGGGAAATGCCTTGTGCCATAAGGCGGTCGCCCCGCGACCGCCGTACGCAGGCCGAAGATGGCGGGGAACGCCTCAAGGCGGGTTAACGCAGGGAACGCAGAGGTTTCAAGGAACATAAGGCGGGTTGTTTTCGCCCGGCAGGGTTGCGGATTCGCGGGACGCGCATCCGCATGTGAATGGGAACTGTCCCCATTTGAGGAACGAAGATTAAGGTGTTTGATGAATTATTTGTTTTTGGTGAAGGAAGGGTGACGCCAAGCATTCGTACAAAGGGTTAATGTTGCATCTCGCATGATTGTTTACCACGGATAGGTGAATTTGTGCTATACTATCTGCGTTCTGTTTGGGTGACGGAGGAGAGTTGACTCGATCAACGTTAACAGGCGAAACAAAATAGGACCCGTCTCGGCCTCAGGGCCGATGAGCGGCGACATCATTTTACGTGGCATCAAAGCTACGTGCTGTTTGACCAAAACCGACCAGTTTTCAATACAGAACAGCATGTATGTGGAGGTGCGCCCGTCTGGGCGCATTTTCTCGTACTGCATTCTGTATGGGCTCTTGGTCGGGCCTTGGTCAAGTGCATGAGGGAACTTGCGGTCTTTTTCATGTATCCTGCGGGTGTGGGCAGCTTCTCGTTTTTCCTATAGGCGGGAGAGATGTGAGCGCAGGGGAAAGCGCCCAGGGCGCGGTTGCACGGAGAATGATGATGGGCAGATCCTCGGATTTGACCTTGGCGAAGAGGCGTAAGAAGGACGAGTTCTACACACAGCTCGTGGACATCGAAAACGAGATGCGCCACTATAAGCGGCATTTCGAGGGGAAAACGGTTCTCTGCAATTGCGATGATCCTCGTTCGAGCAATTTTTTCAGGTTTTTCTCCGAACGTTTCGAGGCACTGAAGTTGAAGAAGCTGATTGCGACATGCTACAAGAGCCAGGACGTGGACCTTTTTTCGCAGAAGGATTGCGAGCGTGCCGTCTACCAGATCTACGAAGGTGACAAGAATGGAAATCTGATTGTCGACGACGACGAAGTGGATGTGAAGTATTTAAACGGCGACGGCGATTTCCGCAGCCCGGAGTGCATCGAACTTCTGAAGGAGGCGGACATCGTTGTCACGAACCCGCCGTTCTCGCTGTTTCGGGAATTTGTGTCGCTACTGGAAAAATACGACAAAAAGTTTATTATCATCGGCAATCAAAATGCGATAACCTATCGGGAAGTGTTCCCTCTGTTCATGCATGACAGGATTTGGCTTGGATACGGGTTTCGACGAAATTGCGCTCATTTTAGAACCAACTACGAAGATACTGCATCGGATATCGACCATCGGGAAGGTATGGTTCGCGTCTCTGGGGTGATGTGGTTCACGAACCTAGAGATCGGTAAACGACATGAGATATATCCACAGAGCTGTGGCTCCACTTCCAGAAGGTCGTGAACTGGGTGGCGACGCTCTTCCCCATCTACCGCCGCGAGATGCAGGGACTCGGCTGGGGTCGCTTCTACGCGAAGTACGGCGCGTGCAAGTACAACCCCGTTGCGCTTGAAAAGGCTGTCGCCGAATTGATGGCCGACAGGGAGGTGCAGTCGAAGAAGGGAATCTACTCGGCGTCTGCCCGGTCTGCAAACAGCACTTCGCCTTTGAGGAGATGCGCGGCGACCACATCAAGCCGTGGTCGAAGGGCGGCAAGACGCGCCCCGAAAACCTCCAGATGCTCTGCGCGGACTGCAACGCCCGCAAGAGCGGCAAGTTTTGATTCCACGAAAGGACGATTTCGTGTATAATATTTTCTATCCACGGGAACGGGGTAACGCGAAATGATTGAGAACATCCATTCAATCTGTATCAACACGGCCTACGCCTGCGCCGCGGGCGTGGGGGCCGCTGTCGTCGCCTACATCGTCGCGTGCGGCGCGAAGCTTGTTTCCGGCGGCGTGAAGTGTGTCACGGCGGGTGCGCTTGTCGGTTCGCTCATCATCGGAGGTATGGTTGTGACGAACACCCGCTATGCCGCCGCCAAGACGAACGACACGCAGCAAGTCGGAGGCGGCCTTTCCTGCACAAATGATGTCGGGCAAGTGGAAGGAGGAACCAACGTTCTCAAGGGCGTCGTACAGGGTAGGGCGCGCTCCCCGAGCGCGCCGCAAGGAATGGCGAACGGGGAATCCAATGGCCCGGCATTGCGGCGCGTTCGGGGAACGCGCCCTACCGGGACATCGCCCATCACCGACGAAGATATTGCAAACCAATGGCGCGTCGTTTCGGTGAGTTCGAACGCGCCGACTGCCTCGACATTCACGATGCCGCTGCACGCGACGGTGTGGGAATCAGCCCAACGGCGCGGCGCTGTCTACGGCGCGTGGAACATTCCGCTCAAAGATTGGAACTTCCCGTTTGACGATCATGGCTGGTCGAACGTCTTCGTGCGCTGCGAAGGCGTTTTGCGCGATTCGTTTCGCGACGCCTCGGACCAGATTCGTTTCCTTGCGCCGTTCGCCCTTTGCCCAGCTGCGAACTGGGCACGGTACAACCTCTCTGCAAGTCGTGCTTGGTGCGCGACGAACGAACTTGGCGGATTGACCGTTGCCGTGGAGAACGGAGCTATCGGAAACGATGCCGCGAAGATTGCGAGCGCTCGTCTGGACCTCGATCCGTCGCTCGGCGAAATCCGCCTCCGCTACGATCTCGCGCAGATCGGTGATGCGACCTTCGATGTCGGGCCGACGGTGAACGGCACGAATACGTTTGTGATGGTTGGATCGAACACGAGCGAAGTCGTTTTCCGTCGGATTCATCCCGAAGATTGGGACTATGACGGCCTTCCGAACGACCTCGATCCAAATCCGCGTGTGCCCGATAGCGGAGCGGGATGGAACCAGAGCGACATCTGGGGGCAGCTTGTCTATCCGAGCAATGCGACAGAGATTGCCACCCTCGGCTATACGGCCTGGATGACAAACAGGGTCACCGAACCGAACCGCCGCCTCGTCGGACTCACCGTCGCCTCGGCGAAGGGGGACTGGCCCGTTCGCCTGACGCGCGGCAACGTGCCGGTCCTCTGCGACGGGAGGGAGGAGCTGAGGTTCGCCCTCGACTGCGGCGCGAAGTACGCGATCGCGTGCGAAAGCGGAAAGTTCGCTTCGATTGCGGCGTACGGCACGAATGAAACAGACGTGACGACCGTATGCATTGACATATCGGAATGGAGCTATCCGTACGATTTCTCCGTCGGCGACTTCACGGTGCACCTCGACACGCCGAACAGGGGATGGATCTGCTGCTCGGCCGATGTCGAGATTTCACTCGACGGGCGCGAGGTCGGCGACTTCGGCCAGTATGACGATGCGGGCGGCATCTTCGGGCATTTCACGTCGGGCTCTCCGCATGTCCTCATGGGCGAACTCCACAACTGCCATTCGAACGCCTTCATCGACTGCACATGGTCGGGCGGACCGGGCTTCTCCTTCGCGGACCCGCATTCGCTCGCGACGGAGGTCACATGGACAGCGACAGACGACACCGCCTGGGCGACGAATTTCATTACGCTCGTCACGTGCTACGAGGGCGGCTATTCGCTCACAAACACGTTGATGGCCTGTGTCGGCCCCGAACATGTGCCGCCGACGGGCTTCGACATCTCATGTCAAGACATCCTCTTCCTCAATGACGACCACCGCCTCGAACGCGTCTATCCCGTCACCGTGACGCTGGAGGGTACGAACGGTCTGAGCGGGGCGGTGACGCTGGAATGCAGCGGAGCTGATTCGAAGCTGGCGCTCGATCCGTACATGGACGCGCCGACGAACCGATTGGAATTCACGATGTCCATCGAGGAAGACGACTGGTTCACGAGCGGGAGGACCGTCTACCTCTCCTGTGCCACGGTCGGAGTGGGGCAGGTCAGTGCCGCCATTGCGTTCACGAACGGAACCTCGTGCGCGACCTCGACGACGTTCCGGGTGATTGAGCCATTACGGAAGTTGGTAGCAACGGAAGAATATAGAGGACGCATCGTCAATCCCTCTCGTCTCGTCTGGGGAACGAATGCCGTTTTGAAAGTTGGGATGAATGGTGAACTTGATAGAACGAATGTCGTATGGAACGTTGTTGAAGGCCCGGGGCGGATTCTCCGTTCTGATGGGTTTGTCGCGGAAGTGGAGGCAACGAATTCAATCGGAACGGTTACTGTTGAGGCGAGGTTCAATCAGGATGAGATACAACCTCGTTTTGTATTGCCGGTTGTGCAAAGGAGGACAATCCCACTACGAGCCTTTCTTGTGAGGCCCCCCAAAAATTTAAGTGATGATGCATGGAAAGAGTCCGATGTTCGTGAGATGGTTGACATTGCAAATGTCGTCCATGCTCAGGTCGGTGTATATTTCGATCTTCTGAGTGTGTCCAACAACGTGGGGGAAGCCGGTCAATATTGGGATGTTATCGTATACACGAATGAGGCCCACAATGTATTTGGGGAACAGCTTGAAATTGAAGACTACACTCCACAATTCGAAAACCTTACTAAAACTTATAATGGCGGCGACTGCATTGAACTCTATCTGGTCGGCAGCATGAGTTTCTTGCCGAACTACGAGGGAAGTGGAGAATTCGCGTTGTGTGATCATGGTGGAGTCTTCATCCCTAGGGGGATTAACACAACGACGCTTGCTCATGAACTTGGTCATTCGTTCGTATTGGAAGATATCTATGCCGACATTGTTCGTACGAATAAGATTTCTTTTGCGCATATTGATATATCTGCCATGCGCAATCCTGTTCGAGCGGATGTGTTTGGGGATCGAGCCTGTGATTGGGGGAGGGAGACAGGAAGGGGATTCTATGAAAAGTCCGACACGATTGGAACGATCATTAATCAACTCCTGATGTTTGGAATCGATTTTGCTGATTCAGATGTCAAAGGCGACATCCCCTCCTACACGGTTTGGGGTATGCCCGCTGAAGTCAAGTCTGCGGAGGGTACAAGGCAGGTTCGGATCGGCGAGAAAAACATGAATAAAAACGATAACGTGGTGTTTTCCAAATGAGGACGTCTATGAAAAATCTTGTTCTTATAGTTGTTTGTTCGTTGGGCCTTTGTCATCCCGTTCGGGGGCAGACCGAAGAAGAGACGAATAACTGTGTCAGAATTATGCTACGGGTTGCATTCGCACATCCTTGTAATGGCTACAAGGTTGGCGATCGGGTGTTTGACTTTTCACGAGAGGATGTCTTCTATGGGCGGATTGAAACAGGTGATGGCTGGACGCCGTCGAGCAGGAAAGCGGCATTCGAGGATTACATGGAAAAAGTCGGAAGGGTGAATTTCACCACCTCAACCAGCATTTACTATTCATGTTCCACAGTTTCAAAAGCCGTCGTTCAATGCATGGGCATGCGAGCCACGAATACCGTTTCAGCATTGCGCCGACTTGCTTTGAATGAAACCTATCCGGAACGATATCGGAAGAAAGCAATTATGGCGTCTATCAGACTTGGCGGTGTGACTACCGCATCGTCGTCCTTTGTTGAATCGATCTTGACGAATTCGGTTACGTTTTCACTTCCTGAACGCGGTATAGCCGCTGGGCTATATGTACGAGAATTGCAGACGAACTGTGCGACGAATAGTGAGACAATCGCCTGTAGGGAACAGGCCGTCGGCATGTTCTACCGTAATCGGATGAAGAGCGTTGCGGCCGCCTATACGATCGATCAGTTGTTGATTGGGAATTTACCAGGTTATGCCATGAGCTCCAATCGCCTCGTAACGGCTTTGTCCGTGTTGTCAAATCCTGAAGCGGATGACGAAGATCGGACGGACTTTGCCGCCATCACCAACCAGCTCCTTTCTGCCGGTCAGCCACTTCAACAACTGAATTTTGGAGGAACCGAACAATGATCGCTTCGTCACTTATGCTTGCCGCCGCCCTGGTGACGTTCTCGCCCACGAATGCGCCGATTTCTTTTGGCACAGAAACGGAACGGACGTTTGTCTGCCCGTCGATTGCCGAGCGGGATGTGTGGCTCGACCTCGAGCTCGATTTCATCCCGTCGGCGTCGAACTGCGTCGAGGTGGCGTTCGGTGCGGATGAGGATGGCGATGGCGTGTTATCTGATTCCGAATCCCGTTTCGCCTTTGCCGTTGACTGTGGTTCTCTCGTCGTTCGGGATGCCGATGGAACGTGTCTGTTTGCCAACACGACGGTTGCAAATCATTTCGCACTCCGCCTGAAGCCGACGAAAGGCCTGCGCCCTGACGCATGGGAACTCGAAACGGTTGACGAGCGGAATACACATTCGATCCAGACCGAAGGACAGCTTGTTGACAATGGCGCCCCATTAATCACATGGTCGTCTGTCGGGGTACGCGTGAGCGGTCCTCTGTCTGCATCGGTACAAATCACCGCAAGGCGTTCACGCCATGCTTTTGTGTTCACTGTTCGATGAAGTCCTCGCTCTGTCGGGTGGATGAAAGGTCGATGGCGTGGTGGGAAACGAAACTTCCCCATCGCCTTTCCATGTCCGGCGAAGCCGGATTCCGTGGTGAAAATCTTCGGGTGTTGAGACAGGATTAACAGGATTTACAGGATTGGCGAGGTCGGCACGTTGCATAAATCCATATTGACATCTCGCTAGAGAGCCGAGTATAATAGTGCACCATGAGAACGACAATCGACATACCGGATGCGATGTATCGGCGAATCAGAACACGGACAGCGCAGGAGGGGATGACCGTTCGCGGCATTTCCGAGGACGATGCGATTTCCTTCAGCGATGGATTTGCCGCAGTTGTCGACCTACCGAATCTCGCGAAGGCCAATCCCGGATTCCTCGATCGTGTTCTCTCCGCCGATTACCGTCAGCGCGGGCAGATTACGATTTCATGCGAAAAGCCGTTCCGTCGTCTACCCGCAGTGGAAGTGGTGGAGTGAGGAGGATATCTTTCATGACTAAACGATTTCTGATTCTCTTTGTGTTGATGGCGGGGGCACTTGCCGGTGTCGAACCGACCATCGATTACGCGGCGCTCGCCGAAGCGGCGTTCCGCGGAACGGTGAAGCGCGCTGAAACGCGCGACCGCCAGTTGGGGTCGATCGAGCTCTTTCGCGCGGCGCTTTTCTTCTGCCGGGGTGCGCGCCACCTTGATTCGCTCGACGTGCTCTTCGATGTCGCCGCCGAGATGCAGGATCGCCGCGAAGGGAGCCGCGGGTGCGGCAACTTCCGCTGGAATTGGCGCGATGGGTTCGTGATGGACTACAATGCGGTCGACTTCTGCATGGAGGCGGGTTCGCTCCTCGCGCGCGATTGGATGCCGGTGCTCACGCCCGAACAGCGCGCGAAGTTCCAGACGCTCCTCGACTGGTCCATCCGCGGCTGCCTTCAGCATCGTGTGCGCGACTCCTATACGAACATCGCCATCATGAACGCGGCCAATCTCATCCTCCTCGGCGAGGCGTGTGCGCGCCCCGAGGTGTTCGCCGAAGGCGTGAGGCGGCTTGACGCCTTCCTGCTCACGACCGCCCTCAACGGCGTGTGCGAATATGCGAGCCCCACCTATACGGGCGTGGACCTCGCGAACCTTCACCGGCTTCATGCTTTCGTGCGCGATGCCGATACGAAGGCGAAGGCGGCGAAACTCCTGCGCCTCTTCTGGACAGATCTCGCGGCAAGTTCGTTCGCAGGGGCGGGGCGCCTCGTGGGGCCCAACAGCCGCACCTACGACTATCCCTACGGAATGGGCGCCGTGGCCGACTACCTGCGGTATGCCGAACTCGTGCCGGTGGGAAACGGGCGCCTCGCGAACCTGACGGATTATGCTGCGGATTCCTGGCGTATCGACGAACCCATCCGCCAGGTCGCGCGCACGGCGCCGCGCCTCGTGGAAAGCTTCTGGGGCGAGGAAGAGACCAAATACCGCGTTGTCTGGACCGGTCGCCACATTGCGCTCGGCGTGGCGGGCGAAAACTACTGGAACATGGATATGCCGCTTGCCGTCGACTTCGAGGCGACGAACTGCCTCGTGCGCGGCTATTTCATCGCCGATGGGCGGCGCGATCCGTTCGGGCGGAAGAAAATCCCGGAGGGATCTGGCCCGCATCAGAAGACCCTTCACCTGCGGCCGTTCTGGGCGGGCGTGCAGCGAACGCGCGAGGCGCTGGGGCTTGTGCTCTACCGCCCCGACGACATTCCGCCGCAGTCGCCGACTTTGGAGTCGCATTTCGTTCTTCCCTCTGATGTGGACGAAATCTGGATTGACGGCGAGCGGGTGGCGCTCGACGCGAAGAAGCCGTTCGTGCGCGAACTGGAACCGATGGCGACGCTTGCCGTGCGGAAGGGCGCGGGGGGATGTGGGGTGCGCGTTGTTTGGGCGCGGGCCATTGCGGGAAAGCCCGCGCGCATGGCGCTCGTCTACGATCCGCAAGCGGGCGTGCCCGCCTTCCGGCTTACGGTGGCGCATCACGATGCCTGGGGCGCGGAGGGGGATTCGCTTGCCCTGCCGCGGCCGGGGGCGGCCTTCTGGGTGCGTGTGTGCGACGAGGCGGATGATCCGGCGAAATGGGCGGCGTTCCGGCAGGCGTTTCGCGTGGCGCGGGCGGCCGTTGCGGAAAAGAAGGCAAAACTCCAGTTGAAACTGGCGGGCGAGGAGGGGGCGCTCGAAATCGCGGCGGTGGAAAGGCCGGGCGTCGCGCTTCTGCAGGCGGCCCCTGTTCCGCAGCGGGCGGTACTGGTCGTGAACGGAAAAGACCTCGGGCGGGAGATTCTCGGCGAGGTGCCGGGCCTTGCGGCGGCGCGGGCGGAGATGGCGCGTATGAAACAGGAGATGGAGAAGAATCGGATCGTCGTTTCATCGCGGCGGGAGACCGTGTGGGAGGCGGAGACGGGCGTCGTGAAGCCGCTCATGCGCGTGGACAAGGATGAGCTTGCGTATGGCGAAGAGTATGTTTGGGTGCCGGGAGCGCCCGGGGCGCGGGGGATCGCGCGCGGCAGCGTTTCGTGGCAGCTCGAGGTGGCGGAAGCGGGCACCTATCACCTGTGGGGACGCGTGTGGGCGCCCACGCCGGACGATGATTCGTTCAACGTGAAGGTGACGGCGGGCCCGTTCGCACGCCATGGCCTTGCGGGGCGCACGATCCTCCCCCTTGCGACGTGGTCCACGGGCCTCACGCAAGGCGTTTGGAAGTGGCGGCCGTTTGCGACGGAACTCACGCTCCCGAAGGGGCCGGCCGTCCTTACGCTCGGCGCGCGCGAAGACGGTACGAAGATCGACCGGCTGCTCCTCACTTCGGAGGCCGAGCCGATGCTCAAGTGAGGCGGATTAAGATCAGCTTCACGAGATCGCGGAAACGAATGGGCCAGAGGCGCGTGGGGCGATCGCGCTTGAGCGGAGACTTGAGGAACTTCGGCATGTCGGGGAAGAACTCGAGGCCGGAGAGGCGTTCAAGTTCGGCGATGGTGATGATGTTGTGGACGGGGAAATCCCATCGGTTGGCTCTCTGGTCAAGGAGCACGGCGAGCGAACGGACGCCCTCGGCGGTTTGGGCCACGGCGACCATGTAGAACTTTTCGGGAACGTCGATCGTCGAGGTGCCCAGTTTCGAACGCGTGGCGGCGGGAATCGTACCCACGATCACCCAGATCTCGCCGTATTTCTGGCTCCAGAGATCGGCGATGCGTTGTTCCATTTCGCGCCAGGGGCCGCGGTTGAGGCCGGGGCGTTGGGGGGCGACGTTGGTCATGAGGAACGACTTTTGCTGCACGTCGGGCCCGAATCGGGTGATCGTGGCGCGGTTGGGAACCATGTGCCCCCGGTCGTAGGAGGTGTGTTCGTAGTCGGAAGGGGAAGGCGACGTTTCCACGGAACGATCCTTCTTGAACGACGGGCGGGAACGGCCGTTGTAGTCGAAGCGGGCGTCGCGCGGCACATGGTAGGCGGCCCATACGGGATGGCGCAAAGAGGGGGACCAGCCGATGAGGAAGTCGCCGCGGTCGAGGGTGACGAGATCGGCGGGGGCGGGCGCGGCGCGGCGAAGGGGGGCGCCGGCGAAGAGGATCTGGCCTTCGGGGATCGGGTCGTCCGTTTCGTAAACGCAGTCGTGCCCGGTCCAACCAAGCGCATCGGTGAGAAAGGCGGAACGGTTGCCGACGTATTCGAGCGGCGCCGTGAGGGGGCTGCGATGGTCGGCGAGCCAGTCGGGGGAATGGTGCACGTAGATGTTGCCGCCAACGGCCAGGGCCAGGAAGACGAGGATGGCGCCAACGGCCGTCCAACGCGCGGCGCGGCGCCACGGCGAGGTCGGCTTGGAAGAACGGGAGGGAGATTTCTTTTTACGATTCGGCATGGAGGCTAATCCTCAAAACGGGGGCGGAGTACATAGTTGTAGACATGGGAAAGGGCGTTGTTGAATTCACCGATGGTAAAGGCGTCGGGAGAGAGTTCGGCGTGGGGATCGGGAATCAGCGACACGCGGGCGCGGGGGAGTTTGGCGCTGAAGCAGCCGAGCGTGTCGCTGTCGGGCAGGATGACGGCGGCGGCGTGGCGGAAGGCGCGGTTTTCGAAGAGGCGTGCGAAGGTCGTACAGAGGCCGCGTGAAAAACATGGCAGGGCGAAGGGCTGGTGGAATTCGGCGATGCAGGGGTGCGGGGTGAGCGTGAAGCCGTCAACGGCATGGGCGACGACGGCACCGTCGTTGACGCCGTGGAGGACGGTGTAGGCATTGCGGGAGACGAGGGCGATGCCGCGGAGGATCATGAAGAGAGAAAGGATGAAGCGGCGCCATGACGGGCGTGCCGGCGGGTTGCCGCAGAAGGGAATATGCGGCAGCGTGTAGATGTTGACGCCGGGTGCGAGCGCGACGGAGAGAAGGGGCGAAACACGGGGAACGAGCAAGTCGATGGAAAAACCTTCGCCAAGAAGGGAGGAAACCGTATCTTGAATGCGGAGAACCTCCTGTACGTCGGCGGGGGCGCGGGTCGAAGCGATGATGAGGGCGGAAGATGGCATGGCCTCGTATTAGAGGTCTCCTAGCTCGATGCGGATGGTACGTGATTTTTGCGCGTCTAATTGCGCGGGTGAAGACGCCGGCTGCGTCTGCGGCGCTGCGACGATCAAACGTGCGCCGCAGGCCGGGCATTCAACTGCCTGCCCGGCAAGTTCATGCGGTGCCTCCAGCTCCTGCTTGCAGGAACTACACACGAACGCAACGAAATTGTTTTCGTCTGCCATTTTAGTGACTCCGGAAAAGGGTCCATCTCCTGGAAATTAAACTCTCTGATTGTTTCGATGAGAGTAGAATACTCCAAAATCCCGAAAAATGCAAGCGCGGAATTCGCTTCACGCGAAATTCCCTTTGGCCGTCATTTCGCGAAGGGCGAAGCTTTTTTGATGAGTTGGAGGTAGCGCACGATTTCGATGACGTCGTCGAGAACGAGAGGAAAGGGGGTGGCGGTTCGGATGGTTGTGGAAAGGGCGCGCCAAAAGGCGAGGGGACCGGCTTCGGCGTCGGGCGGCAAGGCAACGGCCAGATCCACGACGGGAATCGGTTCATGCAGATCTTCGAGGGGGGGCGTTCTGACGCTCGAGCGGCGCCGCGGGAAGCGGAAGGCGGGATCGATGACGTGAAGCGTACCGGAAGAGGCGCCATGCTGAACGGTGAACACGCCACGCGAACCGCGAATCGTGAAGGAGGGCGCGACGGGCGCCAATTGGGCACCGCAGAGTTCGATATCCGCCGTGAGGGCGGTACGGGTTTTAAGGACGATGTGGGCGAAGTCTTCGGCATCGCCGAGCGACGCGACGCGCTTCAACTCGCTCCAGAGCTGCGAGGGGCGCGTGTGGAGAAGGGTGATCGCCTGGAGAAGGGCGGCGGGGCCGCTGTACCAGGTACAGCCGCCAAAGCAGCGTTTCACGCTCTGCCAGTCGTCGCGGCGCACGTAGTCCTGATAGCTCACGCGCACTTCGAAGATGTCGCCGAGGCGTTTATCTTCAAGCATCGAAAGGGCGAGACGGAAATCGGGGGCGAAGAACCCGGGCGTGTAGGCGAAAAGCTTGCCGTGGGATTTGACCGCGGCGGCTTGGAGAATCTTGGCATCGTCGTAGGTGACGGCGATCGGCACTTCGACAATCGTCCATTTGTCGCGCCGCAAGGCGGCGAGCGCCACGGGCACGTGGTCGGCCGTGGGCAGGGCGATGTCGACGACGTCGATTTCCGGGTCGTCGAGCATGTCGTCGATACGGCGGTAGGTGCGAAGGCCGGGGAAGTCCTTCTCCACGCGGTCGCGGCGTTCCTTTAGGAGATCGCACACGGCGACCACGCGGTACAGGTCACCCAAAGCCTTCAGCGCGGGAAGGTGTTCGAAAAAAGCTGCCCGCCCGAGCCCGATGATGCCAACTCGCAGGGCCGGACGCTTCGTATCGCCTGTCGTTTCTTCTGCCATGTTCGCTCCTTTGAAACCGCACGAAGAAACACCGGCCTCTTCTTGCAATTTCCCCTTACAACAAAAATTCTACCTCAAACGGTGGAAAATGTCAACCCGGTGATTCGGAGAAATTTTACATTGGGTGCGGGCGACGCTCTGGGGATTTGGTATAATATGGGCAAAGGAGCAGATTAGAAAATGCGGATTGTTGATTGCGATTATTTCGTTGTCGGTTCGGGAATGAGCGGGCTCATGACGGCCCTTCATCTGGCGCCGGCCGGGCGGACTGTGCTTGTGACCAAGGACCGGCTTGAAGATTGCAACTCGAATTTCGCCCAGGGCGGCATCTGTTGTGTGGCCGATCCGGCCGATACGTTCGAGGCCCATGTGGCCGATACGCTCATCGCCGGCGCCGGCCTTTGCGACGAAGAGGTGGTACGGCGCATCGTCTCCGAAGCCCCCGCGGGGATCAAGGACCTCATCGACTGCGGCGTGAAATTCGCGAAGAAGGAGGATGGCACGTGGGATCTCGGCCGCGAGGGCGGCCACTCCATGCGCCGCATCTTCCACGCGGGCGACATCACGGGCGAGAAGTGCGAGCGCGCGATGATCCGCACGC
Source organism: Kiritimatiellia bacterium (assembly GCA_045617985.1). Classification (GTDB taxonomy): domain Bacteria; phylum Verrucomicrobiota; class Kiritimatiellia; order RFP12; family UBA1067; genus RUG572. The sequence continues at coordinate 43,566 of JAZLJP010000220.1, forward strand.
TGAAGAAGCATCCCGCCATCACCTACCACGAAGAGACGATCGTGATCGATCTTATCATCACCTCGCGTATCGGCGTGAAGGGGCCCTCCCGCTGCGTGGGCGCCTACGTGCTCGACAAGAAGACGAACGAAATCTACGCCATCCGCTGCCCCAACACGATTCTCGCGACGGGCGGTTGCGGCAAGGTGTATCTCTACACGTGCAATCCCGATGTCGCCACGGGCGACGGCATTGCGCTTGCGTGGCGCGCGGGCGCGAAGATCGCGAACATGGAATTCATCCAGTTCCACCCCACCTGCCTCTACCACCCGAAGGCGAAGCGCTTCCTCATCAGCGAGGCCGTGCGCGGCGAGGGGGCGGTGCTCGTGGATCTCCGGGGGCGGCCCTTCATGCAGCATTACGACGCGCGCGGGTCGCTTGCGCCGCGCGACATCGTGGCGCGCGCGATCGACAGCGAGATGAAGCGCACGGGCGCGCCCTACTGCTGCCTCGACATCCGCAAGAAGGGGCGCGAGTTCCTCGAGAAGCGCTTCCCCAACATCTTCCACAAGTGCCTCGAGTTCGGCATCGACATGTCGAAGGACCTCATCCCGATCGTTCCCGCCGCCCACTATTGCTGCGGCGGCGTGGAGGCGACGGTGGATGGCGTCACTTCCGTGACGGGGCTTTCCGCCGTGGGCGAAACGGCCTGCACGGGCCTTCACGGCGCGAACCGCCTCGCCTCGAACTCGCTTCTCGAAGCGCTCGTGACGGCGCGCCTCACCGCACGCCGCCTCACGGCGCATCCCGAGCGCCTCTCGCGCCCCGTGCCGATTCCCGACTGGCGCATCGGCCGCGCGGTGGAGCCGGACGAGGCGGTGCTCGTTTCGCACATGTGGGACGAAATCCGCCGCCTGATGTGGGACTACGTGGGCATCGTTCGCTCCAACAAGCGCCTCGCCCGCGCCGCGCACCGCATCAAGACGCTTCGGAAGGAAATCCGCGAATACTACTTCGACTATCTCGTAACGCCCGATACGCTCGAACTGCGCAACCTCGCCGTTTGCGCCGAGCTCATCGTTCGCAGCGCCCAGAAGCGCCACGAAAGCCGCGGCCTCCACTATACGCTCGACTATCCCGTGAAGACGCCGTGCGCCCGTGCGACGGTGCTCCCCGGCTTCCCCGCCGAGAAGGCCCCGCGTTCCTGACGCCATGAATGCGAACGACGTTTTGAACGGTACGCGCGTGGCGCAGGTGCGCACGCTCAAGGCCGAGGTCGCGCGCCTCGCGGAAGAGCTCGCGCGCGCCCGTGCCGAATGCGAGGCGCTCAAAACGCACTTCGCCCTCGCGCTCGTGGCGGCGCGCGATGTCGAGCGCCTGCCGCCCGAGGCGCGGCTTTTGATCGTCGACGGCTGGAACGCGCTTCTCGGGAGCGCGAGCGTGCTCACGGCCGAAGAGAAGCGCCTGCCGCTCGCGGGAAAGGAGGCGGCGCTCGTCACGCGCGTCAAGGCCTGGCTTGCGGCGCATCCCGCCGACGCGGCCTGGATCGTCTTCGACGGCGCGAAAGAGGGCGGTCGCGCGGAGGGCCGCCTCACGATCACCTTCACCGGCGGCACGGGCGCGCATCGTGCCGACCGTCTCATCTGCGACTATCTGCGCATGTGCCGCTACACCGGCCAGGCGCGCCCCATCCTCGTTGCGACCGTCGACAAGGATTTCCGCCGCACCGCCCAATCCCTCGGCGCCACCGTGTGCGACTTCTCCTGGCGTTTCTGATTTCTCGCCCGTTCCCCTTTTTACATTTACAACCAAGGTCGGTTTTTGATAAAATATCCGCATGAAAAACGATGAACTCTGTCCATGTGCCAGCGGCAAGACTTTCGGCACCTGCTGCGGACCCATCCTGGGTGGCGAACGCAAGGCCGAAACCGCCGTTGAGCTGATGCGTGCGCGTTATACCGCGTACGCCGTTGGCGACGTGAAATTTTTGTTTGCTTCTTCCGGCCCCGAAGTGCGCGCTGAATTCGATGAGAAGACGACGCGTGACTGGTCGAGCTCCGCCCAGTGGCAGGGGCTTGACATCCTCTCCACGGAGAAGGGCGGGAAGAACGACGAGGATGGTACGGTCGACTTTGTCGCCCACTATTCCGCAAACGGCAAGCAGTGCGAACACTGCGAGCATTCCTTCTTCAAGAAGATCGACGGCGAGTGGCGTTTCATTGACGGCACCATCAAGTCGGAAGCGCCGTATCGGCGCGAGGCGCCGAAAGTGGGCCGGAACGATCCTTGCCCGTGCGGGAGCGGCAAGAAGTACAAGAAGTGCTGCGGGAAGGGTAAATGAAGCCGGCGGCGTTCCTTTTCGACCTTGACGGCACCCTGATCGATTCCGAGGAGGGCTGGGCGAAGGCGATTGTGGCGTGGCTCAAGGATCATGGCCAGGTCACGACGGTGGAGGCGCTTTTGCCGCTCGTCGTGGGCCACAGTTGGATTGATGTGGATACGTCGCTCCATGCCTCGTTTCCGGCGCTTCCGGCATCGTCGCCGCTTGAGGATGCGAAGGAGCTGCGCCGTTATCACGACCGTGTCGTCGCCGATCCCGCATCGCAGGTCATTCCCGGCGCGGTGGCGTTTCTCAAGCGGGTGGCGCGCCTGGCGCCCTGCGTGATCGTTTCCGGCTCGCCCCATGCCGATGTGCAGGCGGCGGCGGAGCTCTGCGGGGTGGCGAGGCAGCTGAAGTTCGTTTTGGGCGCGGAAGACTACGCGCGCGGGAAGCCGGCGCCGGACGGGTTTCTCAAGGCGGCGGATCTCCTTGACGTGGATGCGAGCGAGTGCGTGGTGGTGGAAGATTCGACGGCCGGCGTGGCGGCCGGGCGCGCGGCGGGGATGCACATCATCGGCATCGATCGCGTGCCGCAGTGCCCGCAGGACTTCTCGGGTTGCGATTGGCTCGTGCACGATCTTTCGGAATTGGATGTACGGGCCGTCTTCGGTGAAGACGTGGGGCTCAAGGACCAGGCGAAGTTGAAGGCGAACACCCTCAAGGATCAGGCGAAATTGAAGGCGAACACCCTCAAGCATCAGGCGACGCAGCAGGCGCGTACGATCATCGAGCGGATTGTCGCACACGGTAAAAAATAACGGATCGGTTGGCTTTGGCAGGGGAGGGGCCTTCCGGACCTTTTGAATTCAAAGAAGGTAGAAGAAAGAAATGTTGACGGTGATTCTGTCGGCCCTGGTCGGCGTAAGTGTTGCGCTGGGGCTGTATTTCGGCAATGTGTTCGGCTATGGGTGGAGCACGTTCTTCGGCGTTGTGGCGTTTATCGCCTCGAACGCCGTAGCGGGTTTTTTGATTCAGAAGAAGGTCAAAGCCTGCATGGCGGAGGTTCAGAACATCCTCATGGCCGGGCAGAAGCAGATTCAGGCGAAGGTCGCGCGCTGGCAGATGCGCCCGCCGGGGTCGATCCAGCAGGCGCAGGGTGAAATCGCGCACGACATGAAGGGGTTCGTGGGCGATGCGTTGGCAGCATCGGAAAAGCTGCATGCCTTCGATCTGTGGGTGCCGCTCATGAAGCGGCAGATCGCAACGGCGCAAGTGCAGCTCCACTGGATGACGAAGAACTTCGCGAGGGTGGACGAGTTGATGCCGAAGGCGCTCTATGTGGATCCCACGATGAGCGCGATGAAGATCGCGCGCCTCTACATGCTCGGGAAATCGTCGGAGGAAATCGGCAAGGTCTACGAGAAGGCCGTGCGGCGCCTTCGATACAACCAGAACGTGCTTCTGGCGGCCACCTACTCGTGGATTCTCGTCAAGCGCGGCGAGATCGATGCGGCGTTCAAGGCGCTCGTGCGCGCGCTTGAGAAGAGCGACAATCCCACGCTGAAATCGAATCGCGACCAGCTCGCGAACAACCGCGTGGCGCATTTCACCAATACCGCACTGGGCGAACAGTGGTTTGCGCTCCACCTCGAGGAACCGAAGATGCATCAGCCGCGCCAGCACATGCAGTGGCGGTGAGGAAAGGCGAAGCTGCTCTATGGACGTATTGAAACTCAACGGCATACTTGTCGATTGCATTCTCGGGGATCTCCCCGAGGAGCGCGCCCGGGAGCAGCAGGTGATGGTGGACGTGGCGATGGAGTTCGACCTCCAGGACGCGGCGCTGTCGGATGCGCTTGACGATACGGTGGATTACTCGCTCCTCGTGGGTAACATCCGCGAAGCGCTTGAAGAGGCGCGGTGCCGCCTTCTGGAGCGGGCGGCGGATGTGGTGGCGGATGTGTGCCTCTCCGATCCGCGCGTCGAGCGCGTGACCGTTTCCGTGAAGAAATTCGGCACCGTTGCCGGTCTCGGCAGCGCCGAGGTGACGATTACGAGGCCCGTATGAAAGCGAATGAAGTGAAGAAGGCGGTTGTGTTGGCCGCCGGTCTCGGCACGCGGCTCAGGCCGCTCACGTTGGTCGAGCCAAAGCCCCTCCTGCCGATGTGGGGCGTACCGATGCTCGAGCGCATCCTCTCGCTTCTCGAATCGTGGGGCGTGGAGGAGATCGTGGTCAACGCGCACTGGCAGGCGGAGAAGGTGCGCCAGTACGTCTATTCCCGCAAGGGTACGGCGAAGGTGACGATTTCGGATGAGCCGGAAATCCTCGGTACGGGCGGCGTTTTGAATCCGCTGCGGTATTTTCTCGGCGCCGAACCGTTCTGGCTCGTGAACGGCGATATCGTGGTGGAAGACCTTGACCCGCAGCCGATCGTGGACGCCTTCGAGGCGAGCGGCCGTTTCGCGGGGTGCTGGATGAGCGAGGCGTTCGGCCCGCGCACGATCGAGGCGGACTGCGAGGGCCGCGTTTGCAATTGGAAGAGCGACGTCGCCGGCGACGACGGCACCTACACCTATTGCGGGCTCGCGCTCCTTGGCCCCCAGGTGCTCGACTACGTGAAGGGCGAAGGCTTTTCCACCATCGTCGAGGCGTATGAAAAGGCGATGATGGCCGATGGCCGTTTCGTCGTGGGCGCCGATCCCGACGGAGCCTATTGGGCGGATTGCGGTACGCTCGAAAGCTATTTGGAAACGCACGCCGCCCTCAACCCCGAACGGTTCGACGAGAATCCGAACGTCCTTTTCCCGGGCGTGAAGCTCATGGAAAGCGCCGATCTCGCCGGCTGTGTGGTCACGGGCGGGCTCATCGGCGGTGCGTTTGAAACGACGGCGCTTGTGGGGGTGGGGCAGATCGGCCACGCGCGCCTCGCGGCGCTCGTGAAGGACATGGGCTGGCCGATTGAAGACGTGGCGGCGGAGTTCCTCGGCGCGCGCGGGAGCGATCGGTCGTTTTGGCGGCTTGTCTGCGGAGATGCGCGGGCGATTGCCGTTGAATACGATGACGCGAAGCGCCCGGAAAACGCGCGCTACGCGCACCATGCGCGGCTTCTCGCTGCAGCGGGCGTGCCCGTGCCGAAGGTGCTGGCGGATTTGCCCGGCCAGAAGATGCTGGCCTTGGAAGATCTCGGGGGCGATTCGCTGGAAGCACGGGCGAAGGAGAAGGGCGCGAATCTCGTGAAGCTCTACACGCCCGTCGTGAAGGCGCTCCGCACGCTCCACGAACAGGGCACGGAGAAGGCGCTCGCCGAGGCCCCCGCCAAACTCGAGCCGGCGTTTGGCCCGGCCCTCTACAAATGGGAGCACGAGCTCTTTGAAACCTACTGCGTGAAGGAGCGCTACGGGTACGAGAAGCTGCCGGACGCCGTGCGGGCGGATCTCGAACGGGTTGCGCGCGAGCTTGAACGCCAGCGGCCCGTTCTCGTGCATCGCGATTTTCAGAGTTCGAACGTGCTCTATCGGGCGGACGGGACTTTTGCGTTCATCGATTTCCAGGGCATGCGCCTGGGGGCGGCCGCGTATGATCTTGCCTCGCTTTTGTACGACCCGTATGTGCCGTTGGAGGAAAAGGACCGCACGGCGCTCGCGCGCGTCTATCCCGTGGAGAAGCTCGCCTTTGGCGCGGTCGAGCGGCTCGTGCAGGCGCTCGGTGCGTTCGGGCGTCTGGCCTCCGTAGGGCAGATGCAGTTCACGCGCCATGTGCCGACGGCGCTTGCGAATCTTCTTGCGGCGGCCGACGACGCCGATCTCGATGCGCTCGGCGGGTTTGTGGAAGACCTGCTCGCGAAGGAGGAAATCCGCATGGGGCACCTCCATCACCATCATCACGAGGATGAAGACGAAGATTGACGAGAAGGTATGAAGGCATCCGTCAAACAACTGCTCCGCAACATCCAGCGGAAAGCCACGCGCCGGCCGGGCCTGGTCAAGACGCGTGCGATGGGGCGGTGCCGTTTCTTCCAGGCGTATGATCTGGGGGCGGATACCTTCATCTTCGAAAAGGGCGTGTGGTCCAACTTGAACGCGCACGCTTCTGTTCTTCTCGTTGCGAAAAGCGCGTTGAGGCCGGGGGGCGGCGCGGGCCATGTGATGACGGTGACGACGGGCAACCACTCGGTGGCGGCCCTGCCGCTCTTGCAGGGGCAGTTCTGGGATTTGTGCCGTTTGTCGTCCGCACGGCGCGGTGAAGCGATGACCGGGGATGTGCTCTGCGGCAACGTGGTGAACGGGAAGCTCGAGCTCTCGCAGCGCGATGTGCCGTGCCGGCGGCTCGCGGCGATCGACGATTGGCTCACGGGTACGCTCAAGTTCGCGAACGACAAGGTGGTGATGGTCGAACGCAACGACCAGACGCTCGAGCATTTCCGCCGGCGGGGGCAGGAATGGCGCGTGAAGCCGCTCGCGTGGACGGAGCGTGAGATGTCCGTGGCGCTTGAAGCGAGCCGCAAGCGCATTTCCACGAATCTCCGCTACTACCACGGAACGCGGGGCGTCCACTTCCTTTCGTATCCGGAATTCCATCGGTTCGTGGCGCGCGTCCATACGGATTGGGCGGCGTTCCTGGAGGAATTCCATGAACTGGTGAGCGTGTTCGAAGGCCATGAGGCCTCCTTCCTGCGGGAAATCAAATACCACGGGCATCATGAGGTGGAGCTTTTCGGCTTGCGGCGCGGGGTTTCCTTGGAGCGGCTTGTGCCGGAACTGGAAAAGCTCATGGAAGGGGTGGTGCTCAAGCGGGTGGACGAAGCCGAGGCGGCGCGGCGGATCGAGGAGATCGATGCGCTCTACAAGTCGCTCCTCACGCGGCCGGAGCTTGGGGATGAAAATGCGCGCGACTTTACGGAAACCCTCTACATGTACATTACGGGCGAAATCTACTCCGTGATGGGCGAGGGGGCGACGCCGGCCTTCGACGACCGGCGCACGGCGCTCCCGGGCGTGCAGTACAGGAACGGGTGCCCGATCTACGATCCGTGCTGCGATGCGCGGAGCGAGGTATTGCTGTCGAATTTGCGTGCGCTCGTGAGCCGGGATGAGCATGTGGAATATGCGAACGTCTATGAGCTTCGAACGAACGACGACGAAGAGGAGGGGCCGATCGGCGAGGGAACGACCCGCGAAGTCGTCTACAAGACGGATCGCTGCCCGCTTGTGGCGTCGTTCGTGGAAAAGCGGTTTTCGCGATCGGGCAAGGACTACGGAAGCTACGTGATGACGCGCGCGAAGGCGTTCAAATCGCTGGGGGTCGATCTGCCCGACTATCGTCTGCTCCAACGGCGGGCGGGGCAGAAGCGCAAATGGCTGCGGGGCGACTTCTACATCCGCACGCGGTGCGCGGGCGAACCGCTTCAGGATATCCCGGCGAACTATTTCCAGCTCGCGGGCGAATTCGGCGGGGCGGATGCGGGCGAGGATCCGCAGGTCGTGCGGGCGCTGGCAACGTTCATGGGAGATGCGGCCGCGCAGAACCTCGCGATGAAGAAGTACGATCCGGCCACGAAAACGCCGCTCTACGGCATCGGCAAGGAAATCTACCGCTTCAGCTACGATATCAAGGCGGGGCGGCTGATGCCGCAGGGCGTTTCGTATTGTTCGGTGCGCGGTTCGCTCGGTTGGCCGGATCGGGCGCGCACCGATCGCAACCTCGATGCGATTGCGCGCTTCTACCTGGCCTTTTACGCGAAGGCGCTCGCCGCTTTCGCCGCGAAGCATCCCGTCTGCGCGCGCGAGGAGCTCGGCGAATGCTTCTTTGCGGGCTTTGAATTCCGGCTCCGTGCGATGGAGTGGGCCTTTACGGTGCGGCGTGACAACTTCGAAGATTTCGAGCCGCACCTCAATGCGCGTTACGGTTTTCTGAACAAGTGGCATTTCGCCCTGTGGGCGCTTGAACGCCACGTGCGGCGCATCGATTCGCTCAAGGCGCGCTTCACGGCGTTTGTGGCGCATCCGGAGCAGGTGGAGGTGGCGGCTCCGCTCGAGGATGTGCGCGAACTCGAAGCGCTGAATGCCGAGAACGTGTTGAGCGCGCTCGGCGATATCGAGATCCGTTTTATCGGCGGGGGTGAATGATGAAAGACGAACGCATCGAGCTTTTGGACGCGCAAACGAAGATCGCCGTTGTGGCGGTGGATTGTACGCAGGCGGCGGTGCAGTTGGCGCGTGGGCACTTGGCGGGGCCGACGGCCGCGACCTATCTCGCCGAGGCGCTCGCGGGCGTGGCGCTTCTGGGGGCTGAAACCTCGCAGGAGGAGGAAACGGTGACCTTGCGGCTCGACTGCCCGGGTCCGCTTGAGGGTTTCCTCGTGGAGGCGACGGCGGCCGGCACGTTGCGCGGCTACACGAAGAAGAAGATCTTGAACGATTTCGACGGGCTTGGCGCGCCGAAGGATACGGCCGTGTTGGGCGAAACGGGAACCTTTGAAATCCTGCGCTCGATCCCCGGCTCGATCCTTTCAAGCGGCGTGGTGGCGACGGCGTGGCGCAAGCATGCGATCGCGCACGGGCTCGACGCCTACTTCGACCAGTCGCTTCAGCGGCGCGTGCGAACGGCCGTGGCGGCGGCGGCGGGCGACGACGGCGTGCCGCTCTTCGCGCGCGGCCTTCTCGTTGAGTGTGCGCCGGATGGCGATGCGGCGGCGTTCGACCAGGTGGCCGAACTCTTCCGCACGGGGGCGGCGGCGAAGGCGCTTGCGACAGGGGCGGCCGCGCCGCGCACGCTCGCGAAGAAGCTCGCCCTCGCGCAGGCGGACGTTCGGCGCACGACGCCGCTTGCCTTCGCGTGCCGGTGCAGTGCGGAACGCGCATCGGCGATGCTCGCGGCCGTGCCGGAGAGCGAACGCGCGGCACTGCCGCCGCGTTTGGATGTGACCTGCCACATGTGCGGGCGCACCTGGACGGTGAGCGTGCCGCGGTCGTCCGAGTAGGGCTGGTCGATTCCGGGGTTGAGATGTCGGGTTTTAGGTGTCGGGGGTTGGGGGTCTATGTAAAGAAAAAGGAAAGAAGGAAAAATATGAACAAACGGAAAGAAAAAATTCGGCGCTTCCAGTCTCCTCGTCAGACGGGGACGAAGACGGGCGAATTGCACATGGCGCGCAATGGCGCAGGCTTTTTGGTGAATCCCGAAACGAACGAGGCCGTGTGGGTGGAGCGTGAGGATCTCGGTACGGCGCTCGTGGGCGATACGGTGACGATCAAGTTGCGCGGGCGTGAAAACGAAGGGCGGGTTTTGCGCGTCGATGCGCGCGCGCCGCGCTCGATCGTGGGTACGCTCGTTTCGATCGGGCGCTTCATCCGCGTGCAGCCGCTCTCGCCCTCCTATCGGCAGGAGTTCCTCGTGCCGTCGGCAGCCGGGGCGAAGGTGGGGGACCGGGTGGTGATGCGGTTTGTCAAGTGGGAGAATCCGCGGCTCGCCCCGGAGGGGGAGATTACGGACGTCATCGGCCCGGCAACCGACCCCTCGCTCGATACGCTCGCGGTGATGAAGCAGTACGATCTCCCCGAAGGCTTTCCGCCCGAGGTGCTTGAAGAGGCGGAGCGCGTATCGGGCCAAGTGGAGGATCGGGAGGGGCGGCTCGATCTGCGGCGCACCTACGTCTTCACATGCGATCCGGAGACGGCGCGCGATTACGACGACGCGCTCTCGCTCTCCAAGGACAAGCGCGGCAACCGCGTTCTCGGCGTGCACATCGCGGACGTCTCGCACTACGTGACGCCGCAGAGCGCGCTCGACCGCGAGGCGCATCGGCGCTCGACCTCGGTGTATCTCGTCGACAAGGTCGTTCCGATGCTCCCCGAGCAGCTCTCGAACGGCGTCTGCTCGCTCGTGCCGCAGAAGGACCGGCTTGCGTTCTCGGTGTTCCTCACCTTCGATGAAAAAGGCGAGTGCGTGGGGCGGCGGTTTGCGAAATCCGTCATCCGCTCGAAGGCGCGTTTCACCTACGAACAGGTGATGGCCGCGATCGAACAGAAGGATGGTAAAAAGGGAAAAGAGGAAAAGGCGGCCGCAACGGGCGGGAGGGCCGCGCCTCCGAAGTTGAAGGCAAACGCGCTTAAGACGGTCCTTGCGATTCATGCGCTCGCGCAGCAGCTCAGGGCGAACCGGTTCGCGGCGGGGGCGCTCGATATGGACGTACCCGAAGCGGAGATCAAGATCGACGCGAAGGGCATGATGACGGGAATTGCCGTACGGCCCACCGATGCGTCGCACCAGATGATCGAAGAGTGCATGGTGGCGGCCAATGCGGCCGTCGCGGCGGAGCTCTGGACGAAAGGCGTGAAGATCCTGGCGCGTCTCCACGAAGCGCCCGATCCGGAGAAGCTCGAAGAGCTGCGCGGCAATCTCGCGCTGCTCGGGATTTCCACGGGGGACCTCTCGAACCCGAAGCATCTGGCGAAGCTCCTGAACCGCATCAGGGATACGCCGCTCGAAGGGCTTGTTTCCGTGATGGTGCTCCGGTCGATGAAGCGGGCGTGCTACTCGGCGAAGGAGATCGGGCACTATGGGCTCGCGAAAAAATTCTACGCGCACTTCACAAGCCCCATCCGGCGCTATCCCGATCTCGTTCTCCATCGCCAGCTCGCCGCGTGGCTCGCGGGGAAGGGCGGGCGGCTCGATCAGGCGCGGCTCAACCAGACGGCGCTCCACTGCTCGGAGCGCGAACAGAATGCGGACGATGCGGAGCGCGCGCTCGATGAAATCAAGAAGTTCCGCTACCTCCAGCAGATTCTCGAGAAGGGGGCGCGCGAGGAGAATTGTTTCGAGGCGGTGGTGTCGAAATGTACGCGCTACGGGCTGTTCGTCGATTTGCCCGCGCTTGTGGTGGGCGGAATGGTCCATGTCTCGAAGCTCTCCGAGGCCTTTGTCCGTTGGAACGATTTCAACGAAACGCTGGAAGGCGGCGGGAAGGTGTGGAAGCCGGGCGTGAAGATGAATGTGCGGGTCGAGAAGATCGATTTCGACCGCCGCCTCATCGATTTCATTCCGGCGACTGGTGCCTGCCGCGGCAGCGGTCGCAGCGGTCGCCCGCGGCGGGCGAATGCAGGGGCAAAGGCGGTCGGTTTTAAAACGAGCAAGAGAGGAAAACGACAATGATGAACACACGGCGGGAATTCATGGGCGGTTTGGCGCTTGCGGGCTCGGCCCTCGCGTTTGGGGCGGCCGAGGCGGCCAAACCCCTGCGCATCGGCATCATCGGCTGCGATACGTCGCACGCGCCGGCCTTCGCCAATCTGCTGAACGGGAAGAAACCCGATCCGATCTTCCACGGCGCGCGCGTGACGTGCGCCTACAAGTGGGGCTCGCGCGATCTCAAGGAGGCGCTGACGCGTTACGAGAAGTTCATCGGCCAGATGAAACGCGTGGGGGTGAAGATGGTCGATTCGATTCCCGCCCTCCTTGCGGAATGCGACGCCGTGTGCATTGAAACGGTGGATGGCCGCCCGCACCTCGCCGAGGCGCGCGAGGTGTTCGCGAGCGGCAAGCGCTGCTTCATCGATAAGCCGCTCGCCGCCTCGCTCGCCGATGCGGTGAAGATCGTGGAAGAGGGCCGCCGCCTCAAGGCGCAATGGTTCTGCGCGTCGTCGCTCAGGTACATGCCGAAGCTCGCGGCGGTGCGCGCGGGCGAGTTCGGGCGCGTGCGCGGGGCGGATTGCTGGAGCCCCTCTACGGTGCAGCCCACGCAAAGCGAATTCTTCTGGTACGCGATCCATGCCGCCGAGCCGCTCTTCACCGCGATGGGCCGGGGCTGCAAGGAGGTGCGCTGCACCGGCACGGGCACCGAGGACGTGGCGATCGGCACATGGGCGGATGGCCGCCTCGGCGTGATGCGCGCGCTGAACCACAGCCGGCCGGGCCATTGCTACGGCGGAGTGGCGTTCTGCGAAGGGAAGGGCAAGACGCGCGGCGGGGCGGTGGATCTCGGCGCCTACAACGGGTACCGCCCGCTCCTCGTCGACATCGTGCGCTTCTTCGAAACGGGCGTCGTACCGGTTCAGGAGGAGGAAACCCTTGAAATCTACGCGTTCCTCGAAGCGGCCACCCAATCGAAGAAGCGCAACGGCGCCCCCGTCACGCTCGCCGAAGTCATGGCCCAGGCGAAATAAAGGAAAAGCAAATGAGGACTATCGTTACGCTCCTTTCTGCAACGCTTGCGCTTTCCGCTTCGGCGGGCGAGGCGTATCGGTTCTATCGCTTCAAGGTGGAGGCGACGCGCGGCGAGGCGCTGCAGATCGCCGAGCTGAAATTCTTCTCGGGGAAGACCGAGGTGACGCGGGCTTTCACGAAGGTCGCCTTCGACCGTACGACGAAGGCGCCGAACGGCTACGTTGTGCGTGAAACCTACGAGCCCACGCGGGCTCTTGACGGCGACCTCAAGACGAAGTGGTACGACGACCGCGCGATGGCGGCGGAAACGATGGGCGCCGTGTGGCTGACCTTGGAGGCGCCCGAGCCCGTTGACGTGACGCGCTACGAATGGTATGTGGCGAACGACACGCAAACCTATCCAGGGCGCAATCCCGCGGCGTGGCGCTTTCAGGCGTCGGCGGACGGCCGCACGTGGGCCGACCTCGACGTCGTTGCGGGCGCCTACCCCGTCGTGCGCAATTTCGCGCGCGCCTACATCTGGGAGCGCGGCGTCGAGCAGAAGATCTTCAAGGCCACTTCGCTCGTGACGCGCGATGATCGGCGCCTCGTAGGGCGCGACATGGCGGGCGTGCCGTTCTACGCCCTCGTGCCGATCAAGGATCTGCCGGCGGGCCTCCCGCCGGTTCGCACGTGGAAGATCTACTGCCTCACGGCGTCGCACACCGATATCGGCCTTCACCATCCCCAGTACGTGCAGCGCCACGGCGCGGTGGTGCGCACCGACGCGGCGCGCGCGCTCGTCGATGCCGACCCCGCCGACCGCGATCCGGCCGCCTATCGCTACACGCTCGAGGGCTACTGGTTCTTCCACAACTACCCGCTTGAACGCGGCGAGGATGCGACGCATGCCTTGGTGGCGGACGAAATGAAACGCGGCCGCCTTGGCGTTTCCGCCTTCTGCGCGGGCAACATCCTGCAGGCCTACGGTTTCGAGCAGATGTGCCGTTCGGCCTACACGCGCAAGGTTTTCGAAGAGCGCTGGGGCTTAAAGCCGCGCACGATGATCATGGCGGATAATCCGGGCCTCTCCTGGAGCATCGTCCAGCCCTACGCGGAAGCGGGCGTGGAGAACCTCGTGTTCCTGCCGAACCAGTGGAATCCGCTCCCCTCGACCATTTGGCCGTACGACAAGTCGAAGCGCGGGCATGTGCACAATCCCGATGCCCAGGGCGGCGGTGCGCGCGTAGACGTGCGCTGGGGCTCGCCGCTGCCGATGGTCTTCTGGTGGGAGGCGGCCGACCGCGCCTCGCGGATGCTCGTTTTCGCCGAAAACCACTACACCCTCTCGGGCGGCGATTTCGGCTTCAATTCCAAGAGCATCGCCGGCATGGAAGAGGCGATGCCTTCGCGCCTCGAGCAGATGGAAGCACGCTATCCCTTCGACGTGTGGCTCACCTCCTATTATGGCGACGACGAATGGCCCAACACGCGCATCAGCGCCAAGTGCCGCGCCTGGAATGCGAAATGGCGCTGGCCCGAGCTGCACACGGTGGGCAATCTCGATGAGCCGTTCGACCAGCTGCGCGCGAAATGGAGCGATCAGATCGCCACTCTGCGCGGCGAAATGACGAGCGGCTGGGTACAGTTCCTCCATTCGATGCCCGAATGCCTCGCACGCAAGCTTGCGGCCGATCGGGATCTTGCCGCCACCGAAGCGGAATGCGCCGTCGCGGCCCTGAAGGGCAAGCCCTATCCCGCCGAGGATTTCCGCCGCGCCTGGTGGGGCCTTATCCAAAACGACGAACATAGCTACGCCACCCCCGCCGGCTATCAGGGCCGCCGCGTCTTCGAAACCTGCCTGCAGCATTTCGAGTGGGTGGAACGAGCGGAGCAAACCGCCGCGCGATTTACAAATGGAAAATTGAAAATGGAAAATGGAAAATGGCGAATGGAAAACGGGAAATGTGTATCGAGCTCATGTTCGGGCGGCAATGCCCGAACGCAGGAGAACCGCTGGTATCGCCTCACCGAACGCAACGGCCTCATCACTTCGATCTACGATAAGGAACTCGCTCGCGAGCTGCTGACGGCACCTGCGAACGACTTCCGCTACACGGCCGACAATCACAAAACCTGGGCGGCCGATCCCGCGCAGGCGCTCGGTGCCGAAATCAGGCGCAGCGTACGGCTCGATCCGAATGAAAAGCGCATCTGGGTGGAGATCGATATCCGCCACGCGCGCAACCTGCGCTGCAGGAGCAACGAGCGCTATCGGCGCTACGGCTATCTCGCCTTCCCGTTCGACGTGCCTGGCGGCACCTTCTACGCGCAGTTGAACGGCCCCGTGATGCGGCCCTATCTTGATTTGACGGGCCACTCCACCGATTCCTACGTGGGGGCGCGCGAATGGTCGTGCGTCGATAACGGCGCGTTCGGCGTGGCGCTCGTGCAGTTCGATTCGTCGCTCGTCGAATTCGGCGAAATCCATCCCGATAAGACATGCTTCACAGGAAAGGCGCCCGCAGGCAAGAGCGCGATCTATCCGTGCCTCTTCAACGACTGGCTCGTGGAGCACAAGCCGGACGGCGAGAGCTTCAACCTGCGCTACCGCTATGCGATTACAAGCTACAAGGGCACCTGGCAGGACGCGCATCTGCCGGCTTTGGCGGCGCGTACGGTGAATCCGCGTCTGGCGGCCCTCTCGCAGGCACGGGTGAAGACGGACTGTCCGAACGTGATTCTAATCGGACTCAAAGTCGCTGAAGACGGAACCGGTCTCATCGCGCGCTTCCGCGAGACCGAGGGCCGGGTGACGACGGCGCACGTGTGGCAGAATCTCCTTCCGGACGCGACGGTGGCGCGCAACACGATTCTCGAAAAACCGTGGACGGACGGACCGGCGGATGTGCTGGCGCTCAAGCCCTACCAGTATGCGACGGTGCGCATTTCGAACGGGAAGAAACTCGCCCTCCAGCCTGCCGACGACAGCGCCTTCAAATACACGGGCCTCATCTCGGATCCGAAGGCGATCCACGGTGAGCGCCTTGGACAGATCTATCTTGAATGGGGTCTCGATCCCTCGCCCGCCTTCGACCACTGGGAACTCTACCGCGGCGAGTCGGCCGACTTCCCACGCGATCAGGCGCACTTCGTCGCGAACGTGAAGCCCGATGTGATCAAGGGCCTCGCCTTCGCCGTGAACCGCTTCGACGATCGCGGCCTCAAGACGCATACGCGCTACCATTACGCGATCCGTACCGTGCACACCGACGGCACGAAGGGCGCGTTCCATACCTGCAGCGCCCTCACGCGCGATGTGCCGCAAGGCGTACTCACCACGCATGGCGAAGCCGACCGCTGATGTTGGTCAATCGATAAAGGAGTGACGAATATGAAAATCGACGTTCAAAATCTGTTTTCCGTCAAGGGACTTAAAGGCATTGTGACCGGCGGGTCGATGGGCATCGGCGCTTGTCTCGCGGAGGCGCTGCCCGAACTCGGCGCCGACGTGGCGATTGCGGCACGCGATTTGCCGCGCGCGGAGGCGAAGGCGCAGGAAATCGCCGCGCGTACGGGGGGCGTTGTCCGGGCGTATCGGTGCGATGTCGCGCAGGCGGCGGAAGCGGATCGGCTTGTCGCCGAGGTGGTGCGCGATTTTG
>JAZLJP010000221.1:0-6822 GCA_045617985.1 Kiritimatiellia bacterium
GCCGGCGAGACCCTGAAGATCGTCACGGGATGGAGGGCGGGTGCCTGGTTCTTGGTGCGTCGTACCGCCGATAGGGCGCGCGCCCCGTGCGCGCCGCAGACTACGATGGAGGGGCGGCGCGCACGGTGTGCGCCCCCTACCAAGCACCGGGCACCGGGCGCCAGGCACCAAGCACCGGGCACCAGACACCGGGCACCAAACGCCACCTACCGTGCCCGGCACGTTCCTGTTTGCCCGAGTGGATTGGCGGCGTGGGCGATGAGGGCGGAGAAATCACAGGCGGCGTCGCGGATGTTGCCGCAGGGAACGTCGATGAAGCCGCAGGTTTGAAGGTCGCCTACGTGGGAAAGGAACGCGAAGCCGCGTCCGCCCAGGCAGCCGCAGGGGCGAGGCGAGGGCGAAGCGGGATGCGCGGCGCACCACTGTGCCCAGATGCCGGGCGCTTGCGGGCAGCAGGTCTCCTTGATGGCGAGCGGGCCTTCGGCGGCCTTGCGAAAGGCCCAGTCGAGCACCTGGCGCGTTTGTTCGTCGGAGAGTGCGTAGTCGCCGATCGCCTTGCCGCGGCCGACGGGAACGAGGAAGAAGAGGTCGAGTTTCGCGGCGCCGAGCGTCACGGCCTGATCGTAGATTTCGGGAAGGCGATCGACGTTCAAAGTGGAGACGGTCGTATTCACCTGGAAGGGCATGCCGAGCGAATGGGCGATGCGCATTGCGCGCGTCACGTTTTCAAAAGTGCCGGGAACGCCGCGGAAGGCGTCGTGCGAGGCGGCGTCGGGGCCGTCGAGCGAGAAGGAGCAGGCCATCACGCCCGCCTCCTTCAGTTCGCGCAGACGCTCCTCGGTGACGAGGAGGCCGCAGGGCGCCATCACGCTGCGGAGGCCGCGCGCGGTCGCGTGGGAAACGAGGGTGAGAATGTCGGGGCGGAGCATCGGCTCGCCGCCCGTCCAGATGATCATCGGGGCGGGGCGAAGCGCGGCGAGCGAATCGATTACCGTGCGGCATTCGTCGGTTGAAAGCTCATGTTCGTAGGGAACATTCGCCGCTCCGGCACGGCAGTGCCGGCAGTGAAGCGGGCAGCGGCGCGTCACTTCCCAGGCGAGGACGCGCGGCGGATTGAATTGTACAGAATTTTCCATTGCGGATAGTTTATCAAATTTCCTCATTTCGCGCTTGCATTTCTTCGCAAAATTTACTATCATATCCGTCGTTCTCCGATTGGAGGGATGGCCGAGTGGCTGAAGGCAGCGGTTTGCTAAATCGCCATACGGACTAATCTCCGTATCGAGGGTTCGAATCCCTCTCCCTCCGCCAATTTATTGGTTGGTTACATCCATCCCCAAGCAATTGGGGATTTTTTTTTGTACAGGAGATCCCTTTCCGCACGGGCGCATCTGAGTTTTTCACCACCGAATTACTCAGATGCACGTCGCTCATTTGAATCTTGCCTTTGACAGGGGGCGGGGGGATTTGGTAAAATTACCCCGCCGCGTGATTGTCGGGGAGGGCGACGGATTGTCGGTTGGCATTTTGTCGTTACCTTTCCCGTTTGACGAGTTTCGAAAAATGAGAGAAAAAACCATGATGAAAAAGATGCTGATGGTACTGGTGGCCTGCCTGATGGCAGGTGTCTGGGGCGTGCAGGTCGAGAACGTACGCGGCGAACAGCGCGAGGGCTCGAACAAGGTCGACATCTGGTACGACCTGCCGAGCTCGAAGGGTTGCACCTACGAGATCAAGCTCGAGTTCCAGGGCAAGAAGTACACCCCGCCCGCGAACACGCTTTCGGGCGACTTTGGGACGGGCGTCACCCCCGGCAAGAACAAGCACATCGTCTGGAACGCGGGCAAGGACTTCCCGAAGAGCGAAGACGACCTCAAGGCCGTCATCACCGCCACCGAGGAGACCCGCGCGGGCATGGTGCGCATCCCCGGCGGCACCAACAGCGGCCAGCTCCGCTGGTCAAACGGCACCTACTCGCTCACCGTCGACACCTTCTGGATGGACAAGACCGAGGTCACCTACTCGCACTGGAAGGAGGTCTATGACTGGGCGATCAAGCACGGCTACGCCTTCAGCTATGCGGGCAGCGGCAAGGCGCCCAACCATCCGGTGCACACGATCACGGGCTACGATGCGCTCAAGTGGTGCAACGCCCGCAGCGAGATGGAAGGCAAGAAGTGCGTCTACCTCATGGGCGATGGCACGCCGATGCGCACGGGTACCTCGTGGAGCCAGGCCAACCTCTCCTGTGGCGGCTACCGGCTGCCGACCTGCGACGAGTGGCAGTACGCCGCCCGCGGCGGGCTGCGGGGCAAGCTCTTCCCGTGGGGCGACACCATCAGCCACGCGCAGGCAAACTATTATGCAAGCCCAAGTAGCACGATTGCTTTGTATGGCAATGGCACCAGCCAGACGGACTATCGTTACGATGTCAACTCCACATCCGGCCACCACCCGGCGTATAATGACGGGGTTTATCCCTACACGTCACCGGTGGGTTCGTTTGCGCCGAACGGATATGGTCTTTACGACATGGCGGGGAACGTGTGGGAGTTCGCGACAAATGCGTCGGGGCTTGGCTACGGCTACTCCTGGGGCGGCGGTTGGGACTACTACGGCAACCGCTGCGTCTTCGGGTACTACGGCAGCAACTGGAATGCCGACCACAGCGGCGGCTTCCGCTGCGCCCGCCGCTGAGGGCTGTGTATTTCGACCGGGTGACGGAATCATGAAATTGCAGTATGTCCATAAGGGGTTGCAATTCTTCTTCGTGGCGGTCGCCCCGGAGGGGCGGCCGCAGGTGCTGTCGCAGCCGGTCGAGGGCGAGGATTTGACAACGGAGGAAATAACATGAAGATGATGAAAACCTTGATTCTCGCGGCGGCGGCGCTGCTGGGCGCGTGTGCCGAGGCGGCGACGCCGGAAACGGCGACGGGATCGAGCGCGTATTTCCACGTGTGCACGTCGAACGACACGGTGAAGATCATCGACGTTTGGAGTAAATACTGCGACGGCGAATACGCCAAGGGACAGGGACGGAACGCCACGTTCCTGAAAGGCATCTCAATCGAGGTCGATTTCACGATCTACACCGAGAATCAGGACGAGGAAGATCCGATCGACCACTGCGAGATCGTGAGCACGGGTGAGAGAATTGAGATGTACGGTCCGGAACTGGCGCAGTTCCGAACCAATGTCGGCTTGAGTTGCGAAATCGGCGAGAAACTTGAGATCAAGGCGGTCACACGCGACGGGGCGGAATCGAAGCCGTTCCGGGTGAATTTCGACGTGGCGAAAGTGCCGGACGATGTCTTTACGTCCGCCCTTCGGGCTGTTGAGGCGGATGATTCGATTTTGTATCAAGATCCGGGTATGGATGCCTTTTCATTCTTTAAGGGGCTCGATGGCGTGTTCAAGCTGGCCCGGCTTGTGGACGCGGCGCCGTGGACGAGTGATTACGGGGCGGTCATCACGGGGGCTGGTTTCAGTTGGGTGCCGGAGATCAAAATGGCGAGTGTGATGGATTCGTCGACCGGCAAGGTAATGACGGGCGCGTTGACGAGTCTTGGCAACAAGACGAAGTGGACGCTGTTTGGAGACAATAAGCTACGTGACGTAAATGTGAAGGGGTTGACAATTGGAAAGATGGCGGGAGCGGACGTCAGGCTGAAGTTGGAGGGAGACGTCATTGCCAAGTGGAATCCCGAGAAGAAGACTTGGGTAAACATCGATTCCGTAATTGGTGCAAACGTGGTGGTTGACGGCCAGTGGACATTTCGGATTCCGCAGACACTCTATATCTGCTATGTTTCCGTAGGAGCATTCGGTGACGAACATTTCCTTATTCGCAAACAGGATGAGAGGTTTGACTTCCATCTGCTTGGACAACCTTTGGTCGAGGGCGTTGTTGAGGGCGGTGGAGGCATTGACGGCTGTAGAATTGCCGTTGGTGGCGAGGTCGGGGTCGTTGCCGATGCCGAACTGGGCAAGTGGAATGATTTTGGGTTCGGTGGACAGTTCTTCTGGGCGGTTGAGCTCTTTAACTTGAAATATGGCGACAAGGGGTTGCGAAAGGATGATGTGACTTCCATTGATGACGTTTCGTATCGGTGGATGCATTGGGTGGTAAAGAACGGCGCAAAAGTCGATTCCGTCGAAGGCGGTGAGACGGCAACTTCTGCCGCCCTTCAGCAGATCGGGCCGACGAAGGCCAATGCGGCGAAATTGGCGGCGGTGCGGCCAGCCGCCTTGGCGGCGTCGCCCGCGTCCTACGTGTGCAATCCGCAGCCCGCGCTTGCGACGCGGGGCGGCGTTGACGCGCTCCTCTATTTGACCAATGCAGCGGCGCGGGCGACGAGCGACCAGTCGAAGCTGGTGTTCCGGAAGGGCGCGGATGGCGCGTGGGGCGCGGTGGAGACGCCCTGGGACGACGGCACGGCCGACCTTTCGCCTGCGGTGGGTGTGGCGGGCGACGGCACGGTGGTGGCCGCCTGGGTCAACTTGAAGGGGCAAATCGGCAATTCGACGCAACTCACGGACATCACGCGGAAGATGGAGATCGCCGTGGGCGTACGCAATCCGTCGACGGGCGTGTGGACGAGCAAGAACCTCACGGCGGACGACCAGGTGGATTTCGCTCCCCGGGTGGCGGTGGCGGCTGACGGCACCGCGTATGTGGCATGGTGCGCGAATCCCGACAACGCATTCTACGGTTCCAACACGGTGGTGAAGTGCGTGAAGTTTGCGGGCGGCGCGTGGGGGAACGTGGTTTCGCTCGGCAAGGTCGGCAGCGTGAACGGTCTTGCGGTTGCCGCACGGGGCGCGAACGGGGCGATCGCCTGCACGGTGGAAGACGGCGGAGTCTACAAGCTGCGCGGTTTTGAAGTTGCGGGCGGCGGCGTGGTCGGCTCGACGACGGTCGTTGGGGAGTCGTGGATTGAGAATCCCGATGTGGGGTATGACGCGGAAGGGGTGGTGCGATTCCACTGGGTGCAGGATGGCGCGCTTTGGACGAAGCGCGGGTTTGCCGCCGGGGGCGAAGCGGTGGTCGAGGGAACAGCCGATGCGGTGTTGCCGCATGATGCGGCGTATTTGAAGGGGGTCGACGGCGTGCAGGGTCTTGTGTGGCAGCATGCGCCGAAGACGGATGGTACGCAGAATGGCGTGATGCTGATGGCGTGCGATGCCACCGGCAAGTGGCAGGTGCCGGCCACGCTGTGGCTGCCGGCGGAACGCGCAAGCGCGTTTGCGGGCGCGTATGCGGCGGATGGCACCTTGCGCCTCGCCTACGAGAGCGTGAGCGGCAGCCGCGACATGCAGGGCGTGATGCGTTCTGGTGCGGCGGCGTTGAAGAACTTCGAACTCGCCGGCGGGGCGGATGTGTCGGTGACGGCGAATGAAATCGGCGTCGAGGGCGAGCGGGTGTTCTATGGGGGGGGGAATGAATTTGTTGCCACGATCCACAACCTCGGCCGGACGAACGCCGTGAACGTGCCGGTCAAGTTCATCGCCGTGGCGAATGGCGTGACCAATGAGTTCTTCAACGCGACCACCAATGTCGTCGCGGGCGGAAGTGTGTGCCTGACCTCGCAATGGAACGCCGTGGAGGGCTATACGAATCTCGTCTTCAAGGTGTTGCTCGATCCCAAGGAGACGGTGGCGGATGGCAATCGGGCGAACAACGTTGCGGAGTGGAGCCCGAAAGCGGGTACGCTCGCAATCGTGGATGAACGGTACGTGCGCGAAGCGAAGATGATTCGCCAGGTCAATGCGAAGGTGGTGACTGACGGCGCATTGGTGATTCCCGAGGGCACGGTGGTGGAGTATCGGCGCGGCGGGGTGGAGGGCGAGCTGCTCGCTACCGATACCTTGGGCGAGATCGTGCCCGGGGAGGGGTATGGAACTGGTTTCCGCTGGGATATGGCGGCGACGACTGTCACCAGCGCCTGGGAGACGGTCTATCTTAAGATTCGCGGTTACGACCATGCCGTTGCCGCCGTAGACGTGATGACGACGCTTGACACCGATGGCGATGGCGTAGTCGATGGCGAGGAAGGTTTGCTGGGAAGTGATCCGACTAAGCCCGACGCGCCTGGCGGAGATGAGCCCGACGGTGCATGTACGGTCAAGTTTGCCGGCGGCGCGCAGCGTGTTGCCGTCGAGGGGACGAAGCTCGCCGTACGAGTGAAGGGTGGCAACGCCGGCCTCGCTTCGAGCGTGCAGGTGGTGGTGACGTATAACACCGCTACGGCGGCGGATCTCGATTTGAAGGGGGCTCTCGTTGATGGGGTGGCCGTGAAGTCGTTCAAGTTCCCTGTGACTTTGAATTGGGCGAAGGGCGAGATCGGCGAGAAGACGATCGTGATTCCGGTCGCGGTCGATAAGGCCGTGGAGGCGGACGAGATGCTGACGCTGCAACTCGCCAATCCGATGAATTTGGCGATTGCGGGGGAGGGCGGCGCGCTCGGTGATCGCGCCCTACCGGGAGGATTGTGCACGGTGACGATCCGCGACCCGGGGTATGGAGAGATCAAGGCGAAGGTGGCGAATGGGACGGCGACGAAGGCCGAGGCGGATGCGCTCGCGAAGGCGGAGAAGGTGTTCGCCGGGAAGGCGTATGTGCGGGGGCTTGCGAACGACGCGACGCGCGGCAAGGTGGCCGGTTCGGCGCTCGCGGCCGCGGGGAAGGCGGTGACCTTGAAGGCGACCGCCAACAAGGGGTTTGTGTTTGCGGGGTGGTACGAGGCGGGCGGCGACGGCGCGCTCGGTGATCGCGCCCTACCGGCGTCGGGGGGCGGCGCGCTCGGTGATCGCGCCCTACCG
>JAZLJP010000222.1:0-12523 GCA_045617985.1 Kiritimatiellia bacterium
CCCCCCAAGCCGGCCGTGAAAAAGGCGCGGCCGTTGCCGCCCGCCCGGCCGCTCTACGAGCCGGGGGCCGGCGATGCGACGCCGGCCGTTCTCGGGCGGCGCCTCTCTCTCGATCTCCTCGGGCGCATCCCCACGAAGGTGGAGGCGATGGCGTTCCCCGCCGCGCTCAGGAAGCGCGCGGCGTTCGTGGATCGGCTTCTCGCCTCCGAATCCTTTGCGGATTATTGGTCGCTCCATTTCTGCGACATCCTGCGCGTGAAGAGCGAGTTCCCGATCAACCTCTGGCCGAATGCGGTGTATGTGTACCATCGGCGGATTCGCGCGTTTGTGCTGAATGACGAGCCGTGGAGCCATTTCGCCCGCGCCTTGCTCACGGCGACGGGCAGCGACTTCCGCGATCCCGAGGCGAACTTCATCCGGGCGACGGCGCGCCGCACGCCCGACGGGTTCGCCGAGGCGGCCGCGCTCACGTTCCTCGGCTGGCAATGGAAGGATCTTTCGGAGGCGCGGCGGAAGGAACTCGCGGGCTACTTCCAAGGCGTGCGGATCAAGAATACGCGCGAATGGAAGGAAGAGATCGTTCAGAGCGAAGGGCACGATCGGCGCGGCTTGTTTGTGAAACGGCTGTTGGGCGAATGGCAGAAGGAGTTCGCGACGGCCTTCGTGAAGCGGGTGACGTGGTGGCTATTCGGGCATACGGAGGTCGAGCCTGCGCATGTCGAACTGTTTGTGAAGAACGGCTATCGGCTTCGGCCGCTCGTGCGGGCGATCGTCCTTTCAAGCGCGTACGGCCGCGGGTCGGTGACGGGCGGCTTCAAGCTGCGGCGGCTCGATGCGGAAGTGCTTGACGATGCCATCTGCACGCTCACGAATACGACGCGCGACTACCAGTCGATCGCCCCGGAGCCGTTCACGTTCCTGCCGAAGGACCGCAAGAGCATCCTCATCGAGGACGGATCGATTTCAAACGCCTTCCTGCTCCTCTTCGGGCGGCCGGCGCGCGATTCGGGCCTCCTCTCCGAGCGGCATAATGAAGTGACCGCGAAACAGCGGCTCTATCTCTTCAATTCGGGCAAGATCTTCGCGAACCTCGGCCGTATCGTCGATGGCAAGGAGTATCGCAAGCAGAAGATGCCCGAGATCATTACCGACCTCTACTGGCGGTTCCTCGCGCGCGCGCCGCAGCGGGCCGAGCGCGAGAGGCTTCTCGCGCGGTTCAATTCGCTCAAGGGGCGCGAACGCTGGCGTTTCCCGCGCGACCTTGCGTGGGCGCTCTTGAATTCGCGCGAATTCCTGTTCCAGCATTGATTCCTGAAAGGTGGAGAAGACGATGAAGCAGACGGTTGTCGGCCGGTTGATTTTATGCATCGGCCCTACGATTTTTCCACACGCCTTGTCGCCGATTTGCTATAATAATAGAACTTTTTGACGAAGAAGGAGTGATGCGAAAATGTCGAATTTGACGAAGATTTCCTGGGAGGATTTCGAGGCGTTGCCGCTGGAGGCGAAGAAGCCGTATCTGGCGCACGACGACTTGGAGGATACGCCTTACCATACGCTTTTCGCTCAGCAATTCGATCGAAACCTGCTTGTGCGCCTCGCGGCGCTCGCCAACCGCATCCGCTTCATGGCGAAGTCGAAGGAAGGTGCGCTCTACTTGAAGTCGCTTCTGCCGCACAAGCGGGCGATGCTCTACTTCTCGCAGCCGAGCTCCCGCACGTTCCTCTCGCACCTGAGCGCCTGCCAGATCCTCGGGTTGACCACGGGCAGCGTGCGCGATGCCGCCACGTCCTCCGAATTCAAGGGGGAATCGCGGGAAGATTCGATTCGCACGTTCTCTTCCTATTTCGACCTCATCATCATGCGTACGCCGGAGAAGGGGCTTGCCGAGCACATGGCGTGGGAACTTTCGAATTCGTCGCGTCCGATTCCGATCATCAACGCCGGCTCGGGCAAGGACCAGCACCCCACGCAGGCGCTCTTGGACATCTACACGCTCCTGCGTTCGTTCGAGGCGAAGGGAGGCTTGCAGAACCGCACGGTGACCTTCTGCGGCGACCTCCTCCGCGGGCGTACGGTGCGGTCTCTCAGCTATCTCCTGACGAACTTCGAGAACATCCGGCAGGTGTTCGTGGCGCCGCCGCAGTTGCAGGTGCCGGAAGACGTGCTTGCGATCCTGAAGGAGAAGGGGGTGTCGTTTGCGGTGTCGGACAACCTGCGCGAGGCGATTTCGCTTTCGGATGCCGTCTACATGACGCGTATCCAGGACGAATGGGACTTGTCGAAGGGCGAAAGCGCGAAGATCGATACGAGCCGTTTCAAGTTCGGCGCCGAAGAGCTGAAGCTTCTTCCGAAGGATGGCATCATCATGCATCCGCTCCCGCGGCGCGATGAGATCGCCACATGTTGCGACCATGATCCGCGGGCGATGTATTGGCGCCAGATGCGTAACGGCATGTGGGTGCGCGCAGCTCTCATCGCGATGACGTTCGGCTTTGAAAAGCAGATCATGTGTTTTGGCGCGTAAGCGGGGAAATCCGACGATGCGAACGGCGAAAGAAACGCGGCAGCGCGCCTGGCAGCAGCTCGGGACGGGCGACACCTACGGGGCCTTCCTTTTGGGGCAGCTCGTGATGTCGTGCGTGGGAATCGGATTTGCCGTTTTGGCGGGAATCGCCTGCGTGATCGGGGCCCTCGTTTTCAGGATTGTCGTGGGGAGCGAGCTTGCCGCCGAGTGTTCTGCGGCGCTTTCCGCTTTCGGAACTGCCGTGGAACGTGTTGCGCACGAGCGCTTGACGGCGGTTTCCGTTTTCGAAGCCATTGATCTTGAAAAATGCGATACGCTGCTGACGGGCGTTAATGATTTGCTCGGGGTCATGGCCAAAATCCCCATCGAGGGGTGGGCGGTCCTTTTTGGAACTTTATTGGCGTTCTTGACGATTCTCTGCTACCTGTATGGATTCATGTCCTGGGGTACGTTAAGCATGTCGATCGCGAGCGCCCGCGGAGGCTTGAAAACGGCGCACGGTCTCAGCGGTTTTGGAAACGCGTGGCGGATTCTGAACTTGATTTTCTGGGAGCAGCTCTATGTTGCCCTTTGGTCGCTCTGTTTCATCGTGCCGGGCATTAGGGCCCTTTTCTCCTATCGGATGGCGGGGTATCTCCTTGTCGATCATCCCGATTGGACGGTGGATCGGTGTTTGGATGAATCGAAACGGTTGATGGAAGGCAACCGTATGCGGATTTTCTTTTTGGGTCTCAGCTTTATCGGTTGGAGCGTTTCGCCGTATCTGATTCGCCGTT
This sequence comes from Kiritimatiellia bacterium, assembly GCA_045617985.1. Classification (GTDB taxonomy): domain Bacteria; phylum Verrucomicrobiota; class Kiritimatiellia; order RFP12; family UBA1067; genus RUG572. The sequence goes on from JAZLJP010000222.1 coordinate 3,304, forward strand.
TGAATCGGGTTGCAGGTGAAATCGCCGGCTTTTTGATCTCGCCTTATCCGCTTACGGCGTTTGCCTTTTTCTATGAAGAATTGCTGGATGAAGACGAGGCGAATGACCCTGCTCTCGGGTGCCCGAAGCAGCAACCGCTTGCGGCGAGGGAAGGGCCGGCGAATCCGGATGACAAGAGTGATGAACAGGAAAGGACCTGATGTGATGATGAAGACGATTCTCCCGATGGGGGTGTTGGCGCTGTGTGCGCTCTGCGCGGGATGTTTTGAGAACCGGGGGCGTCCGGCCGATGCGACGCCCGTGACATCCCTTGCCGCGCTTGCGGCGACGAACCGCACCGAGGTCGTGCGCCTCTATCTGCGCGGCGGGAAGGAGGCGCTCGGCGAAGGGGCGCTTGCGGGCCTCGCGAAGTTGAAGGAGCTTGATCTTTCCGAGCGGGAACTGGCGAGTGTTCCGAAGGACGTCTTTGCGCTTCCGGCTCTGGAGCATCTCTATCTTGCGCGGTGCGGGCTTACGGAAGCCCCGGCCGACCTTGAGAAGATTGCGAACCTCACCTATCTCAATCTCGACGGCAATAAGCTTACGGCCGTTCCGGACGCCTTGGGCGGCGCGACGAAGCTCAAGTGGCTGCGTCTCAACGAGAACCAGATCGCCTCCCTCCCCGAATCGCTCGGGAAGTGCGTGGATCTTCGGGCGATCTATCTGCGCCGCAACAAGCTCAAGGCGATTCCGGCCTTCCTCAAGAATTGCCCGAAACTCGAAACGGCGGTTCTCGATAGCAACATGATCACGGAGGTGCCGGATTGGTTCGTTCGGTTGCCGGCCCTGAGGAGCATCTCCTTCGGCAACTGCCGCATATCCAAGTTGCCGGCCGATCTCGCGCCGTGGCGCCGGCTGGATTCGCTGGTTCTGACGGGCTGCCCGATTGCGGCCGATGAAATGGCGCGTATTCGCAAGGCGCTTGGCGACGACGTGGCGTTGGTCTTCTGATGGCGGAGGAGCGGCTTACAGAACTCGCGGAGGCGCCGCTTGGGCGCCTCCTTGCTCGTTTTTCCTGGCCGGCGCTCGTCTCGATGACGTTGAACGCGCTCTACTCGATTGTCGATCGCGTGTACATCGGGCAGGGGTGCGGGCAGGATGCGATGGCGGGCCTCACGCTCGCCTTTCCGATTCTGATGGTGTTCGGCGCGTTCGGCGTCTTCGTGGGCGCGGGCCATGCGGCGCTCATTTCGCTCAAGCTCGGCGCGGGGGATCGGAGCGCGTGTGAGAAGATTCTCGGCGAACTCGTCGCTTTCAAGCTCGCCTTCTTTTTCGTGTTGCCGCCGCTCATCTTCATTTTCCTCGACCCGATTCTCAGGGCGACCGGCGGCGCGGGGGTGAGTGCGGGGGCGCTTGAACAGGCGAAAACCTACTTGCGGCTCGTTTTGGTGTCGAGCATCTTCTCGCATCTCGCCTTCGGGCTCTCTGCGGCGATGCGCAGCGAAGGGGCGGTTCTTCCGGGAATGGTCTGCATGATCGTGGGGTTCGGAACGAACCTCATCCTCGATCCGATTTTCATCTTTACGCTCAAGATGGGCGTGGCCGGTGCGGCGTGGGCTACGAACATCGCGATGTTCCTTTCGATGCTCTGGGCGCTCGCCTACTATCGACCGGGGCATAGCGCGGTGCGCCTGCGGTGGCAGTGCATTCGCTTCTACCGCGCTTTTATCGGGCGAGCGGCGGGAATCGGGCTTTCGCCCGCGCTGCAGCAGCTCATGGGCAGTCTCATCACGGTATCCATGCAGATGGTGTTCGTGAAATGGTCCGGCGGCGACAAGGCGGTTGCGACGGCGCAGATCGCCTCGCTCGGCATCTTCCAGATGGTGATGATGCTCTTTTTCATGCCGGTCTTGGGCGTGCAGCAGGGGCTTTCCCCGATTATGGGCTTCAACTGGGGCGCGCGGAACTACGCCCGCGTGCGCGGCGCGTTGCTGCTTGGCTTCTGGGTGACGACGGTGCTGGTGACCGTTGCCGCCCTCGCGCAGATCGTGGCGCCCGAGGCGATCGCCCGTATCTTTACGGACGGAAAGGACCGCGCCTTCCTTGCGCTTGCCTCCGGCGATCTGCGGCTCTCGAACTGCATGCTCTGGTGTATCGGCCTCAACGTGGTGGCCACGACCTATTTCCAATCGATCGGCCACCCCTGGACCGCAACGATCCTTTCGATGATGCGCCAATGCCTCTGCCTCCTCCCCTGCATCTGGATTCTCCCCTATTTCTTCACGGACCACATGTTCGCCATCTGGGTCTCCCTCCCGATTTCGGATGTGCTCGCCTTTTTCTTCACCATTCCTCCATTTGTCACCCACCTCCGTTTCCTCAAGCGCGCGGCGTCTGTTCGAAGGGGTGAAAAACCTTGAATTCCCGTTGAAGAGAAGAGCGCAGGATGAGGGAAAATATGGTATAATGTTTGGGAGTGGACGGAATGTCCAGAACCTTTTAATAGCGAAGCGACGGAAGAGCAATGGCGGCAAATAAATACGAAGACGATCAAATTAAGCATTTGAACGCGATGGAGCACATTCGGCTGCGTCTGGGCATGTATATCGGCCGGGCGGGCGACGGCGGCGATTACGACGACGGCATCTACGTGCTTTTGAAGGAAGTCATCGATAACGCGATCGACGAATTCATCATGGGTTTCGGGCGCAAGGTCGAAATCAAACTCGACTGGAACTCGGGTGCCTGCAGCGTGCGCGACTACGGGCGCGGCATCCCGCTCGGCAAGGTGGTCGATTGTGTGAGCGAGCTCAACACGGGCGGCAAGTTCAACACCGAAAGCTTCCAGTTCTCGGTGGGCATGAACGGCGTGGGTACGAAGGCCGTGAATGCCCTTTCTGACCGTTTCTACGTGCGCGCCGTGCGCGACGGCGAATATTCCGATGCGCTCTTTGAAAAGGGGAACTTGAAGGAAAAGCATCGCGGCAAGTGTAAGGTTGCGGGCGAGCGGAACGGTACGCTCATCGAGTTCCTGCCGGATGCGACCGTCTTCAAGAAGTTCCGCTTCCGTGAAGAGCACGTGATGCGCCGCCTGAAGATGTACGCCTACCTGAACGCCGGCCTCACGCTCGACTTGAACGGCGAGAAGGTGGTGAGCGACCAGGGCCTTGCGGACCTCATTCAGGACGAGGCGCAGTTCGAGAAGGTCTACCAGCCGTTCCATTTCCGTTCGAAGACGCTCGAGTTCGTGTTCACCCACACGAACCGCTTCTCGGAAGAATACTATTCCTTCGTCAACGGCCAGCACACCACCGAAGGCGGCACGCACTTGAGCGCGTTCAAGGAAGGCCTCACGAAGGCCCTCAACGAGTATTCGAAGAAGAAATTCGACGGCGACGACGTGCGCGAAGGCATCATCGGCGCCATCGCCATCCGCATGCAGGATCCCACCTTCGAAGGTCAGGCCAAGACGAAGCTCGGTTCGCCGGAAATCCGCGCCGATCTCGTGGCCCAGATCAAGAAGGAGGCCGAGGCGCTCTTCCACAAGAATACGGTGGAGGCCGATCGCCTCGTGGCCAAGGTGGAGGAAACCTCGAAGCTCCGCAGCCAGCTCAACACGATCAAGAAGCAGGCGCGCGAGCGTAGCCAGGCCGTGAGCGTGCGTGTGCCGCAGCTCAAGGACTGCAAGCGCCATCTGAAGCTCGACAAGGTGGATAAGAAGACGGGGCTCGCCGAAGGGAGCGACACGATGCTCTTCCTCACGGAAGGTCTCTCCGCCGGCGGTACGCTCAACCGCAGCCGCAATGCGGAAAACCAGGCGGTCTTTTTCCTGCGTGGCAAGTGCCTCAACACATGCGGCCTTGCGAAGGACGTCCTCTACAAGAACGTGGAGTTCTTCAACCTCATCAAGACGCTCGACATCGAAGAGACGCTCGAACATCTGCGCTACGGCAAGATCATCTTCGCAACCGATGCCGATGTGGACGGCCTCCACATCCGCAACCTGCTCATCACGTTCTTCATGCGCTTCTACAAGCAGCTCGTTCTGGACAAGCGCATCTTCATCCTCGAAACGCCGCTCTTTCGCGTGCGCAACAAGAAAGAGGTCTACTACTGCTTCACCGAAGAAGAACGCGTGAAGGCGATTGCCAAGTGCGGCAAGGCCGCCGAAATCACGCGCTTCAAGGGCCTTGGCGAATTGAACCCGGAAGACTTCACGGAGTTCATCGGGAAGAACATGCGCCTCACGCCCGTCGGGTGCCATGACGACAGCGAGGTCGATAAGACGATCCAGTTCTACATGGGCGCCAACACCCCCGAGCGTAAAGACTACATCATGGAAAACCTCGTTTGCGACACGACCGAGGTGTGATGACGGCTAAAAAGAGCTAATTGTAAATAACCTCGAACGTGCACCAGACGTTCGAGGTTATTTGATTAGAGGGGGACGCGCTTGGGGCGCGTCTGTGGGGGCTTCGATTTAGGCCTTGGGCCAGAACTCGTCGGTATACTTCGAGGGGATGCCTACCTCGTCCTTATTGAAGCATTGGGCGAGGATTTTCCAGCCAAGGTCGAGAGCGTCGATCAAGTCGATGTTCACCGAGAGGGCCATCATCTTCTCTTCGAAGAGGGCGCCGTACTTGAGAAGCTTCTGGTCCCATGCACTCATGCGGAAGCCCATCGACTGCTTTTCGATCGTTTCCTTGTACTGGGCGTAAAGCTTGATCATGGCATCCATGATCGTGCGGTGGTCCTTGCGGGTCTTGTTGATGTTCATCTGCTTGCCGTCGACGTCGACGAACTTATCCTCGCCCTTGTTCACCTGCTGTTTCAAGCGCGAGAGCGAACCGAACGGTTCGATGCGGCCGTTGCGCAGATAGAACTGGCCTTCGGTGATGTAGCCCGTGTTGTCCGGCACGGGGTGCGTCACGTCGTCGCCCGGCATCGTCGTCACGGCGAGAATCGTGATCGAGCCGGCGCCGTCGAAGTCCACCGCCTTTTCGTAGCGGGCGGCGAGCTGCGAGTAGAGGTCGCCGGGGTAGCCGCGGTTCGAGGGGATCTGTTCCATCGTGATGGCGATTTCCTTCATCGCGTCCGCGAAGGAGGTCATGTCCGTCAGAAGCCAGAGAACATCATTCCCCTGGAGGGCGAACTTTTCGGCGACGGCGAGGGAGATATCCGGCACGAGCATGCATTCCACGGTCGGGTCGGCGGCCGTGTGAACGAACATCACCGTTTTGGAAAGAGCGCCCGACTTGTCGAGCGTCGACCGGAACTTCAGGTATTCGTCATACTTGAGGCCCATGCCGCCGATGATGATCACGTCGGAGTCGGCCTGAAGGGCGATGCGCGCGAGGAGGTCGTTGTAGGGCTCGCCGGCGCGGGCGAAGATCGGGAGCTTCTGCGAAATGACGAGCGAGTTGAAGAGGTCGATCATCGGAATGTTCGTCTTCACCATGCGGTTGGGCATGATGCGCTTGGCCGGGTTCACCGAGGGCTGCCCGATCGGAATCAGATTTTCGGTGATCGCGGGGCCGCCGTCGCGCGGCTCGCCCGAACCGGTGAAGGCGCGGCCGAGAAGGGCTTCGGAGAAGGGCACCTTCATCGTCTCGCCGAGAAAGCGCACGGCGGCATCGGTATCGACGCCGCGGGCGCCCGCGAAGATCTGGAGCGTCACGTTCGGGCCGTCGAGCTTGATGACCTGCGCGAGCGATGTGCCGGCGCGCGATTCGACCTCGGCGATTTCATTATACTTCACGCCCTCGGCGCGGAGCGTCGCGATGGAGCCCGAGAGGGCGTCGATGCGGTGGTAGACCTTGGAATTGAACATGGGGGTAATCCTTTCACTTACGCCTTGGCGCCTTCGATCTTCTCAAGGAGAAGCGCCTTCGTCGCTTTGAACTTGTCGCTCTCGAAGGGCGAGTCGTTCCAGTCGATGTACGTCTGCTGGAGGTCCATGAAGAACCGGCGCATCTCTTCCTTGTCCGTGAACTTGTAGGTGGTGAAGAGCGCCTTTTCAACGACGTCGAACATTTCCTTCTGGCGGACGACCGGCGTGGAGGCGTCGGAATCGGAGAAGGCGTTCTGCTGGAGATAGACGGCATCGAGGAATTCGGCCTTCAAGTAGCACGTGAAGTCCGCAAGCGACGTGCCTTCTTCGCCGACGACCTTCATCATCTGGCCGACTTCATTGCCCTTGTGGAGAAGGGCGCGCGCCTGTTCAACGCGGTCGACTTCGATGACGGACGTATAGTGGCTCCAGGAATCGAGCGGATCGATGGCCGGATAGCGGCGGGCGTCCGAACGGGCGCGCGAGAGGCCGTGGAAGCCGCCCACCACCTTCAGCGTCGCCTGGGTTACGGGTTCGTCGAAGTTGCCGCCGGCGGGCGATACGGATCCGCCGATCGTGACGGAACCGATCTTGCCGTTGCGGAGTTTCACGCGGCCCGCACGCTCGTAGAACGCCGCGATGCGCGATTCGAGGTAGGCCGGGAACGCTTCTTCGCCCGGGATTTCCTCCAAACGGCCGGAAAGTTCACGCATGGCCTGCGCCCAGCGGGACGTGGAGTCGGCCAGCACGAGCACGTTGAGGCCCATCTGGCGGTAGTATTCCGCGAGGGTCACGGCCGTGTACACGGAGGCCTCGCGCGAGGCGACCGGCATCGAGGACGTGTTGCAGATGATGATCGTGCGGTCCATGAGCTTCTTGCCCGTGCGGGGGTCGTCGAGCTCGGGGAACTCCTTCAGCATTTCCACCACTTCGCCGGCGCGTTCGCCACACGCGGCGGATACCACCACGTCGATTTTCGCATAGCGCGCGGTCGTCTGCTGCAGCACCGTCTTGCCCGCGCCGAACGGCCCCGGAATGCAGTAGGTGCCGCCCACGGCCACGGGGAAGAACGTATCGATTGTACGGACTGTCGTTTCGAGTGTTTCGGTGGGCTCGAGGCGTTCGACGAAACACTTGATCGGCACCTTCACCGGCCACTTCTGCATCATCTGCACCTTCACCTCGGTGCGCCCGTCGGCCGCGACGAGGGTCGCGATGTCTTCCGTCACGGTGTAGTCGCCTACGGGGGCGAGCGATTTTACGGTGTACTGGCCGCGGAGGGCGAAGGGCACCATGATCTTGTGGCCCGGCAGGATCTTTTCATCGAAGATGCCTTCCGGCACCCAGCCGAGGAAGTCGCCGGCCGCTACGCGGTTGCCCGGTTTTGCGATGGGATGCCAGGCCCATTTCACATCGCGCGGAAGCCCGGGGATGTACATGCCGCGCTGGAGGAAGAAGGCGGCGTCCTTCGAAACCTTGCCCGCCTCGCGCGCGAGGTCGGCAAGCGGATTCTGCAGGCCGTCGTACACCTGGCGGAGCATGCCCGGGCCGAGCTCGGCGGCGAGGAGGTTGCCGCTGAATTCCACCGTGTCGTCCACGGCGAGGTCGGCTGTGGCATCGAACACCTGCATGTCGCAGCGGCGGCCGCGCACACGCACGATTTCCGCCATCAGCTTCTTGTCGCCCAACACGGCGTAGCCCACTTCGTTCTGGGCCACGGCGCCCTCGAAGGCGACCGTGATCATGTTGCCGTTGACGCCAACGATTTTTCCTGTTGCTGCCATGAAATATCCTTTCGAGAAAAGGGTGGTTAAAATTCGAGTTTGGTGGCGGCGGTGAGCGTGTCGAACACCGCGTTGCCGGCTTCGGCCGAAAGCGCCGCACGCCGCAGTACGAGGGCGAGGCGCACGGCGTAGGTGTAGGCCGCAGCTGCGGAGAGCGGCGAGGCGGCGGGTGTCAATTCGCCTGCCGCATCCCAGCGCACCTGGTCGAGCAGACGGTCGCGCTTGGCGGGATCCTTCTCCTGGAAGGCGGCCTGCACGCGGCCCGCCCAGTAGAGCGAACAGCCTTCAACGGGGCGGCGCCATTTCGCCGGATCGGCGCCACGCGCCCGTGCGCGTTCGGCGGCGATGGCGTTCCGGAGCTGGGCGTCGAGATCGTCCCACGCCGCGACGCCGGCCCTCTCCGCCTTCAGAATCTTCGCAAGCGCTTCGGCGTGACGCGCCCCCAGCTGGTCGCTGCAGGCGGCCAGGAATTTTTCGGCCGTGAGCGGCGCCGGGCCGTCAAGCGACAGCGGCGGGAGACTGGAAATCAGATAATCGGCTGCCATAGGGAAGTGCGCTCTCAAGAGAGGTTACTGCAGCAGGGCCGCGAGGGCCGGGCGGAGGCGCTTGGCGGTGGCGGCGGGGCTGGCCGCCTCGGAGAAGTCGTGCTCCCCGCGGCCGCCGGCGAGGCGAAGGGAGAAGCCTGCGCCAGCGGTCTCGTCCAACACCACTTTCACGCCTGTTTTGGCGGCGGCGGCAAGCTGGGCCTTCAGGGCGGCGGCGAGCTGCGTGCCGGCGGCGACGTCCGCCTGATCGGCTCCGAGCGACTTGATGGCGCCGAGCGCAAGCGCGGCAGCCTCGCCCGGCTGGGCGAGCGCGGCGGAAACATTCTTCGCGAGAAGCTCTTCCAGCAGCTTTGCGAGCGCATCCTTCACCTCCAGCACCGTATCGCGAGCCGCTTGGCGGATCGTCTTTTCGGCGCGCTCGGCAGACGCCTTGGCGTCGCACTCGGCCTGGGCCTTGGCGGCGGCAGCCTTCTCTTCGGCCGCTTTCAAAAGGGTATCCGCTTCGGTTTTCGCCTTCGCGAGAATGGCGTCCGCTTCGGCCTTCGCCTTCTCGACGCCGTCATGTTGGATCTTCTCCAGAAGTTGTTGCAGTTCTTCAGCCATAGTACCTCCAAAAAATGATAGTGCTATTATACCATTTATAGGGGGTGAAAATCAATGAACTAAATCTCGCTTTTTTCGGGCTTTTGGGCGAATCGCCTCACTTCTGAGCCATGCCGATGGAAATCATCGAGACACCGCAATTCACCAAGACGCCGCAATTCACCAAGGCACCGTAATTCGTGTGTATGTGTGTCCAAGTTCAACCCGCCTCCTTGGGTGAACATTCAAAAGATAAACCCCGTTGCCCTCAACGTGCTTTCCCCGTCGCCCTCAAACGTGTTCTCCCCGTCGCCCCCCTGTCGCGTATCCCTGTCGTACTCTCCGATTCATACTCCTACATACATCTCGCCCTTTCACATCAAAAGATTTCGTCCGCACCATAATCTCATTTTCTCCTTGCCTTCCCCTCCCGCCTGTGCTATCATACGTCCCATGCGCACAAAATCCCCCTATTCCACCCCTCCCACCCCTGCTGCGGC